>NZ_CP051651.1:3611538-3912500 GCF_012848175.1 Xanthomonas campestris pv. badrii | reverse complement strand
TGCATAAAACGTGTTTTATGCGCGGTAGAGGAGCGTTCCGTAAGCCTGCGAAGGTGGATTGAGAAGTCTGCTGGAGGTATCGGAAGTGCGAATGCTGACATGAGTAACGATAATGCGGGTGAAAAGCCCGCACGCCGAAAGCCCAAGGTTTCCTTGCGCAACGTTAATCGACGCAGGGTTAGTCGGTCCCTAAGGCGAGGGCGAAAGCCGTAGTCGATGGGAAGCAGGTTAATATTCCTGCACCTCGCGTGAGTGCGATGGAGGGACGGAGAAGGTTAGGTGTACCGGGCGTTGGTTGTCCCGGGGAAAGGCGGTAGGTTTGGATCTTTGGCAAATCCGGGATCCTTTAAGACCGAGCACCGAGACGAGCCTTTTTGGCGAAGTCACTGATACCACGCTTCCAGGAAAAGCTCCTAAGCTTCAGCTCACGAAGACCGTACCGTAAACCGACACAGGTGGGTAGGATGAGAATTCTCAGGCGCTTGAGAGAACTCGGGTGAAGGAACTAGGCAACATGGCACCGTAACTTCGGGAGAAGGTGCACCCTTTTTGGTGGCTCGTGCGAGCTATAGCTGAAGAGGGTCGCAGAAACCAGGCCGCTGCGACTGTTTATCAAAAACACAGCACTCTGCAAACACGAAAGTGGACGTATAGGGTGTGACGCCTGCCCGGTGCTGGAAGGTTAATTGATGGGGTCAGCCGCAAGGCGAAGCTCTTGATCGAAGCCCCAGTAAACGGCGGCCGTAACTATAACGGTCCTAAGGTAGCGAAATTCCTTGTCGGGTAAGTTCCGACCTGCACGAATGGCGTAACGACAGCGGCGCTGTCTCCACCCGAGACTCAGTGAAATTGAAATCGCTGTGAAGATGCAGCGTTCCCGTGGCAAGACGGAAAGACCCCGTGAACCTTTACTATAGCTTTACACTGAACGTTGAGTTCGTCTGTGTAGGATAGGTGGGAGGCTATGAAACTGTGGCGCTAGCTGCAGTGGAGCCATCCTTGAAATACCACCCTGTCGTGCTTGACGTTCTAACCTAGGTCCGTTATCCGGATCAGGGACCGTGTATGGTGGGTAGTTTGACTGGGGCGGTCTCCTCCTAAAGAGTAACGGAGGAGCACGAAGGTACGCTCAGCGCGGTCGGACATCGCGCACTGTGTGCAAAGGCATAAGCGTGCTTGACTGCAAGATCGACGGATCAAGCAGGTACGAAAGTAGGTCTTAGTGATCCGGTGGTTCTGTATGGAAGGGCCATCGCTCAACGGATAAAAGGTACTCCGGGGATAACAGGCTGATACCGCCCAAGAGTTCATATCGACGGCGGTGTTTGGCACCTCGATGTCGGCTCATCACATCCTGGGGCTGTAGTCGGTCCCAAGGGTATGGCTGTTCGCCATTTAAAGTGGTACGCGAGCTGGGTTCAGAACGTCGTGAGACAGTTCGGTCCCTATCTGCCATGGGCGTCGGAAGTTTGAGAGGGGCTGCTCCTAGTACGAGAGGACCGGAGTGGACGAACCTCTGGTGTTCCGGTTGTCACGCCAGTGGCATTGCCGGGTAGCTATGTTCGGAAGCGATAACCGCTGAAAGCATCTAAGCGGGAAGCGCGCCTCAAGATGAGACTTCCCGGGGCACAAGCCCCCTAAAGGAACCATGTAGACTACGTGGTTGATAGGTCAGGTGTGTAAGTACAGCAATGTATTGAGCTAACTGATACTAATGATCCGTGCGGCTTGACCATATAACCTCAAGTTGCCTTGGTCCCAACGAACGTTGGTAGATCACCAAACGCAAGCTACGTCACAAGTTACCTCTGCGAGACGAGCGCTCCAAAGCGCTGCTCCAACCGTCTCCCTGGTGAAATTAGCGCTGTGGAACCACCCGATCCCATCCCGAACTCGGAAGTGAAACGCAGCTGCGCCGATGGTAGTGTGGCTCAAGCCATGCGAGAGTAGGTCATCGCCAGGGGCTTTACCCCAAACCCTCAGTCCAAGCGGACTGGGGGTTTGTTTTTTGCGCCGAAAGCCGATCCGGCAACCCCGGCCACTGCCTGCCCACTGAGCAGTGCGCCTCTAACCGCATTGTTTTTGCCCGGCTGACCTCCATCTTGGAGCGCGCCGGTGCATGGCCGGTGCTGCTGGATGCGTGTGGCGACACGGCAACGAGGTGACGAAGCGCCGTAGCCGCCCCCTTAGCTGACCTCGATCAGGCGCGCCTGCCCTCGATCAGGCGCGCCTGCCAGTGGCTGGGCAATTCCGGACGTGCCTTGCGCGCTTGTGGCGAGACCGGCATGCGGATGCGTGCATCGCCGGGCGCGAGTTGTTCGACGATTTCATGGCGCAGGTTGTCCCGGCCCGCATCAGCCAGTGACGCTGCGTGCCCGCAGCCTGCCAGTCCAGCAGGAACGCGACCGAGAAGTAGGCTCGGTCGAATAGCGCCTGCTCGATCCAGGCCGGCTCTATCAACGTGCCGAGTTGGTCGGGTCGAACAGGGCTCGCGGTAACGTCTTGCGCAGACGCTCGCAAACAGGTTCATCAAGCAAAAAAGGGAACGTGTCGAACACGTTCCCTTTTTAATGGATCAGCTCGCTTCGGGGCTTGACTGACTGGCATTGCGCCAATGGCGGGGTTTTTGCGTTTCAACAAGGCTACCCCCAACGCCGGGTCAACTGCCTAGTCGCCCAACGTCAGGAGCGAGGCATTGCCGCCAGCGGCTGTGGTGTTGACCGTGACGACCTTTTCGGTGGCAAAACGCAACAGATAGTGTGGGCCGCCGGCCTTGGGGCCGGTTCCGGACAGTCCCTGGCCACCGAACGGCTGAACCCCGACAACGGCGCCGATCTGGTTGCGATTGACGTAGACATTGCCCACCGCAATGCGGGACGTGATGCGCTCGATGGTTTCGCCGATACGCGAATGCACGCCCAGCGTCAGGCCGTAGCCAGTCGCATTGATCTGCTCGATCACCGCATCAAGCTGGTCGGCCTTCCAACGGATGACGTGCAGCACCGGGCCGAAAACTTCGCGCTGCAGCTGGGCGAGTGAGGTCAATTCGTAGGCGCGCGGGGCAAAGAAGCTTCCGTGGGTGGTGCCCTCGTCCAGCCTGGTGGTTGCGATCAGGCGGGCTTCGCGGTCCATGCGTGCTGTGTGATCGTCGAGGATCTTGAGGGCATCAGCGTCGATCACAGGGCCAACGTCGGTGGAAAGCACGCCCGGGTCGCCGATCTTCAGTTCGCCCATGGCGCCGGCCAGCATGGTCATGACCTTGTCGGCGATGTCGTCCTGGACGAACAGCACGCGTGCCGCGGAACAGCGCTGCCCAGCGGACATGAAGGCGCTGGAGATCGCATCCTTGACCACTGCCTCTGGCAGTGAGGACGAGTCGGCGATGAACGCGTTCTGGCCGCCGGTCTCGGCGATCAAGACGCCGATCGCCGCATCGCGGGCAGCAAGGGTGCGATTGATGATGCGCGCGGTGTCGGTGGAGCCGGTAAAGGCCACACCGGCCACCCGCGGGTCGTTGGTCAGTGCGGAACCGACCGTGGCGCCATCGCCGGGCAGGAATTGAACAGCCGCTTCCGGCACGCCAGCCTCATGCAGCAGTTTGACTGCCGCAAAGCCGATCAGATTGGTCTGCTCGGCCGGCTTGGCGATGACGGTGTTGCCCGCCGCCAGCGCTGCGGCCACCTGACCGAGAAAGATCGCCAGCGGGAAATTCCATGGGCTGATACAGACAAACACACCGCGGCCATGCAGCTGCAGTTCGTTGGATTCGCCGGTGGGCCCTGGCAGGCGTTCGGGGGCACCGAATTGCACGCGCGCCTGGCCGGCGTAGTAGCGCAGGAAATCGACCGCTTCGCGCACCTCGGCGACGGCGTCGGGGAGGGTCTTGCCGGCTTCCTTGACGCAGATCGCCATGAATTCGGGCATGCGCGTTTCAAGCAGGTCGGCAGCGTGCTCCAGGATGGTGGCGCGGCTTGCCGCCGGCGTCCGATTCCAGGCCGGCTGCGCAGCCGCTGCGGTTGCAAGCGCCTTCTGCACGGTGGCCGGGTCGGCTGGTTGCCAATGCCCGACCGTCTCGCGGCGATCTGCAGGATTGAGCACAGGCGCGCGCGGCGTGCTGACGACTGCGCCGGGCACCAATGGTGTTGCCGTCCACAGTTTGATCGCGGCGTTGAGTTGGTCGGCCAGCTGCCGCAGATCGTTGTCGTTGGCGAGATTGGCGCCCATGGAGTTTTTCCTGTTCTGGTTCTGGCTGCGCAACAGGTCGGTCGGCAGCGGGATCTTGGGATGCGGGATCGAAGCGAACGACGACACCGCTTCGACCGGATCGCGGATCAGGTCTTCGATGGCGACGTCCTCATCGGTGATGCGATTGACGAAGCTGGAATTGGCGCCGTTCTCGAGCAGGCGACGCACAAGATAGGGCAGCAGATCCTCATGCGAACCGACCGGCGCATACACGCGGCACGGCAAACCCAGGCGATCGGCCGGAATCACTTCGGCGTACAGGTCATCGCCCATGCCGTGCAGCTTCTGGTGCTCGTAGACCTTGCCACCGGAGATCGCCCGCACGGCAGCGATGGTCTGCGCGTTGTGGGTGGCGAACATGGGATAGAGCGCGTCATTGTGCGCGAACATGCGACGCGCACAGGCCAGATACGAGACGTCGGTATTCTGCTTGCGCGTAAACACCGGGTAGCCGGGGTGACCTTCGATCTGCGCGCGCTTGATTTCTGCGTCCCAGTACGCGCCTTTGACCAGGCGAACTGGAATGCGTCGCCCGACACGGCGCGCAAGATCGGCGAGAAAATCGATCGTGTACGGCGTGCGTTTTTGATACGCCTGCACGGCCAGGCCGTAGCCTTCCCATCCATCCAGCGATGGATCGGAGAAGGTGGCTTCGATGATGTCCAGCGACAGTTCCAGACGATCGGCTTCCTCGGCGTCGACGGTGTAGCCGATGCCATAGGACTTGGCCAGCTGCGCCAACTCCAGCACGCCTGGAACCAGCTCGGCCATCACCCGCGCACGCTTGGCATGTTCGTAGCGCGGATACAGTGCCGACAGCTTGATCGAGATGCTGGGCGCTGCGAACACGTCGGTACCGACGAAGCTGCCGCTACGGCCGATCGCATGAATCGCATCGCGATACGCCTGCAGATAGCGCTGCGCATCCTTCATGGTGAGCGCGCCTTCGCCGAGCATGTCGAACGAGTAGCGGTAGTGGGCATTGTCGCCCTTGCGCGAACGCGACAGTGCCTCGCCAATGGTGCGGCCCATGACGAATTGGTGACCCATGATCTTCATGGCCTGGCGCACGGCCAGGCGAATCACCGGCTCGCCGACGCGGCCGATCAGGCGCTTGAACGCACCAGGCACATCGGCGCGGGTGAGGTCGTTGAGCTGCACCAACCTGCCGGTGAGCATCAGGCCCCAGGTGGAGGCGTTGACCAGCACCGAGTCGCTGCCGCCCATGTGCTTCTTCCAGTCCGCATCGCCGAGCTTGTCGCGGATCAGCTTGTCTGCGGTGTCCTGGTCGGGAATGCGCAGCAGCGCTTCGGCCACGCACATCAGCAATACGCCTTCCTCGCTGCCGAGGTCGTACTGGCGCATGAAGGCTTCGATTGCGCCCTGATCCTGCGCGCGGGCGCGCACGCGGCTG
Organism: Xanthomonas campestris pv. badrii; assembly: GCF_012848175.1. Taxonomy (NCBI): domain Bacteria; kingdom Pseudomonadati; phylum Pseudomonadota; class Gammaproteobacteria; order Lysobacterales; family Lysobacteraceae; genus Xanthomonas; species Xanthomonas campestris. The sequence continues at coordinate 3,906,841 of NZ_CP051651.1, read as the reverse complement.
ACCAGGTCGGCGGCTAGCGCCTGCACCTTGGCCTGATCGGCGGCGGGCAGACGTGCCTGGTCGAGCAGCTCGTGCACGTGTTCGGCTTCGTCCTTGAGCCAGGCGGCGGTGATGGCGGCGCGCAATGCACCGGGCGCTGCCGGTAATTCGGGCGCCAGCAGCGAATGGGCGGTACTGGAAGAGGCAGTGGGATCGAGCTGGGCGTTCATGCGAAAGGGGGCCTGGATATCCGCGCTCATTCTAGTGAGCCACGGCGGTTGCACACTTGTGTGGATGCGGCAGCTTTCCCGCCGTTTTGTGCAGGTGGCCCGAGGCTGTGACGGTGCCCCTACGCAACAGGCGGGCACGCAGCGGCTTTCGCGAAGTGATTGATTTACTCGCACTTTTAGCTGCACTGCAGCAAATCGCCGATCGCCGGAAACGCTTGCCGCATGCGTCGGCGCGGGTCTACCATCGGGCTGTTCCCGCAGTCCGCTGCGTGTCGCCAATGATCGAAGTGCTGCCGTTGATGTCCGAAGGGGTCGGGACGCAAGTGCGGTTGCGGCCTCCACGGGCACTGTCGTCCCGGCAGTTCGTGTTGTTGTTTGCGGTCCTAGCTGGAACGATGTGGTTGTTTGCGGGCCTGGGGTGGTGGACCGGCAATGCATTCGCGCCGGTATTCGCCCTGTTGCACAGTAGTGTGGTGGCGCTGGCGCTGCGGCAGGTGTGGCGAAGCGGCGAGCGCGAAGAAGCGATCCGGGTAGGGGAGACCGCTGTCGAGGTGTTTCCGTCCGGGCATGCGCCACCAGCGTTTCAGGCACATCCGCATTGGGTGCGGCTGTGCATGGAACGCGATGACAGGGTGCTGTTGGTGAGCAGCGGCAGGCAGATCGAGATCGGAAGTTTTCTCGGGCCGGCCGAACGTGTGGAACTGGCAGATACGCTGAAACGCTTGCTCGCGGCCGCCAATGGCCGTCACCGATGACGTAAGGGTCTAGGCAATGACGCAACGCAGCAGCTGGAAGTGGATGTACACGGGATGGGGCCTGGCCTTGGCGATGCTGGCAGGCGCACCGGCCGCCTTGGCGCAATCGGCCGATCCCAAGGAATGGCAGCTCAACATGGGCCGCGGGGTGACCCAGACCGCGCGCATGGCCTACGAGGCGCACATGGTGGCGCTGTGGGTCTGCGTGGTGATCGGCGCGCTGGTGTTCGGCGCGATGGGCTATGCCATCTTCAAGTTCCGCAAGTCCAAGGGCGCGGTGGCTGCACAGTTCAGCCACAACACGCGGGCCGAAGTGCTGTGGACGGTGATTCCGGTGCTGGTGCTGATCGCCATGGCCTGGCCAGCGACGGCCAAGCTGATTGCGATGTACGACACGCGCGAATCGGAAATGACGGTCAAGGTGACCGGCTACCAGTGGATGTGGAAATACGAATACCTGGGCCAGGGCGTGGAATTCACCAGCCGCCTGGCGCGCGAATCGGACCGGATCCGCCAGAGCGGCGAGCGTCCCACCGTGGCCTCGCAGCCGTACTACCTGCTGGATGTCGACAACCGGCTGGTGTTGCCGGTCAACACCAAGATCCGCTTCGTCATCACCGCCGACGACGTCATCCATGCGTGGTGGGTGCCGGCACTGGGCTGGAAGCAGGATGCGATCCCGGGCATCGTCAACGAAGCCTGGACCAATATCGAGCAGCCGGGCGTGTATCGCGGGCAATGCGCCGAGCTATGCGGCAAGGACCATGGGTTCATGCCGATCGTGGTCGAGGCCCTGCCCAAGGCCGACTTCCAGCGCTGGCTGGCCTCGCGTCGCGGTGCTGCGCAAGCGGCGCCCGCAGGCGCGGCACCGGCTCCCGCGGTGCCCGCTCCTGCACCACCGGCGCCGGCGCCCGCTGGCGATGCAGCGCCTGCCACCGCACCCGCGACGCCGGCTGCCGCACCGACCGCCGCTCTTTAACCGCACGCAACCGCACCGCTTCGCAGAGGTCGTTCCGTCATGGCGCATACCGCAGTCGATCACCACGGACACCACCAGCCCGGTTTCGTCGAGCGCTGGTTCTTTTCGACCAATCACAAGGACATCGGCACGCTGTACCTGCTGTTCTCCTTCGTGATGTTCATCATCGGCGCGGCGATGAGCGTGGTGATCCGCGCCGAACTCATGCAGCCGGGCCTGCAGTTCGTCAAACCCGAATTCTTCAACCAGATGACCACCGTGCATGCGCTGGTGATGATCTTCGGTGGCGTGATGCCGGCCTTCGTGGGCCTGGCCAACTGGATGATTCCGTTGCAGATCGGCGCGCCGGACATGGCGTTGCCACGCATGAACAACTGGTCGTTCTGGCTGCTGCCGGTGGCGTTCACCTTGCTGTTGCTGACCTTGTTTCTTCCCGGCGGCGCGCCGGCCGGTGGCTGGACGCTGTACCCGCCGTTGTCGCTGCAGGGCGGCTACAACGTGGCCTTCAGCGTGTTCGCCATCCACGTGGCCGGCGTCAGCTCGATCATGGGCGCGATCAACATCATCGCCACCGTGCTGAACATGCGTGCGCCCGGCATCGACCTGCTCAAGATGCCGATCTTCTGCTGGGCCTGGCTGATCACCGCGTTTTTGCTGATTGCGGTGATGCCGGTGCTGGCCGGTGCGGTGACCATGCTGCTGACCGACAAGTTCTTCGGCACCAGCTTCTTCAACGCGGCCGGCGGCGGCGACCCGGTGATGTACCAGCACATCTTCTGGTTCTTCGGGCACCCGGAGGTGTACATCATGATCCTGCCGGCGTTTGGCGTGGTCAGTGAAATCATCCCCACCTTCAGCCGCAAGCCGCTGTTCGGGTACCAGGCGATGGTGTACGCGATTGCGGCGATCGCGTTTCTGAGCTTCATCGTGTGGGCGCACCACATGTTCACCGTAGGCATGCCGCTGGGGGGCGAGATCTACTTCATGTTCGCCACCATGCTGATCTCCATCCCGACCGGGGTGAAGGTGTTCAACTGGGTCAGCACGATGTGGAAGGGCTCGCTGACCTTCGAATCGCCGATGTTGTGGGCGGTGGCGTTCGTGATTCTCTTCAGCATCGGTGGATTTTCGGGGCTGATGCTGGCGATCGTGCCGGCCGACTTCCAGTATCACGACACCTATTTTGTGGTGGCGCATTTCCATTACGTGCTGGTCACCGGCGCGGTGTTCGCGCTGATTGCGGCGGTGTACTACTGGTGGCCGAAGTGGACCGGGCGCATGTACAACGAGGCCTGGGCCAAGTTCCATTTCTGGTGGACGATGATCTTCGTCAACCTGCTGTTCTTCCCGCAGCATTTCCTCGGCCTGGCCGGCATGCCGCGGCGCATCCCCGATTACAACGTGGTATTCGCCGACTGGAACCTGGTCAGCTCGATCGGTGCCTTCGGCATGTTCGCCACCCCGTTCCTGATGGCGGCGATCCTGTTCGCTTCGCTGCGCAGCGGCGCCCGTGCCGATGCGCGTGCGTGGGAAGGTGCCAAGGGGTTGGAGTGGACGGTGCCGTCACCGGCGCCTGCGCATACCTTCACCGTGCCGCCGGTGATCAAGCCTGGAGATCTTGCGCATGAAGACATCGGTCACTGAGTCTGCCTCGGCGCCGGCAGTGACGCGTCTGCTTTCTGCGGCCGAGCGGCAGGCGCAGCAGCGCCGCGCGGTGCGACGCACGGCGATCACGGTCGGCATCATCGCGTTGTTGATCTACGCGGGGTTCATCGCATCCGGAGTCATCGGGCGGTGAATGCACGCGCGCCCGCGCCTGCACCCACAGCTGGCTTGTTCAAGCTGGTTGCTGTGGTCCTGGGCGTGTTCGTGCTGACGTTTTCCTTGGTGCCGCTGTATCGCATCGCCTGCGAGAAGGTCTTCGGGATTCGCATGGAGCGCGCGCCCGGCAACGCGCGGGCAGGCGCGGGCACGCTCGCCGTGCCAGGCAAGCGCACGGTGCGGGTAGAGTTCGACGCCGGGGTCAATTCCAAATTGCCATGGACCTTCCATCCCGAGCAGATGACGATGGATGTGGTGCCTGGCGAGCTCAATGAAGCGCTGTACTTCGCGCGCAACGACAGTGCACGCGCAGTGGTTGGCAGCGCGGTGCCGTCGGTCGCGCCGACGCGTGCATCGGGGTATTTCAACAAGACCGAATGTTTCTGTTTCACCGCGCAGACCTTGCAGGCCGGCGAGACGCGCGACATGCCGCTGCGTTTCATCGTCGATCCAGCGCTGCCGCCGGAAGTCACCACCATCACCTTGTCCTACACGTTCTACCGCAATGACGCGCTGACCTCTGAACTGCAGGGCGCAGGCGCCTCTGGTGCGCCACGCGCCGCACCGTAAGTCCATCCACCCTTACCACGACACGGAAGCAACGCCATGGCCGATCACAGTCCCAACGCCGATGCGTATTTCGTCCCGAGCCAGAGCAAATGGCCGTTCGTCGGCTCGATTGCGATGTTCGTGATGATGATCGGCGTGGCCAGCTGGCTCAACGACGCGGCGTGGGGGCGCTGGACCTTCTTCGCCGGCATGGCGATGCTGCTGGCGACCTTGTTCATGTGGTTTGGCGACGTCATTCGCGAGTCCAACGCCGGCAACTACAACCGCCAGGTGGACGGTTCGTTCCGCATGGGAATGGTGTGGTTCATTTTTTCCGAAGTGATGTTCTTCGGCGCCTTCTTCGGTGCGCTGTTTTATACGCGCGTGCTGACGCTGCCCTGGCTGGGTGGCGAAGGCGACGGCGTGATGACCAACGAATTGTTGTGGAATGGCTATTCGGCAGCCTGGCCGACCAATGGCCCGGGCACGATCGGGGGGCAGTTCCAGACCATTCCGGCCTGGGGCCTGCCGCTGATCAATACCTTGATCCTGCTCAGCTCCGGCGTGACACTGACCATTGCCCATCACGCGCTGAAGGGCGGGCGCCGTGGTGCGTTGCTGCTGTGGCTGGGGCTGACGGTGCTGCTGGGCTGCGTGTTCCTGTTCCTGCAAGCCGAGGAATATATCCACGCCTATACCGAGCTCAATCTCACCCTGGGCTCGGGCATTTACGGCTCCACGTTCTTCATGCTCACCGGTTTCCATGGCATGCACGTGCTGCTGGGCACGATCATGCTGGCGGTGATGTGGCTACGCGCGGCCAAGGGCCACTTCACCCGCGACAACCACTTCGCCTTCGAAGCGGCCGCGTGGTACTGGCACTTCGTCGACGTGGTGTGGCTGGCGCTGTTCCTGTTCGTGTATGTCCTTTGAGGGCGGGGATTCGGCAGTGGTGATTCGGGATTCGCAAGAGCAGGCGCCTGCGCGTTTACGAATCCCCAATGCCGAATCCCCAATCCCGGCCCCTCAGCGGCCGACGCCATGCGGCTTGATCCAGCCGGTGTAGATGCCGATGATCACGATCGCGATCAGGGCGACCGATAAGCCGATGCGCCAGGTGAGTGCGTTGACGGTGCGTTTGGTCTGGCCACGGTCGGTGAGCAGGTAGTAGAGACCGGCGCCCAGGTTCCACAGGATCACGATCAGGAAGGCGACAATCAGCAGCGTCTTGAGCGAATCGTTCACAACAGCCCCGGTTGCAGTCGGCGTGGTGATGACATTGCACGCCTTTTTGCGCCGCTTGTCATGACGCGCAAGCACACGGCGGTGGTCGGCTGGGCGTTGGCGGTGCTGGTGAGCGCGGGTTTTGCGTCGCTTGGGCACTGGCAGTTGCAGCGTATGCACAGCAAGCAGGCCTTGCTGGACCTCGCCGCGCATGTGCGCGACACCACACTGCCCCTGGCCCAGGCGCTGAACTCGCCGCACGAGCTGGCATGGGTGCGCGGGCGCGTGCGGTTTTTGCCGCAACAAGTGTTGCTGGACAATCAGCTGCACGACGGGCGTGCCGGTGTGCGCGTGTATCAGCTGGCGGCGCCGGAAGGCATGTCAGAAAGCATATTGGTCGATCTGGGCTGGCTGCCATTGCCAGCCGATCGGCAGTTGCCCACTATCGCTGCCCTTGAGGGTACCCAGACCGTGCAGGGGTTGGTGAGCGCACCGCCATCGGCGGGGTTGCCAATCGGGCCGGCATTGACGCCGGGGCGCGCGGGGCAGACCTGGTTGGCCACGCGCCTGGATGCGGAGGCGCTAAGAACCACGCTTGGCAGGCGCGACATTTCGTCGCAGGTGCTGCGCCTGGACCCTGCACTGCCGGTGGGCTACGTGCGCGATCTGGACATGTTGCCCAACACGCTGCCGCCCGCGCGGCACTTGGGTTACGCGGTGCAATGGTTCGGGCTGGCGCTGGCGGTGCTGTGCACCGCCGCGCTGCTGAGCTGGCGTGCGCGGCGAGGCAGGCGCGGGCACTGACGCCTGCGGCATGAGAAAATCGCCGGTATGACCACCTCTCCATCGGCCACACCGCACGCGGTCAAACGCGGCCGCAGAATGCTGATTGCCCTGGCGGTGCTGTTCTTCGGCTCGATGTTGCTGGCCGGCGTGCTGCGCTTTTCCGGCTGGCAGCCGGCATCGATGCGCAACAACGGCCAATTGCTCAATCCGCCTGCCGACCTGCGTGCGCTGACGCCCGTGCGCGCAAACGGGCAGCGCTATGCATGGGCACCTGGGCAGCGCGTATGGCGGATCGCGTTGGCTCCGCCGGAAGGGTGTGCGCAGCGGTGCGTGGCATTGGCCGCGGAACTGGACAAGGTGTGGCAATTGCTGGGCCATCGCGCCGACAAGGTGGAGGTGCTGTGGATCGGTACGCCGCCGGCCGGGCTGCCGCCGATGCCGGCCTTGCGCGTGCTGCGCGACGACGCACAGCTGCGCGACGCGCTGCCGCATGCAGACGATGCGGCCGGCGTGCCGGTGTATGTGATCGACCCCAACGGCTTCGTGATCCTGCGCTATGCCCCGGGCTTCGACCCGGCCGGCCTGCGTGCGGATCTGGTCAAGCTGCTGAAACTGATGTGAGCCCGTTTCGATGAATCTGTTTGCGCCACCGGTATTGTTCCGTCACTTCCACCGCATGGCCTGGCTGGCGGCGCTGTTCACTGCGAGCACGATCCTGTTTGGTTCGTTCGTGCGCCTGTCCGATGCCGGCATGAGCTGCCCGGACTGGCCGACCTGCTACGGCCGCGTGACCTGGCCGCAGACCACCGACGAAGCCAACACGCATGTGGCCAGCAAGATCCGGCCGCTGGAGTCGCACAAGGCCTGGCGCGAGCAGGTGCACCGCTTCCTGGCCGGGGCGCTGGGTGTGGAGGTGCTGGTGCTGACGCTGCTGGCCGCGCGCCGCCGTCGCATGGGCATTGCCCAGGTTGTTTCGGCCGCAGTGCTGGTGGCGTTGTCGATCCCGCTGTACATGTCCGGCTGGCATGGGGTGGCGATGGGCGTGGCGCTGGCCGGCGAGGCCATCCTGCTGTTGGCGGCGTTGCGCTGGAGCAACATCGACCTGGCGCGCGCGGCGGTGCTGACGCTGGCGGTGGTGATCTTCCAGGCGCTGCTGGGCATGTGGACGGTGACGCTGTTGCTCAAGCCCATCGTGGTGATGGGCCATCTGCTCGGCGGCATGCTGATGTTCTCGCTGCTGGTGTGGATGGCCTGGCGTGCCACGCACCTGCCGATCACGCTGGCCGACGCCTCGCGGTTGAAATGGCTGCTGCGGCTGGGCGTGGCGGTGCTGGGCCTGCAGATCGCGCTCGGTGGCTGGGTCAGCGCCAACTACGCCGCGCTGGCGTGCGGCGGCGGCAGTTGGTCTGCGGACAACTTCCCGCGTTGCGTCAGCCAGTGGTGGCCGCCGCACGACTTCCGCGAGGGCTTCACACTGTGGCGCGGCATTGGCGTGGATTACGAAGGCGGCGTGCTCGATGGCGCGGCGCGGATCGCCATCCAGATGGCGCACCGGCTGTGGGCGATTGCCACTGCGCTGTACCTGTGGTGGCTGGCGTGGCGCTTGTCGCGCTCGCCGGGCATGCGGGTGTGGGCAGGCGCATTGGCGCTGCTGGTGGCGGTGCAGGTGACGCTGGGCATGCTCAACGTGAAGCTGGCGCTGCCGCTGGAAGTCTCGGTGCTGCATAACGGTGGCGCGGTGGCACTGTTGTTCGTGCTGGTCTCCCTGTTGGCGCGGTTGCGCGCGCCGGAGTGAGCATGGCCGTCAGCGCACGCGATTACTGGGATCTGACCAAACCCAAGGTGGTGGCACTGATCGTGTTCACCGCGCTGGTGGGCATGTTCCTGGCCATTCCCGGCATGCCGTCCTGGGTGCAGGTGCGCACCGGCGCGCTGGGCTTTCTGGGCATCTGGCTGGCCGCCTCGGCAGCGGCGGCGATCAACCAATTGCTCGATGCCAAGATCGACGCGCAGATGGCGCGCACCTCGTGGCGTCCGCTGGTGGTGGGCAAGGTGCGGCCGTGGCAGGTATTGGTGTTCGCCGGCGCGCTGATCGTGATCTCCATGACCATTCTGGTGGTGTGGGTGAATGTGATCACCGCGGTGCTGACCTTCGCCTCGCTGATCGGGTATGCGGTGATCTACACCGTCTACCTGAAGCGCGCGACCTCGCAGAACATCGTGATCGGCGGCCTGGCCGGCGCCACGCCGCCGATGCTGGGATGGGCCGCGGTGACCGGCTTGCCGACCACCGCGGACTGGATCAATGCCTCGTTGCTGGTGCTGATCATCTTCATCTGGACCCCGCCGCATTTCTGGGCGCTGGCGATCTTCCGCCGCGCCGATTACGCCAAGGCCGCGATCCCGATGCTGCCGGTGACCCACGGTGTGCCGCATACGCGCAAGCAGATTCTGGTGTACACGGTGCTGCTGGCGCTGGTGACGGTGCTGCCGGTGGTGGTGGGCATGAGCGGCATGTTCTACCTGGGCGGTGCGCTGGTGCTCAACGTGGTGTTCCTCTGGTACGCCTGGCGCATGCTCGACCCGCCGGACGAACTGTTTTCGATGAAGATGTTCGGCTATTCCATCGTCTATCTGATGGCGTTGTTCGCCTTCCTGATGGTCGATCACCTGCTGTTGCCGTGGGTGCGTTAGTTCCGGCTACGGCCGCCGCCAGTGCGCGGCGCAGGCGCGCTGGGCGCCTGCCGCTCTAGCCCAACCAGGCGGCGCAATCGGTCTTGCCGCCACAGGTGGTCTGCGCCTTCTGCCGCAGGCGCGCCAGCACTGCGCTGCCTTGCGCGGGGTGCTGTTTGCTCCAGGCCTGCAACGATGCGCCCACCGGGTCGAAGTGCCTGCGGTTCTTGCGCAGATAGCCATCGGGTTGCTTGGCCAGATCGCCGATCACCTGGCCTGCAAGCGCTTCGATGGCGGCGGCATCGTTTGGGTTGAGGCGGATCATGGCATCCAGATACGGCATGCCGCGCTGTACCAGCGTTCCTTCGCTGCCAGGGGTGGCGTATGCCCTCTTGAACCAGGACAGCGCCGTCTTGCTGTCGCCGCGCTCTTCGGCCAGGTGGCCCAGGTAGGGCATGTAATAGGACGGCGTCTTGCTGCGGCCCAACTCGGCCAGCAGCAACTGTTCGGCCGCGCTGTTGTCGCCTACCTCCACCAGTAGATCGACCGCGCTTTCGATGGCGGATTGGCGCTCCTCGGCGGTCTTGGCCGCTGCAACGGCCCAGTGCACACGTTGATGCACGGTCTCCACCACGGCGGCAGGCAGCGGCGGCTGCGGCCCTTCTTGCTGCTCGGCGGCTTCGGGCTGCCCCTGAGACAGACGTGCGAGCGCGATCACTGCAGACGCGGTGCGTAGCCGGTCCACGATCGGCAGCGTGGGGTCGGCATAGGCTTGCGCCAATGCCCGATTGAATGCCTCCGACAGCTTGGCCCGCGCGTGCGCATCATCGCTGGCCGAGGCCACCAGGGTGGCTGCACCGGGGACCAGCACATGCAGATTGGCCCGGACCTCGGCCGGATCGGCGATCACCGCCTGCAGCAAGGCATGCGTGGCAGGCGTGGCGACCGGCTTCTGCCTGTTGGCGAGCACCGCCAGCAGGCCGAATTGCCGTTGCAACGCCGGCTGCGGCGCTGTCTTTGCCAAGCGTGCCAGCACGCCGGGGGCCTGCTTGGCATCGACCAGTTGATTGTCGTAGAGCCAGCTGTAGCCGGCGAGCAGTGCCCAATCGTCCTGCGTGAGCGATGCAGGGGTCTTGAGCGCCACATCCAGCAGTTGCCTGGTGCTGGTGGTGCGCTGGGCCGCTGCGCGCAGGCTGTCGATGAGCTGGGCCGTCGTGGTGTCGCCGATCAGCCGGGTGATCTCGCTGCGATCCGGGCGCAGCATGAGGATGGTGGGGTACCCCTTGACTGCGAAACGCTCGCCCCAGCGCTGCGCCTCCTCCTGGTCGCCGTCCAGATGCACGGCGATGAAGCGCCGGGTCTGCGCAACGAAGGCCGGATCCTTGAAGGTGGTGGCCTTGAGGCGATTGCAGGGCGGGCACCAGATCGCGCCCCAGTACAGCAGCACCGGTTTGCCGGTCTTTCGGGCTTCTTCGAAAGCCTTTTCGACGTGACCTTCGTTCCAGTCGATGCCGGCCGGCGCGGCTGAAGGCGTGGCGGCCTGACGCGGCGGCGCGGCTGGCGTGGTTTTCTCGCAGGCGCTCAGTGTCGCCAGCGACAGAAAGAGCGCACAGAGCGCAGGAGACGGCGAACGCAACGAGACAGCCATGGACACCTCTGTGTGACAAACGTCGAACGCAGCGTCGAACCGGGTTGCGGCGCGTCACTGCAGGTCCGAAAGTGTGAGCTGTCGGGATGTCGGCCAACGCGGGCGATGCGAACTGCTGTCACGCCGAGCGTATGTCGGCGGGGTATTAGTCTCAGGAGGGAACGAGGATGCGCAGCTGTACCTTGCGGCTGCCTGGTCCCGGCGCTCGCCAGCAGGCGAGCGCGATGCGCCGGCTAGCGCTTGCCGGGCTGCGGCGGTGCATCGCCTGGAGCGTTGCGCGCATACCGCGCTGCCACGAACGCGCAGACGATCAGCTGCACCTGGTGATACAGCATGATCGGCAGCACGATCGCGCCCAGCCCGCCACCGGCGAACATCACCTTGGCCATCGGTACGCCGGTGGCCAGGCTTTTTTTCGAGCCGCAGAACACGATGGCGATCTCGTCTTCGCGGTTGAAGTGCAGGCGCCGCGCAAGGAAGGTGATCGAGACCATCGCCATCGCCAGCAACAGGGCTGCCACGCCGATCACCGCAAGCAGGGCCGGCAACGGGGTCTTCTGCCACAGCCCTTCGTTCACCGACGCGCTGAAGGCGGTATAGACCACCAGCAGGATGGTGGCCTGGTCGGTGTAACGCAGCACCGCCCGATGCCGTTCCACCCAGCCGCCGATCCAAGGGCGCAGGAAATGGCCGGCCAGGAACGGCACCAGCAATTGCAGCAGGATCTTGCCGATCGCTTCGGCCGGATGCGCCATTGCGCCCTGGCTGCCGACCATCGCGCCCATCAGCAGCGGAGTGAAGAACACCCCCAGCAGGCTGGAAAGCGAGGCCGCGCAGACCGCGGCCGGGACATTGCCGCGCGCCATCGAGGTGAACGCAATCGAGGACTGCACGGTGGATGGCAGCGCGCACAGGAACAGCACGCCGATGTACAGCTCCGGTGTCAGTGCCACATGCGCCAGCGGCTTGAGCAGCAGCCCGAGCAGCGGAAACAGCACGAAGGTGCAGGCCAGGATCACCAGATGCAGCCGCCAGTGCAGCGCGCCGGCCTTGACCGCCTCGCGCGACAGCCGCGCGCCATGCAGGAAGAACAGTGCGGCGATCGCCACGTCGGTGACATCGTCCATGACCGCAGCAGCGGTACCGGACACCGGCAGCAGCGAGGCGAGCGTGACCGTGCACAGCAGCGCGAGGGTGAAGGGATCGATGCGCAACCGCGCCAGCCAGTGTTTGATCATCGTGTGTACTTGAGGGGGAAGCGACCCAACGGACTGCCATTGTAGAGGTCAGTTCACTGCTGTGACTGCGTGTGGCCCGGCACGGTAGTGCGCCCGGTTCCCGCATGGGCGTGCTGCTGCGTCAGTCCGCAAGCGGCCAGCGGGCACGACGGTGGCAGCGCCAGGTTCGCTCTGTGCCACGGCTTGAAAGTGCGCTGTAGCCGACATCCACGCGCGCGAATCCTTGCTAGATTCCGAGTGCGCAGGCAGCCGCTGCGCTCGTGTGTGCTCGCGTGTCCACGCAACGCCAGGGAAAGGAGTCATTGCATGCGTTACGACCAATATCAGCAGACGTTCGCGCTCTCCACGCTTGCCAATTGGGTGGGGGATCGCAAGGGCAGCCAGCCAGCGTTGCAAGCGGATTACCAGACCACGTTGTTGCAGACACTGGCATCGGCCGACTGCCAGGACAGAATCGGCGATTGGCAGCTGGTCTGGGGGCCTCAGGTCTGGCAAGCGCCCAATTCGTCGCTGTCGGGCAATGCGATGTATGTCGCCCATACCGACGCCATGCCCGGCATCGGCGAAGCGTATGTCGTGGCACTGAGCGCCACCAATCCAGAGTCGCTCTACGACTGGTTCAGCGAAGACTTCGACGTTTCCTCGGTGGTGGACTTTACGAGCTATTCGCCGCTGCTTGGCACCGCTCCGGTCGCCGCAAAAAAGCCAATCAAGCCGGGAAGCGCCGTCATCTCGATGGGAGCGGCGACGGGCGTGTGGCATCTGCTCAACATGGTGAGCCCACCCTCCGCGCTGGCACCGGACACCGGATTGCTGGAATTCCTGCAATCGCTGGATGGCAGCAAGGCCACGGTGATCTTCGCCGGGCATAGCCTGGGGGGCGCGCTATCGCCCACCTTGGCGACCTGGCTGAAAACCAATGGCAAGCTGGACAATTTCAACGCGGTGCATTGTTACCCCACGGCCGGCGCTACTCCCGGCAACGGTGCATTTGCAGCGTTGTGCGCGCAGGCATTGCCCCCGCCACCGGCGGGGGCCGCGCCGTATCAGCGATGGAACGTGGATCTGTGGAATACGCTCGATTGCGTGCCCCATGCCTGGGCCGTGCCGATGCTCGGCCAGATCAAGACGCTTTATCGCAACATGCCGATCGAGGAAATCGACGTCTTGGTCGATGTGGCCATCGCCAACGCGGTGGCGTCCACGGTGAGCTACCAGCAGATCAACAATCAGCCGCTAAGCGGCACCCTGACCGGCATCCCCACCACCATCGTGCAATTTCTCGAGCAGATGGCACATCAGCACACCACCGCCTATCAGGCATTGATCGCCGAATGGCTGACACCGGTGCCGGTGACGCCACAGACGCAGAGTGTGGATGCCACCCAGGCGCGCGATGACCTGATCGACCGGTTGGTTGCGCATGCCGGCCAGGCGGCGCTGGTTGATGTCGACAAGATCGAGGCCGTCGGCATGTCGGTCGAATCGATGGCCAAGACCTTGTTCAAGGATCTATGAGCATGCGGCAGCCATCGGTAACGTGAGGGCGGAGCGCTGGGTGATCAGCGCGCGCCGGGACGCAGGCGCAGCAGTTCGCGCAGTTCGTATTTATCCGTGTCGTCCAGGCCCTGCGCACGTTGCTTGGCCTGCAATTCTTCCAGGCGTTGCTGCAGCAGTTGCCGGTCGAGCTGGGCCATGGCGTCGTGCAACTCGATCGCCCAGCTCTGCTCGTCGCCTGGCAGCACCTGCGCGGCCAGCTTCTGCAGGGCGGCTTGTTCCTCGCGTTCGGCAAAGTGCTCCAACAGCGCGCCGGTGCTGATTTCGGGGCGCTGCCGCACCAAAGCCAGCAGTTCCATCAACAACTCGATTCCAGGCAGGCGCAGGCCAGCGAAGTTGTGTTGGCCCTCCAGGCTCATCGCCAGCGAGGGCTGCTGCAGCAGGATCGCGATGGCCGCGCGCACCAGGCTGCGCCGCTGCACCGGTGCGCCGACCCGCGCGGGCACGCGGGCCTGCGGCGTGGCGCCGTGGCCGGGCGAACTGGGCGAGGCACCCACGCCGGTCATGCGCGCCAGTTCCTGCCGCATCAGATCGCCGAACGCGCCTTCGGGTATCTGCGCCAGCATCGGTTTGGCGCGTTCGGCCAGGCGCGCCTTGCCGTCGAGTGTGTGCAGGTTGATCTGCCGCGAGATCTCGTCGAAGAAGAACTGCGACAGCGGCGTGGCCTGTTTCAGGCGCGTATCGAAGGCCTGCGCGCCTTCCTTGCGCACGATGGTGTCCGGGTCTTCGCCGTCGGGCAGGAACAGGAAGAACGCCTGGCGGCCGTCCTTCATGCGCGGCAGCACCGACTCGAGCGCGCGCCAGCCGGCCTTGCGCCCGGCGTTGTCGCCGTCGAAACAGAAGTAAACATCCGGCGCATTGCGGAACAGCAGCTCGGCATGTTCGGGCGTGGTGGCCGTGCCCAGCGTGGCCACCGCCTGGGTGACGCCGAACTGGAACAGCGAGACCACGTCCATGTAGCCCTCCACCACGATCAGCCGTTCGATCTTCTGGTTGGCCTGGCGCACCTGCCACAGGCCGTACAACTCGCGGCCCTTATGGAACAGCGCGGTTTCCGGCGAATTGAGGTACTTCGGGCCCGGGTCGCGGCCATCGGCCGGCGCGCCCAGGATGCGGCCGCCGAAGGCAATGACGCGGCCACGGCGGTCGAAGATCGGGAACATCACCCGGTCGCGGAACTTGTCGTAGACATGGCCGCGGTCGTTCTTGGAAAACAGCCCGGCACGTTCCAGTACGCTCATGCGACGCGCATCGGTGCCCAGGGTGTCCTTCAATGCGCTGTAGCCATCGGGTGCATAGCCGATCTGGAACCGCGCGCGGTTCTCCGCATCCACGCCGCGTCCGTCCAGGTACTCGGCGGCGCGTGCGTTGCCTTCGAGTTGGCGCTGGAAGAACTTGGTCGCCGCCTCCAGCGCCGAGTACAGCTCGCGGCTGTCGTCCTGCTGTTGCGGGGTGCGTTGCTGGGTCTCGCGCGGAATCTCCATGCCGGCGCGCTTGGCCAGCTCGTCGACCGCATCGAGAAACTCGAGGCGGTCGTAATTCATCAGGAAGCTGATCGCCGTGCCATGCGCGCCGCAGCCGAAGCAGTGATAGAACTGCTTGGTCGGCGAGACCGTGAACGAGGCCGAGCGTTCGTCGTGGAACGGGCAGCGCGCCGAATACTCCTTGCCCTGGCGCTTGAGCGGCACGCGGCCGCCCACGATCTCGACGATGTCGGTACGTGCAAGCAGTTCGTCGATGAATGCGTCGGGGATGCGGGCCATCCCGCTAGGATATCCCAGCCGCCAGCGCCAGCCTGCGCCGGCCGGCCGCCAGAGGCATCAGCGCACCTTCGCCGGGTCAGCTGCGCGCAGGTGTGTCCGGCAGCGTGGGGACGCCTGCCGCCACTGGCGTGGCGATGGCCTCGGGCGGGTGATCCGGGTCCACGCCGGCCTCGCGCAGCTTGCGGTGCGAGCGCACGCGCTCGTCGATGACCGCAGTCAGCAAGGCGCCGACGAAGAACACCACCGAGGCGTAGTACATCCACACCAGCAGGATGACCAGGGTGCCCATCGAGCCGTAGGCGCTGCCCGGCGCGGCCTTGGCGATGTACACGCCGATGGCATAGCGGCCCAGCGCGAACAGCAGGGCGGTGATGACGCCGCCGACGAAGGCCTGCCGCCAGTTGACGGTGCGATCGGGCAGGTAGCGGTACAGAAACGCGAACGCCACCGAGTACAGCGCCAGCGTGGTCACATAGCCCACCGCCGGCAGTACCGACGGCAGCCGCGCGAACACTACCTGCAGGGCGGTGGTGGCGATCATCGACACGATCAGCAGAAAGCCCAGTGCCAGGATCACCCCAAAGGAAAAGACGCGTTTCTTCAGCCACGCCATGATGCCGTCCAGGCGCTGCTTATCGGTGCGGAAGATCAGGTTCAGCGCGTTCTGCAATTGCGCAAACACCGCGGTGGCACCGATGAACAGCAGCAGCGTGCTCCACAGCCCGGCCAGCGAGCCGACGCCGGGCTGGTCGGTGGCATTGCGGATCACCGTGTCGGCCACCTCGGCGGCGCTACCACCTGCCAGTTGCGCGATCTGTTGCACCAGCGCTTCCTGTGCCGGTGGATACAGCGAGGCGGTCAGCCACAGCAGCAAGACCAGCAACGGCGCCAGCGACAGCAGCGCATAGAACGACAACGAAGCGGCCTGCGTCATCACGTCGATTTCGAGAAACCGGTTGAACAGCGCCATCGGCAGACTGCGCTGCAGGCGGCCCAGATGCTTTTGCAAGTATTCGGTGGAAAGCGTCGTCACCGGCGAGATCCTTGGCGCATACCGTCGCTGACGCAGGTGGCATGGAGCCAGACCGGTATGCGGAGTGCCTGGCCCGCGCCTGCGCTGGCGTCACCGTTCTAACAGGGCCGGATCGAAGGTGCGGTGAAAAGTGGCAGCTGCGTTCGCGCGCGAGTCGAGACATCGAGCGCAACGCGTGATGGGTGTGCCCGATGTGGCGTTGTTGCGCAGGCAGTCCCAGCACTGCGATCGGTCGTGCTGCAAGCGGGCTGGCAGTGGCTGCGCTTGGATAGGGACATGCGAACGTCCTCTCGAATGCGCAGAGGCGGCGAGCCTGACAGGACGGCGTGGCGTTGCAGCCATATGAGCGCGGCTACCGGAACGCTCGGCTCTACGGTATGTCGCTTGAGAATGCTGGCTTTGAAGCGAAGCAGGCGCCGGCAGGCGCATCAGCACGCCAGTGATCCTAGCGTGCTGATGCCGCTACTGCTGGCTCACCGGATAGCGTTCCGACGCATTCCGGTTTCGATGCGACGCCAGCGCCAGCCTGGTGCTGCCTGGTCAGCGATGCCAGCCAGCAGCGCTGCCACTGTCACTGTCACTGTGACTTCCAACGCAACACGCCTGCCCCGGCTGCTTGCGCAGGGCAGGCGCGAACGCGGGCGTGGCGTCAGCCCGCCAGGTGCTTCTTCACCAGCGTGGACACCAGGCCCATGTCGGCCTGGCCGGCGAGCTTGGGCTTGAGTGCGCCCATCAGCTTGCCGATGTCGGCGGGGCTGCTTGCGCCGGTCTGCGCAATGGCGGCCTGGATGGCGGCCACGATCTCGGCTTCGCCCATCTTGGCTGGCAGGTAACGCTCGATCACCACGATTTCCTCGCGCTCGATCTGCGCCAGGTCCTCGCGTGCGGCGCCTTCGTACTGGGTGACCGAGTCCTTGCGCTGCTTGACCATCTTGTCGAGCACGGCGATGACGGCGGCATCGTCCATCTCGATGCGCTCGTCCACTTCCTTCTGCTTGATTGCGGCGTTGATCAGCCGGATCACGCCCAGGCTGTGCTTGTCGCCGGACTTCATCGCGGCCTTCATGTCATCGGTAAGCTGCTGCTTGAGGGGCATGGGGTAACTCCTGGGTTGCAGGTGAACGGGTGCGACGCGCCTCGGCAAGCGAGGGCGGCGGCAGGGATGTGAGGCAACACCGGATCCGGCGACGGTGTGGCGTGGCATGGATCGCGCTGCCAGGAGGGCTGCGGACCAATACAAAAAGCCGGCGACGCTTGCGCGTGCCGGCTCTTGGGTTCGATCCGGTCGGGTCGCGCCTACAGCGCAGACCCGGCGGCAAGGAACCGTGTTCGATCAGTACAAGCGCTGGCGCTTGGTGACGTCGCGCGAGGAACGACGCAGCTGACGCTTCACGGCAGCGGCAGCCTTACGCTTACGCTCCTGGGTCGGCTTTTCATAGAACTCGCGCTTGCGGGTCTCGGCCAGCACGCCGGCCTTTTCGCAGGTGCGCTTGAAACGGCGGAGCGCAAATTCGAAGGGCTCGTTCTCGCGGACTTTAACGCTGGGCATGTGTTCTCCAGAAAATGGGATTTCCGTCCGGGAGCCCCGGGCGGGTGCGAGCGGACTCGCGTGACGGAATTTCCGGGTTGCCCCGGCGAGCCGCGCATTATAACGACTTGCAGGCGGCCTGCAAGCCCTTGGCGAAAATTGCCGGGAACGGCCAGGCAGAGCGTGCGCCGGCGCGCGTTTTGCGGGCGGCGGGAACGGCAGGGCAGCATCTGCGGGCGGGCCGATCTGCGCAACGCAAAAGCTGCGAAAATGGCCGCACACGTTTATCTGCCGAGTTGCCGTGAAAGTCCTTGGGATCGAATCATCATGCGATGAGACCGGCGTGGCGGTCTACGACACCGCCCTGACCGGCGTGCCGGCGTTGCGCGCCCATGCGGTGTACAGCCAGATCGCGCTGCATGCCGAATACGGCGGGGTGGTGCCGGAGCTGGCCAGCCGCGACCACGTGCGCAAGCTGCTGCCGTTGATCCGCCAGACCCTGGGCGAGGCCGGGCTGCGCATCGACGAGCTGGACGGAGTGGCCTACACCGCCGGGCCTGGCCTGGTGGGCGCGCTGCTGGTCGGTGCCGGGGTGGCGCGCTCGCTGGCCTGGGCGCTGGAGGTGCCGGCAATCGGGGTGCACCACATGGAAGGCCATCTGCTGGCACCGCTGATGGAAGACGACCCGCCGCAGCCGCCGTTCGTGGCGCTGCTGGTCTCCGGCGGGCATACCCAATTGGTGTCGGTCAAGGCACTGGGCAGCTACGAGGTGCTGGGCGAGACCCTGGACGATGCGGCCGGCGAGGCCTTCGACAAGACCGCCAAGATGATGGGCCTGCCATACCCGGGCGGCCCGCAGCTGGCGGCACTGGCCGAGACCGGCACGCCGGGGCGCTATACATTCGCGCGGCCGATGACCGACCGGCCCGGGCTGGATTTCAGCTTCAGCGGGCTCAAGACCCAGGTGCTGCTGGCCTGGCGCGGCAGCGACCAGTCCGACACCACGCGGGCGGACATCGCGCGCGGGTTCGAGGATGCCGTGGTGGAAACGCTGGCGATCAAATGCCTGCGCGCGCTGGACGCGGCCGGCTGCAACACCCTGGTGGTGGCCGGCGGAGTGGGCGCCAACAAGCGCCTGCGCGCGCAGCTGCAGGAGGCCGCGCAGCGCCGTGGCGGCCGGGTCTGTTTCCCGCGCCCGGCGCTGTGCACCGACAACGGCGCGATGATCGCCTTCGCCGGCGCGCTGCGGCTGCAGGCCGGCGAACACGCCGATGCCGCGGTGCATGTGACGCCGCGCTGGGATATGGCGAGGCTGCCGCCGCTGGCGGCGGAATCAGGAATCGGGAATCGGAAGAGCGGTACCCCGATCCTGTCAGTGCTGCGCGTTATTGCCCTTGCTTTTCCCCATTCCCCATTCCCGACTCCCTATTCCCCATGGATAAAGTGTTTATTGAAGGCCTGGAAATCGATGCGCTGATCGGCATCTACGACTGGGAGCGGCGCATTCGCCAGACGCTGCGGTTCGATCTGGAGATGGGCTTCGACAACCGCATTCCTGCGGCCAGCGACGACATTGCCGATACGCTGAACTACAAGGCGGTGAGCAAGCGGTTGATCGAGTTCGTGCAGGGCTCGGATTTCGGGCTGGTCGAGACCCTGGCCGAGCGTTGCGCGGCGATCGTGCTGGACGAATTCGACGTGCGCTGGCTGCGGCTGAAGCTCAGCAAGCCTGGTGCCGTGCGCGGTGCGCAGGCGGTGGGCGTCATCATCGAACGGGCGCGGGCGGCCTGAGTGTCGCCGACCACCCGCCCTGCCGGCTTCTCGCTGCACGCAGGGAACCGGGAGTATCGAGGGTCGCCGGGAACCGAGCGCCGCCACGCTGGCGCGCAACATGCCGTGAACCGGCCTCTACAACTCCCCAATCCCGAATCCCGGCCTCAAAGACTTGCCCCCCCGCGGCCGCAGCAGGCTAGAATTGCCGGCCATGTAAACGTTTTCTCAAGGATCTCATGGCTGCTGATCGCATCGAAACCCTGATTGCCCGGATGACCGTCGAAGAGAAGGTCGGCCAGTTGGGGGTGTTCGCCGACATGGTGCGGCCGTTCGCGCCGGACGTGAATCCCGAGGCCAATGTTCGCAACGCCGATGAAGTATTGCAGCAGGTGCGCGAGGGCCGGGTCGGCTCGCTGTTCAATGGCGTGGGCGCCGCGCTGGGCGTGCAGATCCAGAAAGTGGCGGTGGAAGAGAGTCGCTTGGGCATCCCGGTGATCCTGGCCGCCGACGTGATCCACGGCATGCGCACGGTATTCCCGATTCCGCTGGGCGAGGCGGCCAGCTTCGAGCCGGAACTGGCCGAGCGCACCGCACGCGCCACCGCGATCGAGGCCACCGCGGCCGGGCTGCACTGGACCTACGCACCGGCGGTGGATATCGCCCGCGACCAGCGCTGGGGCCGTGGCGCCGAGGGCGCTGGCGAAGACGTGGTGCTGGGCGCCGCCTTTGCCGCCGCGCGCGTGCGCGGCTTCCAGGGCGGCGACCTGACTGCCGACGATTGCCTGCTGGCCACGCCCAAGCACTTCGCCGCCTATGGCGCGGTGGCTGCCGGCATGGAATACAACACCGTGGACATCGCGCCGCAGACCCTGCGCGATGTGCACCTGCCGCCGTTCAAGGCCGCCTTCGATGCCGGTGCGCTGACGGTGATGTCCTCCTTCAACGACATCAACGGTGTGCCGGCCAGCGCCAACCATGAGTTGCTCACCGAGATACTGCGCGGGCAATGGCAGTTCCCGGGCGTGGTGATTTCCGACTACACCGCCGACATGGAATTGATTGCGCATGGCTACGCGGCCGATGAGCGCGACGCGACCAAGAAGGCGTTCCTGGCCGGGCTGGACCTGAGCATGCAGAGCGGCTTCTATGCCGCGCATCTGCCGTCGCTGGTGGAAAGCGGCGAAGTACCGATGGCCGCGCTGGATGCCAGCGTGCGCCGCATCCTGCAGCTGAAGGAGGCGATTGGTCTATTCGACAACCCGTACCGTTCGCTGGACCCGGCGCGTGAAGCCGATACCGCGCATCTGCCTGCGCACGATGCCTTGTCGCGCGATGCGGCGCGGCGCTCGATCGTGTTGCTGAAGAACGACGACGCCGTGCTGCCGCTGAAGAAGAGCGGGCAGCGCATCGCCTTGATCGGGCCGTTCGTGCAGGACCGCGAGAACATCGAAGGCTGCTGGACGCTATTCGGCGATAAGGCGCGCTACGTGACCCTGGAGCAGGGCGTGCGCGCCGTGGTCAGCACCGACTATCTGAGCGTTGTGCAGGGTTGCGGCCTGGAAGAGGCTTTGCCCGGTGGGATTTCCGCGGCCATCGATGCCGCGCAAGCGGCCGATGTGGTGGTGCTGGCGCTGGGCGAGCCGCAGCGGTTCAGTGGCGAGGCGCAGTCGCGCACCGAGATCACCTTGCCGCCGGCGCAACAGGCGCTGGCCGAAGCGGTGGCCGCCACCGGCACGCCGGTGGTGGTGCTGTTGCGCAACGGGCGCGCGCTGGCCTTGAGCGGTGCGGTACGCGATGCCCAGGCGATTGCGGTGACCTGGTATCTGGGCACCCAGACCGGGACCGGCGTGGCCGATGTGCTGTTCGGCGACTACAACCCATCCGCACGCCTGCCGATCAGCTTCCCGCAGGTCACCGGGCAGCAGCCGTATTTCTACAATCATCTGCGCACCGGTCGTCCCGAATTGCCGACCCTGTCCGAGTACAAGGCGCGCTGGCGCGAAATGCCCAACGAGCCGTTGTATCCGTTCGGCCATGGGTTGAGCTACACCACCTTCGCCTATGCGCAGCCGCAGTTGAGCACCGCGCAGCTGGGCTGGGACGATACCCTCAGCATCACCACGCGCGTGACCAATACGGGCCGCGTGGCCGGCGAAGAAGTGGTGCAGCTGTATGTGCACGATCGCGTGGCCAGCCGGGTGCGCCCGGTGCGCGAACTGAAGGGGTTCCGCAAGGTGTTGCTGCAGCCGGGCGAGAGCACGGAGGTGGTGTTCACCCTCGCGCGCGACGCGCTGTCCTTCACCAATCCCAAGGGCGTCTTCGGCGCCGAGCCGGGCGTCTTCGATGTGTGGGTCTGCGCGTCGGCCAAGGGTGGCGAGGCGGTGGCATTCGAGCTACTGGAGCGCTGATGGCGGCACGCTTGGCACCCACCGCGAGTCACCAGCGCGCGGACAGGTGACCACTGCTATCGCACGAAGCGCCTGCTGACATCGGGTTTAGAGGCGATGACGACGTTCGATGTCGCCATCGCGCTTGCCGGTGCAATGCGCAGATACACCGGCTGATGCTGCGGCATCGATCAAGCGTCGTTCTCGATCGAGGCCTTGTTCTTGGGCGTCAGCTTCAGCAGACGCCCGGTGCTGCCACTGGCCTCGTCTTCAAGCAACCACAGCGCGCCATCGGGGCCTTGCTCCACTTCGCGGATGCGCGCTCCCATGTCGTAGCGAGCGACTTCGCGTGGCTGATCGCCGAGCGAGACCTGTACCAGCGCCATCGACGATAGTCCGCCGATAAAGCCATTGCCGCGCCACGCCGGGAACTGCTTGCCGCTGTAGATCACAAAGCCGGCCGGCGAAATCACCGGCGTCCAGCTGATCTTGGGGGCAGCGAATTCCGGCCGGGTGTCGTGGTCGGGAATCGGTCGGCCATCGTAGTGATCGCCTTTGGACACGATCGGATAGCCGTAATTGGCGCCGCGCTGGATCAGGTTGAGCTCATCGCCACCGGCCGGGCCCATTTCATGTTCCCACAGCCGGCCCCTGCCGTCGAAGGCAATGCCCAGGATGTTGCGGTGGCCCAGCGACCACACCTGCGCAGCCACACCGCCCTGCGCAACGAACGGATTGTCGGCCGGCACGCTGCCGTCGTCGTTGAGACGGATCAACTTGCCGAGGTTGGCCTTCATGTCCTGCGCGGGATCGAACTTCTGCCGTTCGCTGGAGGTGATCCAGAGCTTGCCGCTCGGGTCGAACGCAAGCCGATGGCCGAAGTGGCCGTTGCCGGAGACTTTGGGCTCCTGTCGCCAGATCACCTTGAGGTCGGACAAGGTGCCGCCGCCCGTGGCGTCCAACGTGAGCTTGGCACGGGCGACGGCTGCCCCGCGCGTGTCGCCCTGGCCGGGTTCGGCATAGCTCACATAGACCAGGCCATTTTTTGCGAATCGCGGATGCGCCAGCACATCACCAAAGCCGCCCTGGCCGCCGTAGGCGACTGTCGGCACGCCGGACACCGCGCTCTTGCGCTTGGTCTTGGGATCCAGCCGCATCAGGGCGCCCCGCTTTTCGCTCACCAATAGCGTGCCATCGGGCAGGAAGGTCATCGCCCAGGGTTCGTCGAAATCGGCGACGGCGGCGGCCTGGAACGGCCACTGCGCCTTGGGAATGGCGGCTGCGGGGGCAGCAGTGGACGTGGACGTGGGTGCGGGTGCGGCGGCGGGAGCGGCCAGAACGGCGCCGGTGGTGAACAGGGTGGCCGAGCAGGCCAGAGCGAGCAGACGTCGGGCAGACATGAGGTCCTCCAGGGGTGGGTCACGGTCACGCTGCAGCCCTCCCGCAACGTGTCCCGCGTCGGGTTTTCAAGTACCTTACACGACGCTGCCGAGGCCGCCTTTGTCGCAGATCACTCTCCGCAGGGCGGACGCGTCTCACATCGCTGTTTCATCATGAACTATCACCATGAAAAGGAGTTTCCATGGCAACGCAAAAAACCTCGTCCGCGTTCACCGCCGCATCCTGGGCTGCCTTGCTGCTCGGCGGATCGACGTATCTGATCGGCCTGTGGAATGCGCAGATGCTGCTCAACGAAAAGGGTTACTACTTCACCTTGCTGTTGTTCGGCCTGTTCGCATCGGTGTCGTTGCAGAAGAGCGTGCGTGACCGCGTCGACGGCATTCCGGTCACTGGTCTGTATTACGCCATCTGCTGGTTTTCGCTGATCATTGCGCTGGTCCTGCTGACCGTCGGCTTGTTCAACGCCACCTTGTTGCTGAGCGAAAAAGGCTTTTATGCGATGGCCTACGCGCTGAGTCTGTTCGGTGCGGTTGCGGTGCAGAAGAACACGCGTGATGCAATGGAAATCTCTGCCGGCGCGCGAGCATCCCATGCAGTGCCGCCGGCGCTGGACTGAACAACCATACGCATTGCACCAACAACAACGCCACCTCGACGGTGGCGTTGTCATATCAGCGCTTGGGCGGGTGGTCGCCACTGACGAAATCGGCTGCGTTTTCCCAGGCACGCTTGACTGCGTGGCGCGCCTTGCTCCAGCTCAATGACGATGTGCCGCGCTTGGCTTCCCAATCGCGATGCAACTCAGCCTCTACTTGGTCATAGGCGCGTGCATTGTCGCGAATGCGCGCTTCATGGCCGGCCAGGTAGGCGCCTTCGTAATCCTCGTAGCGGTCGCCTTCGGTGTAATACGGTTCTTCGGTAAAGCGCTCGCGCCAGTAAGTGGATACGTTCTGGCTGCGGTCTTCGTCCGGTGCGCGGCCCGGAATCTGGTACGGCACGTTCATGCGCGTCTCCGTCGTTCGAATGTGCGGATCAACTTAGGTGCCCTGGTGTTAACGGCGTGGCATGCCAGGTGAGGATGTGATCAAGGCCAGCGTGCGCCCGCGCACGAATGGCGATGCGGCGTCACGCCGACGGACTTACACCGCCGAGGACGCGGCCTCGTAAGGTAACGGCTTGGCGCCGGCAGCCAGCAGCGCCGGCTCGGCCGATTGCAGGGCCTGTTCCTCAGCATCGATCACCACCAGCACACGACCGGCCTCGATTTCGTCTTCGAACTGTCTGCGCACCGGGTCGGCAACGGTGGCGCCAACCAATGCCGAGGACCAGCTGCCAACCAGTGCACCGGCTAGCGCCATCACGCCGACACCGGCCAGGGTCAGGCCGATCGGCGGCACCGCCACCGCAACCAGCCCTGCGACCAGCCCCGCCGCTCCACCGGTTGCCGCGCCGCGCGCCGCGGCGGGTACGAAATCGGTCTTGGCGTCCTTGCGTTCGTCGGGGATGTCGTGCAATTCGATATCCGAGCGCGCGATCAGCGACAACGCCTCGTTGTCGATACCGGCACTGCGTGCGGACTGCAGCACACGCTGCGCGCTCTCGAGATCGGCGGTGCTATAAACGCGGCGCAGTTTCATCGCAAGCTCCCATGCAGGTGATGGCCGCAGCCTTGGGCGTGCGCGGTTAGGCGTGCGTGAGCGCTGTGCGAGCGTGTCGCGAAACTTAGGACGGCTTGCGTGGGAACAGATAGAACACGCAGCCCACCAGCAGCGCCACACCGGCGGCAGCCAGGTTCTGCCAGCTGGCGCTGGCGAGCAGGCCCAGCGACAACGACACGGCGGCAACCGGGATCAGCGGGCCGCCCGGCAGGCGCAAGGTGTCGGTGCGTTGCCGGTAACGGCGCGCCAGCACAATGACGGCCGCCGCAGTGCCGATATAGGCAAACAGGCGCGTGACCATCGACAGCAATGCCAGCTGGGTAAACGAGCCC
This sequence comes from Xanthomonas campestris pv. badrii, assembly GCF_012848175.1. NCBI lineage: Bacteria > Pseudomonadati > Pseudomonadota > Gammaproteobacteria > Lysobacterales > Lysobacteraceae > Xanthomonas > Xanthomonas campestris. The sequence continues at coordinate 3,881,527 of NZ_CP051651.1, read as the reverse complement.
GACAACGCCAGCGCCAGCGACAGTACGCCCTGGGTGAGCACCGCCGCAGCGGGGGTATGGAAGCGTGGATGCACGCGCGCCAGAAACGCAGGGCCATAGCCGTCCCTGGCCAGTGCGAACAGGAAGCGCGGCCCCAGCATCACGGTGTTGCTGGTGGTGCCCAGGATGGAAATGGTGGCGCCCACGGTCAGGATCAGCGCCAGTGCTTCGCCCCCGAAGCCGCTGGCGGCATCGGCCAATGGTGTGGGCGATGCCGCCAGGTTGGGCAGCGTGCCCTGTGCCACCACCTGCACCGCGGCATAGATCAAGGTCACGGTGACGATCATGGTGATCAGCGCGAATGGCACATCGCGACGCGGGTTGCGGTATTCGCCAGCAGCGGCGGGAATGTTTTCGAAACCCGCGTAGGCGAACAGCAGCAGCAAGGCCGCCTCCCCGAGATTGCCGAGGTCGCGCAGGTCCGGCGACGTGCCGGCGAAGGCCCACGACCAATCCACGTAGAACAGGCCGATCGCCACGAACAACAGCAACGGCACCAGCTTGCCGATCACCAGGGCGATGCCGGTGCGCGCGGCCGACTTCACGCCGATCACGTTGATGGCGGTGAGCACACCCAACGCGCCGACCACCACCAGCACGCGTGCCCAGGTGTGGGTGGATGCCGTTGGCCAGAAGCGTGCAACCGCGTCGGCCAGGCCGTTGCTCAGCGCAGCGGCCGAGCTGATGCGGGTGAGCCAGATCATCCAGCCGATCTGGAACCCGACGAACGGGCCGAATGCTTCGCGCGTGTACAGGTAACTGCCGCCCGGCGTATCGAAATAACTGGCCGCCTGCGCGTAGCACAGCACCAGCAAGGCCACGGCCAGGCCGGCCAGCATCACTGCCCACAGGCTCATCGGACCGAGCAGTGCGGCAGTGGCGGCGGGCAACAGATAGATGCCGCTGCCGATCACGTCGTTGATCGACAGGCCGACGATCTGCCAGCGGCTGACGACGCGGACCAGGCCGGTGGCATCGGCTGCGGGGGCGGGCGTGCTCATGGCGCGGCCTCGTCCAGGGCCGGCAGCTGCCATTGCGATTGCAGGCGCGCGTATTCGGCGCGCGGCAACAGCACGAACAACGGATGGTCGGCCGGTTTCAACCACGCGAGCAGGCGTTGCATGTCTGCAGGATCCATCGCCGTGCAGCCGGCCGTGACCTGGCCCGGGCTGCGCCACAGATGCGCGAAGATGCAGCTGCCGCGCCCGGCGACGCCATCGGGGTTGTGTGCGATGACAAAGCCTTCGCGGTAACGCCCATCGCCCTGGGTACGCAGGTCCAGCCGCATCGGCTCGGTGGAGCCGGCCACTGCCGCCTGGCCAACCTGCGCCGCATCGACGATGCGGTTGTACAGCGGCGAGGCGGGCACATCCATGCAGTAATGGGTGGCGGTCATCGCCTGGTACGGCATGGCACTGTCGATGCGCGTGGCGTAGCCGAACGCCGGGCCGATGGCGAACACCCCGGCCGGGCTACGACCGTCGCCTTCGCGCTTCTGCGGGCCTTGCGGCTGCGCCGGGTGCAGGCCGTCGCCCCAGGCACTGCCATGGCGGCCGAGTGCGACCGCAAATCCCGCTGCGGCCGGCTGCCACCGGCCATCCACCCGGGTGAAGGTCTGCAGCCGGGCCTGCGTGCTGTTCCAGTCCGGGGTGGTCACCACGATGAGCGCGCGCGCCTGCTGCAGCGCCTGAATCGGCACGCCTGCGACGACGGCGCCGCTGCACAGGGCCAGCGTCATCAGCAGGGTGGATCGCAACAGGGGGGGCAGGCGCATGCAGTCTCCGCAAGACGGTGGGTGAGCTGAGAGGACGCCTGGCACCTTGCTGTGATTCGTAGCAAGGCCCCGACGCCATCGGTGGCGCCATGGATCGCTCGCCGATGGCTACTGTACCCAGCAATGCGCGCCTGTGGCGCATGTCTGCTGCGCCGGTGCGTGCGGTGTTGCGGGAGTTCTGCCTGCGCAAGGTTCCAGTGGCGCGTGCCCCGTTCGCTGCGCAACAAGCCGATCGCCGCCGCTACTGCGGCAACAGCTCCAACCCGTGGATGCGGCCGATGCCCAGGCCGGGCGCATCGTCGATATGGATCTGCGCCTGGTCGAACTGCACGCCGCCTTCGGTGGGATCGAACTGCCCCAGTGCCGGCGCATCCAGATCGGCCAGGGTGATGCTGTCGGCCTTGGCCACCGCCAGATGCACGGCAGCGGCCACGCTGACGCTGGATTCGATCATGCAGCCGATCATGCAGGGCACGCCGTACAGCGCGGCGATATCGGCGATGCGGATCGCGTTGGACAGCCCGCCGGTCTTCATCAGTTTGATGTTGACGATGTCGGCAGCGCGGCGCTGGAGCAGGTCGATCACCTGCGGCGGGGAGAACACGCTTTCATCGGCCATCACCGGGGTATCGATGTGCGCGGTGACAAACGCCAGACCGTCGATATCTGCGGCCTTGACCGGCTGTTCGAGCAACTCCAGCACCAGGCCGGCATCTTCCAGCCGGCGCATGCTGCGTACCGCCTGTTTCGGTGTCCAGCCCTGGTTGGCGTCAAGGCGCAGCGTTGCGCGACCTTCCACTGCCGCATGGATGGCCATGACGCGTTCCACATCCGACGCGCTGTCCTTGCCGACCTTGATCTTCAAGGCGGCATAGCCGCGCGCCAGTGCCGACTGTGCGTGCGCCACCATGACCTCGATGCTGTCGGCACTGATGGTGATGTCGGTGCTGATGCGCGGCGTACCGCCGCCGAGCGCCCGGTAGAGCGGCGCGCCGAGGGACTGGGCCCACAGGTCGTACAGCGCAATCTCCACGGCGGCCTTGGCGTTGGTGTTGCGCTCCAGCGCATGCTGGACCAGCCCGCAGAGGCGATTGAGGTCGGCCACCTCCTGGCCGATCAGGCGTGGGCCGATGCAGTGCGTGATCGCGGCGATGATGCTGCCGTGCGTATCGCCGGTGATCAGTGCGGTGGCCGGCGCCGCGCCATAACCGAGATGTCCGGTATCGGTTTGCAGTACCACCACTACATCCTCGATTGCCTGCACGGTGCGCAGCGCAGTCTTGAACGGGGTGTTCAGTGGCACGCGCAGCATGCCGAGACGAAAGCCGGTGATCTTCATGGGGAACCGATCGGTGCGATGCGCTGGATGCGCGTGATGTGGTCGATGAAGGGGCTGCCATCGGTGGCCAGCAAGGGCAGCAAGGGTGTGGCCGAGACACCGTTCAGCGCTGCGCGCTGCACGCGGCCATCGCTGCCGCGGTAGCTGGCACCGGCCACATCGTGGATCACCCACGGGCTGCCGTGCGCATGCCCGATCACCAGCATCACGTGACCGGGGATATAGATCAGGTCGCCAATGCGCAGCCGTGCCAGCTGCTGCAGACGCTGCGCCTGCGGTGCGCGCGCGTCGAACGCCACGGCGTGCAGCGCCGGGCTGCGCGCCTGATCGCCGGTATTGCGCGGCAGCGCAATGCCGAGGCTGCGGTAGACATCCAGCACGAAGCCGCTGCAATCGCGCGCATCGTAATCGTTGCCCCAGCCATAGCGTTCGCCCAGGAACTTGAAGGCCTGCCGGAGCAGTGCCGCAGGGGTGGCCGGCAACGCACCAAGGCGGACATCGGCGCCACGCGGCACCAGCGCCGGTACCAGTTGCAGGCGGCCATCGTCGCCGCGTATCGGAAGCTGCACCACATGCGCCGCGATCGGCAACTGCCCGTTGACCGGCTGCTGCGGTGCCCAGTCGCTGCGCAACGGCAGGCTGCTGCCCATGTCCAGCGGCAACGCCGAAACGGCGGGGAGCTGCGGCGTGTACGCAGTCTGCGCGCGGGCGCCGGTGACCACCAGTCGCGCGCCTGCCTGTGCGTAGTCCAGCACCTGGCTGCGGCTGCCCTCGGCAATGCGGTCGGCCGCAATCCAGGCGGCGTAGTTGGACGCGAGCACGAACCGCCATGCGCCATCGGCGCTGGTGTGCAGCACGGCCACCGGCGTGCCGGGGTAGAGCGCCGATTCCTGGAAGCGGTCGATATCGTGATCGTCCGGATCGGTGAACACGCGTTGCGTGGTGGGAAAGGTGCGTAATGCCGCGCGCCGGACCACCAGCGCAAAGCGCGGGGCGACCTGCCGAGGAAGTGCATCCAGCGCCAATGCCTGCTGCAGCTCGGCCAGGCGGCTGGCCGCAATGGGGCGCCCCTGCGCGTCGTACAGCACACGCGTGGGCGTCGCAGACAACGCCTGGATCCGTGCGCGCACCCTATCGCCCGACATGGCTGCGGGCAGCTGCGCCAGATCCTGCATCGAGGCATCCTCACGCAGCAGCTGCGCATTGAAGGCTGCGATCTGCGCCGCGTCCAGCAGCGGCCGCTGCGCCTGCCCACTGCGCTGTATCCAGTACTCCGGGGTCAGCTGCGCCGCGTCAACGGCGAAGGGTGCGCCCTGGGTGGCTGGCTCGCTGGCAGCCGAAGGCGCCGTGCCGCAAGGCAGGGCGAGTGCGATCCACAGCAATGTCAGCAGGCGGCGCGGCGATGGCATCGAGAGCTCTGGAGAAGGAATGACAGCTGCGGGCAGCTGCGACCGAAACACATGGCAGATGCCTGTGCGATGCAGCACCGACCAGCACCGCCGTCGTTTCGACCACGACCGGCAGTGTACGCGGGGCGCAGCGCGTGCGCAGGGCGCCAGCGGCCGCATGCAGGCAGCAGTGGGTCGTTGGCCAAGCCGCTGCGTCTTGTACATCGATGTGGAGCGAGCCATCGATGCGTCGCTGGAGGTGTGCGCACGCCTCGCTATGCCAATGCCGCGCGTCGCCGGGCCCACCGCGCCGGCGACAACTCGGCGGATAATGGCCCGGCCATGGCAGTGCCGCTGAAACAGAGGCAGCGCAGGCCTGGGTACCCACTGAAGGAGAGATCCGTGTCGCCAAGCTTCCATCCGTCGTCATCCGCCTGGTTGCGTGCGGCGGTGTGTGTGCTCGCGTTGTCGCTGGGTGCCTGCGCGCACGCGCCGCAGCGCAATCCGTTGGCGCAATGGGTGCCCTCGCCCAACTACGACACGCGGCGGCCGATCCTGATCGTGCTGCACTTCACCGACCAGCACTCGGTGCAGCAGAGCCTGAGCACACTGCGCGGGCGCAACGCCGGCGGGCGGGTCAGTGCGCACTACCTGATCGGCGAGGACGGGCGGCGCTATCAGCTGGTTGCCGACGAGCAGCGCGCCTGGCACGGTGGCGCCGGCCGCTGGGGCACCATCACCGACATCAATTCGGCCTCGATCGGCATCGAACTGGACAACGACGGCAGCGAGCCGTTCGCGCCCGCGCAGATCGACAGCCTGCTGGTCCTTCTGGAGGACCTATGCACGCGCCTGCGCATCCCGCGCACCCAGATCGTCGGTCACGAAGATGTCGCCCCGACGCGCAAGAACGACCCCGGCCCGCTGTTTCCATGGAAACGGCTGGCCGATGCCGGCTTCGGCCGCTGGCCCGCCGCAGATGCCCCGCCCGCGCCGCCAGGCTTCGACCCCTGGCAGGCACTGGCGCTGCTGGGCTACAGCGTCGACGATCCTGCGGCCACGCTGCAGGCCTTTCATCATCACTATCGCGGCACCGGCGCCACCAGCGTGGACGCAGAAGATCTGCGCATCCTTTACGCGTTGACCAGGCCACCCGCATCGCTGCGTCCGTCGCCGGCCGCAGATGCTGCCGTGGATTGGACCGATGCGGCCGGTTTGTAGTCAGCAATGGCCAGGCAGCGTGTGGCCTGGCCTGAGCGAAGGGGGGCTCTGATGTGCAACGTGGACAAGCTGGGCTCAGACGAAGGACAGGCAATGCATGCACCCATGCAAACGACGAGCGCGCACGACCGCAAGCGAGGTTTCGCCTGGTGCGCGGGAGCTCTGACCGCCGTGCTGGCCGGTGGCGTGCTGGCGGGACATCTGCAACAGTCCCCGGCCAGGACCGCGGCACAGGCTGGCCTGGTCGATGTGCGGCAGCTCGCGCCGAACATTGCTGTGGACATGCGCTACGCCGGGACCCACAACTTCACCGGGCGGGTGGTGCCGGGGTATCTGGCGCCAACCTGTTACCTGCTGCGTCCTGCCGCGCAGGCCCTGGCGCGGGTGGCGCGCGCACTCGAGGCCGATGGCTATCGCTTGCAGGTGTTCGACTGCTACCGGCCGGTGCGGGCAGTGCGGGCATTCGTGACCTGGGCGGCAGACCTGCAGGATCAATCGACCAAGGCGCAGTACTACCCGCGCGTGGACAAGCGCGCGCTGCTGGGCGACTACATCGCCGAAACCTCCGGGCATAGCCGCGGGGCGACGCTCGACCTGGGCTTGCTCGATTGCCGCAGTGGCGCATGCCAGCCGGTGGAGATGGGGACCGATTTCGATTACTTCGATCCGCGTGCGCATACCGACGCGCCCGATATCACCGACACCCAGCGCCTGCATCGCCAACGCCTGGTGCGCGCCATGGCGGCGGAGGGGTTTGCCAACTATCCGATGGAGTGGTGGCATTTCACCTATCGCCCCGAGCCGACGCCGGACACTGCCTACGATGTACCGGTTGATTGAGCGCGACGGGCAGGGCTCGCATCGGTCAGATCGTCCGTACACTGCGTCGGTGCACGCGCGTGATGTCCAGCCGCCGGCTGCCCGCCCCTTTCGCCCGCTGCCTGAGGAAGTGTCATGTCCGACCCGGAACGCTTTATGGATGTCGCCTGCCCGTACTGCGGGGAGTGGATCACGCTGACGCTGGACCTGAGCGGCGGCGACCAGCAATACATCGAAGACTGCCAGGTCTGCTGCAAGCCGATCTCGGTCACCGTGCAGTGGGATGAAGACGGCGATGCGCAGGTGACGGCACGCGGGCAGGACGACTGAGGTTGTTCACCTGCATGCGCAGCTGCAGCATCCTGCATGCCGAGACCGCGGCGCGGTGGGGAGCAGCCCATTCGCGCACTCGGTCAGCGATGCGGCTTGGCCCGGGCCTGGCCGCCCTGAGCCGCTAGACTGGCACGCCTGCTGCCTGGAATGTCACGATGAATCTGCCCCTGCACTTCGGCCTGCTCGGTTCGCTGGAGGCCGGCTTGATCGCACTGGTGCTCGGCATCGCGATCTTCGCCGGGGTCGAACATCTCGGACGGCGCCTGCAGTTCACCCATGGGCACACCCTGGGCATCGCCTGCCTGCTGGCAGTGGCGCTGGGTGCCGGGTACGACATCTGGCATCTCGTCTACACCAGCATCGTCCGGCTGGAGTCGCCGCTGTACGCCCGTCTGGCGCTGTCCAGGATCCACGATCCGAACGAATTGGGATCGCGCGTGGTCCTGGAAGTGGCCGGAGCGCTGGCGGGGGTGGTGCTGGGTTGGAAACTGTTCAGTTCCGGAAGCTGGGACGACGACGCACCCGCTGCCTGAAAAATCGCCGAAAGAGCGGCACGGTTCGCATAAATTTGCCCGTTGAATGCTCTGCTTCGGTTTGGCTCACCAGGGCCTAACACCTGGCTAGACGCATCCCGATGCGCCGTGGTTAAAACGATGTTTTGCGGGAAATTGCGGCGGGTTGGGCATTCATTTGCAGTGGGTAGGGTGGTGCCATGTGCGGCGACACCGCGCATTCCCAAGCACACGGAGACCACCCAATGAACAATCGCAACCGCACTTCGCTGATCGCCGCCACCGCCGCTCTGGCTGCCGCCCTGGCGCTGCCGGCCATGGCGCAGAGTACCTCCCAGGATGCCGCGGCGCAGTCTGCAGCGCAGACCGGCAGTTCGGCCAATAGCGCGCAGGCCAGCGGACCCAGTTCCGGCGGCGGCCAGACCTGGGCCAGCGTGGACACCGACAGCGACGGCGCGATCAGCAAGCAGGAAGCGCAGGTCAATGCCGGATTGGCGCAGATCTTCGACCAGGCCGACGGCGACACCGACGGCAAGCTGACCCCCGACGAATACAAGGCCTTCGTGGCCAAGCAGCAGGGTGGCGGCAGCGCAACGGGTTCGCAGGGCAACTGAGCCCAGCGTCGATCGGTAGTCGCATCGTCAGCACGACGACAGTGCTGCACGCGACTTGGATGCCATCGGTGGCACGACAGCGCGATACATCGCGTAGCTCAGGATGGATGCACGGGAGCGGCCTGCCAGGGCCGCTCCCGTTTTCTTTACGCCTGCCGCGCTACGGTGGGGCACTCCACCTCCGGCCTGTGTCCATGTCGCTATGCATTCCCGTGTTCGCCGCTCTGTGGATTGCGTCGATCGCCTGCGCTGCGCCGCCGGAGTTGCCGCCGGCCACGCAGCCGTCCGCACCAGCGGCGCCGCCCGGCGCCGTCAACCCGGCGATGTCGCCCTTGCCGGTGGAGCCACCGCCTCCGGCGACCACGCCGCTGTTGCCCGTCGAACCGGCTGGCCCCTCGCGTGCCAAGGGCGGCGCCGAGGCTGCGGTGGCGCCGACGGCGGGCACCCTGGCACCGCGCAGCTTTCGCACGCTGGACACCGACGCCGACAGCTCGCTGACCCCGGCCGAGGCCAATGCGGACCCGATCCTGCGCGAGAACTTCGCCAGTTTCGATGCCAACGGCGATGGACGGCTGTCGCGCGACGAGTTCGCCAGCTATCAGCCCGGGCCAGGCGACGCGGCAGGCGACTGAGTGTGGTGCGCTGCTAGACTTGTGCGATGACCTCTCTTGCACAGCGCGACGGCCAGGCGATCCAACTGGTCGGCTTCGACGGCGACGACACCCTCTGGAAAAGCGAGGACTACTACCGCCAGGCCGAAGCGGATTTCGAAGCGATCCTGGCACGCTATCTCGACCTGGGCGATAGCCGCATGCAGCAGCACCTGCTGGCGGTGGAGCGGCGCAATCTCAAGGTGTTCGGCTATGGCGCCAAGGGCATGACGCTGTCGATGATCGAGACGGCGATCGAACTGACCGACACGCGCATCGGCGCGCGCGATATCCAGCGCATCGTCGAGATCGGCCGCGCCACCTTGCAGCACCCGGTCGAGGTGATTGCAGGCGTGCGTGAGGCGGTCAGCGCCATCGCTGCCGACTACGAGGTGGTGCTGATCACCAAGGGCGACCTGTTCCACCAGGAGCAGAAGATCGAACAGTCCGGCCTGTCGGACCTGTTTGCGCGCGTCGAAGTGGTGTCCGAGAAGGATCCCAAGACCTATGCGCGCGTGCTCGCTGAATTCGACCTGCCGGCGCAGCGCTTCGTCATGATCGGCAACTCGCTGCGCTCGGACGTGGAGCCGGTGCTGGCGATCGGTGGCTGGGGCATCTACACGCCCTACGCGGTGACCTGGGCGCATGAGCAGGAACACGGCGTGGCCGCCGACGAGCCGCGCATGCGCGAAGTGCCTGACGCCGCAAGCTGGCCGGCCGCCGTGCAGGCGCTGGATGCACTGGCCGGGCAGCACGCGCTAAGCTAGATCCCGCGGCCGGCGTGTGCCGGCTGGCGGACGCGACCGGCGTTGCCAGCCAGGGCGGTCAGGCGCATCAGGTGGTAGCCAGTATCTGCCGCCGGTACGCCCTCACGGCGTTGCAGCGCGGCCTGTTGCGGGCATGGCGGAACGCCGGAGTGCGCATGAGGTGAGTCGACAGGTGGGCGCCTGTTGGGGGTGCCCGTTAACAGGACGTTCCGGCCGAACGCGCATGCGCGGCCGATCTAGGAGGAGTGCCATGAACATGTTGTCCGTCATTCGTCGCGCGGGGTTGCCCGTGGTACTGGGATTGCTGGTTGGCGCGGCGCCGCTGGCAGCGGCCGAACTGGAAGAGGAAATCGTCAACCCGAGCGAGGTGATCTTTCGCAATGGGCAGCCCTACTACGACGATGCCGGCGATCAGGTTCGCCTGCGCACGCGGCAGGTAGGCGGAGAAACCGTGTATTTCCGCATGGTGCGCTTCGACCGGGAGCAGGGCTATGTGGATGCGCAGGGCCAGAGCATCGCGGTGCTGCAGTCGCGGCCCGCTGCAGGCGATCGCGGCGGTGCAGTCGGCTTCGATCGCTCCTTCGACGATCGCTACGGCCGCCATGGCGGTGGCTACACCGGCTATGGCTATGGTCCGCGCCTGTCACTGGGCGCATCGCGCAACCGGCCCTACGGGCAGATCTACTACGGCAACGGCCTGTACGGGCCGGACCCGTACAGCAGCCCGCACAACCGCGATGCGCGCCAACGCTATGTCGGCCCCGGCTACGTCGGTGCCTGCGACCTGAGCGGCTGCCGCGAAGTGCATACCTTTGGCCTCTACGATCTGCGCTGAGACGCACATCGCCTGACACCGGCGCGGGCATGCGGCATCATCGGCTGCATGTCTGTTCCGTGCCCCTCCCGATTGCGCTTGCTGCCCGTGCTGATGGCCTTGCTGGTCCCGGTGCTGGCGGCCGCCCAGAACGCGCCGGCATCCGCCGCTGCGGCCGGCACGCAGGACAGCGCGCCGGCGGCGATGCCCGGTACCGGCGATGCGTGGGTGGACCAGCATCTGGCCGACATGGGCAGCTACGCGCAGCGCTATCCGGACAGCTTCATCGACGAGGTGGCGCGCTATACCGATACCCCGCGCGGCTACGTGCGTGCGCTGCTGCAGGTGCATGGCTGGCACGCCGGCGATATCTATTTCGCCTGTTTCTGGGCGCAGACCGTGCAGCTGTCGTGCCGCGAGAGCGTGCGCGCCTACAGCCGCGATCACCATGACGGTTGGGAGGGCGTGGTCACGCGGCTGTCGGTGACGCCGGACAATGCGCACATGCACGCGCTGCGGCACGCGATCGTCGCCAGCTACGACCGCTGGGAGCGCCCGATCACCCTGGACGCGCTGCTGCGTCGCCAACTCGGCGACCACGCGCAGCGGCTGGAAGCCGCGCGCGATGCCAGCGAGGCGGCCGAGGCGGCGGTGCAGGCAGGGCTGTAGCACCGCAGAGTGTGCAGCGTGCGCGCGCCGGCTGTCTGCGCGCCAACACGCAGCGCCGATGCTGCCGTGCAGCTGGTCGCCGCAGGGCGCGGTCGGCGAGAATGCAGGTCACGCCGGCACCAGCCGGCTCCTGCCAAGACCCGTCCATGCGCGATCCCGTGTTTGTCTCTCCCGATCACATCCGCAGCCTGTTCGCGCAGGCGATGTCGGACATGTACCGCGCCGAGGTGCCGTTGTACGGCAACCTGATGGCGCTGGTGGCGCAGGTCAATGCGCAGGCGCTGCAGGCCGATCCGGCGCTGGCGCAGCGGCTGCAGCGCAACGACGAGCGCGCGCGGCTGGATCTGGAGCGGCATGGCGCGATCCGGGTCGGCACCGCGGACGAACTGGCGACCTTGCGGCGGTTGTTTGCGGTGATGGGCATGCATCCGGTGGGCTATTACGACCTGTCGGTGGCCGGCGTGCCGGTGCACTCCACGGCATTCCGGCCGATCGACGAGGCTGCGCTGGCGGCCAATCCGTTCCGCGTGTTCACCTCGCTGCTGCGGCTGGAGCTGATCGAAGATGCCGCGCTGCGCCAACAGGCTGCGCAGATCCTGCAGCAGCGGCAGATCTTCACCGCCGGCGCATTGCAGTTGATCGAGCAGTGCGAACGCGCAGGCGGGCTGGATGTGGCCCAGGCGCAGCAGTTCGTGGCCGAGGCGCTGGAAACCTTCCGCTGGCACGGCGATGCGACGGTGTCGTTGCCGACCTACCGCGCATTGAGCGATGCGCACAAGTTGATCGCCGATGTGGTGAGTTTCCACGGCCCGCACATCAACCACCTGACCCCGCGTACGCTGGATATCGATGCGGCGCAGGCGCAGATGCAGCAGGCCGGCATCGATGCCAAGGCGGTGATCGAAGGGCCGCCGCGGCGGCGGGTGCCGATCCTGCTGCGCCAGACCAGTTTCAAGGCACTGGAAGAACCGGTGCGGTTCGTCGGCGATGGCGGGCAGCCGGAGCACGGCACGCATACCGCGCGCTTTGGCGAGATCGAACAGCGCGGGCTTGCGCTGACCCCCAAGGGCCGCGCGCTGTACGACGCGTTGCTGGCGCAGGCACGCGATGCCGACGGCGCCGGCAGCACGGGGACCGATTACGCCACGCGCCTGCAGACTGCCTTCGTGGCCTTCCCCGATGACGAGGCATTGCTGCGTCAGGAAGGCCTGGGCTATTTCCGCTATGCGCTCACCGAGGCCGGCCGCGCCGATCCGGCGCAGGTGGCTGCCATGCCGGCCGAAACCGCCATCGCGCTCGGCCTGGTCAGTGCCGACCCGATCGTCTACGAAGATTTTTTGCCGGTCAGCGCGGCCGGCATCTTCCAGTCGAATCTCGGTGGCGCAGAACAACGTGCTTACGCCGCGCAGTCGAGCCAGCGCAGCTTCGAGCAGGCGCTGGGTGCGCAGGTGCATGACGAATTCGCGCTGTATGCGCAGCTGGAGCGCGACTCCCTGCAGGGCTTGCTGACGTAACGCGCACCGTCGCAGCGCAGTCGCCACCCGGTTCAGCCGGGTGCGCCGCTGCTTCTGCCACCGGATCCGGGCGCAGGTCGGCGGCGCTGCGGGGAGTGTCGGACGGACATGCATCTCACCCATCGCAGCCGACCTCCGGGCGCAGCCACCTGCAGTCGTCGCGATCGCTTCAATGGCCAGGGACAACCGCCGTGATCTGACGGCGACCGGCTACGTCGGACGTGGGGCCTGCACCACGCGTGCGCTCGCTTGCCGATGATGCATCGCGGGGGGCTGGTCATCAAAACGGCACGCGCGTGCGGCCTGCACGGAGTGAGGCACACCGAAGGCCGCACCGGCCAGGCTGTGCGACTGGGCCGTTGCCGCGGCTCAGTGCGCCTGCGCCGCCGGACGCCGCGCTGCAGCACGTTCGGCCCGCTGCGCACGCTTGCGGGCGCGACGCGCCTTCCAGCGTTCGCTCAGGCACGAGAAGATCACATACAGCGCCGGGGTGCTGAGCAGGGTCAGGCTCTGCGAGAACACCAGGCCGCCGATCATGGCGATGCCCAGCGGGCGACGCAGTTCCGAGCCTTCGCCCAGGCCTACCGCCAGCGGCACCGCTGCCAGGATCGCCACCATGGTGGTCATCATGATCGGGCGGAAGCGCACGATCGAGGCCTCGCGTGCGGCCGCGCGCGCATCCATGCCGTGCACGCGCTGCGCCACCAGCGCGAAGTCGATCATCATGATGGCGTTCTTCTTGACGATGCCGATCAGCAGCACCAGCGCGATCATCGAGATCACCGACAGCTCGGTATTGGTGATGAACAACGCCAGCAGCGCGCCGACACCGGCGGCTGGCAAGGTGGACAGGATGGTCACCGGGTGGATCAGGCTCTCGTAGAGCATGCCCAGCACGATATAGACGGTGAGCACCGCCGCCAGCAACAGGATGCCCATCGAGTTGGGGCTGAGCTGCACGTTGAAGCTGTCGTCGCCGCTGAGGCGGATGCCGTCTGGCATGCGCAAGCCGTCCACGGTGGACTTGATGATCAGGTCCGCCTCGCCCGTGCTCACGCCCGGGGCGAGGTTGTAGCTCAGGTCCATCGTGGTGTACTGGTTCTCGTGGATGATCTGCGGCGGCGCCAGGCCGGGGGCCTGGGTGGCCACTGCGGTGATCGGCACCATCTGGCCGGCCCGGTTGGGCACGAAGATCTGGTCCAGTGCCTTGGGGGTGGCGGTCTGCGACGGCAGCGCATTGACCACCACGCTGTACTGGTTGAGGTCGGAATAGATGGTGGAGATGGAGCGCTGACCGAACGCGCCATACAGCGCGCCGTCGATCGCGCCGACCGAGATGCCCAGGCGTGCGGCCTTGGCACGGTCGATCACGATGTTCTGGCGCAGGCCGGCGGTATCCACATCGGTGCCCACATCACGCAGGCGCGGATTCTTCTTCAGCGCGGCCTGCAGCTTGGGCAGCCATTCCTGCAGCTGCGCCAGGTCGTTGCCCTGCAGCGACACGCGGTACTGCGCGCCCTGGCTGGTGCCGCCACCGCCATCGCTGGGCAGGTCCTGGATGGCGCGCAGGCGCAGGTCCAGATCCGGGTAGCGGTCGGCCTTGGCGCTCAGGCGTGCGACCACCTGCGCGGTGGTATCGCGGCGGCCCTCACTGCGTTTTTTCAGCTCGATATTGAACGAGGCGCTCGACCCCTGGCGGCCGGAGCCCAACCGCGCACCCACGGTCTTCACCGCCGGGTCGGCCATCAGCATGTCGGTGATGCGGCGCTGGCGGCTGACCATGTCGGCGAACGACACCGTGGCGCTGGAGTTGGCGCGGCCCCAGATCAGGCCGGTGTCCTGTGGCGGGAACGAGCCCTTCTTGACCGCACCGCCCAGGAAGATGGTGGCGGCGATCAGCATCAGCGGCGTCAGCGACAGCAGCAGCGCGTGACGCAGCGAAAAATCCAGCGCTACCGTGTACACGCGCAGCATGCGCTCGTGCATCCGGTCCAGCCAGGCACCGAAGCGGCCGGGTTTTTCCGGCTCGGTATGCGCAGACAGGAAGCGGCTGCATAGCGCCGGGGTCAAGGTCAGCGACACCAGCATCGATACCACGATCGCCGCTACCAGGGTCACGGTGAACTCGCGGAAGAACGCGCCGATCATGCCGCTGGCAAACAGCATCGGAATGAACACTGCCACCAGCGAGGCAGTGATCGAGACGATGGTGAAGCCGATCTCGCGCGCACCGGTCAGTGCGGCCTCCAGGCGCGGCATGCCTTCGTCCAGGTGCCGCATGACGTTTTCGATCACCACGATCGCGTCGTCGACCACGAACCCGATCGCAATGACCAACGCCAGCAGGCTGAGGTTGTTCAAGGTGAAGCCCAGCACGTACATCACCAGCGCCGAGCCGGCCAGCGACAGCGGCACGGTGACGGCGGCAATGAGCGTGGGCGCCAGCCGGCGCAAGAACAGCGCCATGGTCAGCACCACCATCGCCAGGCTGATCATCAGCGTGGCCTGCACCTCGTGCAGCGAGGCGCGGATGGTGGGCGTGCGGTCGAAGTAGGGCGTGAGCGTGGTGCCGGGCTGCAGATAGCTGCGCAGTTCGGGAATCTGCGCCTTCACCTGGTCGACGGTTTCCACGATGTTGGCGCCGGCGCGGGTGAAGGCATACATCACCACCGCCGGTTTGCCGTTGAACCAGGCAGCTTGATAGGCGTCCTGCTGGCCGTCGTAGACGGTGGCCACATCGCCCAGCCGCACGATGCGCCCGTTGGACTGGGTGGAGATCGCCAGTTGCGCGAAATCGGCGGCCTTGGCCACCGAGTCGTTGGCGATGATGGCCATGGTGGTGTTGCCGTCGGACAGGAAGCCGGTCGGCGAGGTGACGTTGGCCGCGCGCACTGCATTGCGCAGATCGTCCGGGGTCAGGCCCAGCGCGTTGAGCGCGCGCAGGTCCACGTCCACGCGCACTGCCGGCGTGGAGGCACCGGCGATGTCCACCGAGCTGATGCCGGTGATCTGGCGCAGCCGCTGCGCCAGCAGCGAGTCGGCCACGTTGTACAACTCGTCGGCCGATTGGGTGTCCGAGGTCAACGCGATGGCGATGACCGGGTCGTCGTTCGGATTGGCCTTCTGGTACATCGGCGTGCCCAGGCCCGAGGGCAGGTCCGACTGCGATGCATTGATGGCGGTCTGCACGTCCTGTGCGGCCGAATCGATGTCGCGGTTGCTCTGGAACACCATGAACACCATGCTGCTGCTCTCCGAACTGGACGAGCGCATGCGGTCGATCCCGGGCAACTGGCCCAGGTGGCGTTCCAGCGGTGCGGTGACGGTGGAGGCCATGGTGCTGGCATCGGCACCGGACTGCGTGGCGTGCACGAAGATCACCGGGATCTGGATGTTCGGCAACGCCGCCACGCCCAGCCGCAGGTAGCACATCACTCCGATCACGAACAAACCGATCGCCAGCAGCGAGGTGCCGATCGGGCGCTTGATGAAGGGCGCGGAGATGTTCATCGGGGAAATTCCGGGACCGGGGACCGGGGACCGGGGACCCGGGAAAGCGGGAGCGGCTGCCATGGCGAACGGAACGCGCGCCACATGTCAGGGCCGATCGCTGCGCCGCAGGCATTGCGTGCGCTCCTGGCTTCACCCCGGGTCCCCGGTCCCCGGTCCCGGGTCCCGACAGCGGCGCACAGATTCATACCCGCCCCTCCAGGTGCCGATGCGCCGCCGCCGCACGCTGCGCGCGCCAGGCGCGCAGGCGCTCGCCGGCGCGTTCCATGTACAGGTAGATCACCGGGGTGGTGTACAGCGTGACCAGCTGCGACAGCAGCAGGCCACCCACGATCGCGATGCCGAGCGGGCGCCGCAATTCCGAGCCGATGCCGGTGCCCAATGCCAGCGGCAGCGCGCCCAGCATGGCGGCGGCGGTGGTCATCATGATCGGGCGGAAGCGCAGCAGGCAGGCGCGGCGGATCGCATCGTGCGCATTGGCGCCTTCGCGGCGGGCGTCGATGGCGAAGTCGATCATCATGATCGCGTTCTTCTTGACGATGCCGATCAGCAGCACGATGCCGACGATGCCGTCCACCGACAGGCTCAGCCCGCATAGCATCAGCGCCAGCAACGCGCCAACGCCGGCCGGCGGCAGTGTGGAGATGATCGTCAGCGGGTGGATGTAGCTTTCGTACAGCACGCCCAGCACGATGTAGATCACCACGATCGAGGCCAGCAGCAACCACACGATATCGGTCTGGCTGCCGGTGAATTCGGCGGCCTTGCCGACGAATTGCGCATGCACCTGGGTCGGCATCTTGAGATCTTCGCGCGCTTTTTCGATCGCCGCCACCGCCTGCGACAACGAGTGCCCCGGCGCCAGGTTGAACGAGATGGTCACCGCCGGCAGCTGCTGCTGGTGGCTCACCACCAGTGGCGTGTTGGTGACCTTGGCCTCGGCTAGCGAGGCCAGCGGAATGATGCTGCCGGCGCCGACCACGATGCCGGTGTTCTGCGCGCCCACGCCGGTGGCGGTGGACGAGTTGGACGAGGTCACCTGGCCAAAGCTGGTGGCATTGGTGCCGGTCAGCGCGCCGCTGCCGTTGCTGGCCACCGCCAGCTGATTCATCAGCGCGGTGCTGCTGCGGAATTCCGGCGCCACTTCCAGCACCACCCGATACTGATTGAGCTCGGTGAAGATGGTGGAGATCTGGCGCTGGCCGAAGGCGTCGTACAGCGTGTCGTCGATGGTCTGCATCGGCACGCCCAGCATGCTGGCCTTGTCGCGGTCGATGCTCAGTTCCAGCGCACGTCCCTGGTTGGCCAGGTTGTTGTCCACATCGGCCAGCTCGGGCAGCTTGCGCATCGCCTCGGTCATGCGCCCGGCCCAGGTGGCCAGCTCGGTGCTGTCCACATCCGAGATCGAATACTGGTATTCGGTGGCGGCCACGCGGGTATCCAGGGTGACGTCCTGCACCGGCTTGAGGAACAGCGCCACGCCCGGGATGCCGGCCACTGCGTTTTGCAGGCGCGGCAGCACCTGGTCCAGACCATCGCGGTCGCCGCGCGTCTTCAGCACGATCGACAGCTGGCCCTGGTTGATGGTCGGATTCATGGTGCCGGCACCGATGAAGGCGGCCACGCCGGTCACTGCGGGGTCTTTCCGCAGCGCTGCGGCCACCGCCTGGGTGCGCTGCTCCATCTGCGGGAAGGCCACGTTCTGGTCGGCCTGTACCACGCCGGTGATCAGGCCGGTGTCCTGTTCGGGCAGCAGGCCCTTGGGGATCGCCACATACAGCAGCACCGTCAACGCCACCGCACCGATGGCCACCGCCAGGGTCAGCGGTTGGTGGGCAAGCACCCAGTCCAGGCTGCGCTCGTACGCGCCCACGGTCCGCGTCCACAGGTTGGTCTTGCCGGCGGCCGCTGCGCGCTCGTGCGCGTCCTCGCCTTCGGGCAAGGCATCGGGCTTGAGCAGGTAGGCGCACATCATCGGTGTCAGCGTCAGCGACACCAGCATCGAGATCACCACCGCAATCGACAGCACCCACGCAAACTCGTGGAATAGCCGCCCGGTGACGCCCGGCATCAGCAGCAGCGGCAGGAACACCGCCACCAGCGACACGGTCAGCGACAGCACGGTGAAGCCGATCTGCTTGGCGCCGATCTCGGCCGCTTCCGGCCCACTCTTGCCCTGTTCGATGTAGCGCACGATGTTTTCGATCATCACGATCGCATCGTCGACCACGAATCCGGTCGCCACCACCAGCGCCATCAAGGAGAGGTTATCCAGCGACATGCCCGCGAACGCCATCACCCCGAAGGTGCCGGCCAGCGACAACGGCACCGCCACCGAAGGAATGATCGTGGCCCACAGCCGGCGCAGGAACACGAAGATCACCGCCACGACCAGGCCGATGGTCAGCACCAGGGTGAACTTCACCTCGTGCACCGAGGCGCGGATGGTTTCGGTGCGGTCGGAGAACACCTCCAGATGCACGTCGGCCGGCAGCACCGCCTGCAGCTGCGGCAGGATGCTGCGGATCTGCTCCACCGTCTGCACGATGTTGGCGCCGGGCTGGCGGCGGATTTCCAGCAGCACCGCCGGCTTGCCGTCGGCCCAGGCGGCGAGCTGGTCGTTTTCCACCCCGTCGACCACCTTGGCGACATCGGCCAGCCGCACCGGGCGGCCGTTGGCGAAGCTGATGATGGTCTCGCGGTATTGCGCCGCATCGGTGAGCTGGTCGTTGGTGCCGATGCTGTAGGACTGGGTCTTGCCGTTGAGCGACCCCTTGGGCGCGCTGACGTTGGTCTGGGTCAACGCGCTGCGCAGCGATTCCATGGTCAGGCCCATGTTCGACAGCTGCGCCGGGTTGACCTGGATGCGCACCGCGGGGCGCACGTTGCCGGCGATCGACACCAGGCCCACGCCCGGCACCTGCGACAGGCGCTGGGCCAGGATCGCATCGGCGTAGCGGTTGACCTCGCGCAGCGGCAGCGAATCGGAGGTGAGCTTGAGGGTGAGGATGGCCGCATCGGCCGGATTGACCCGGTTGTAGACCGGCTGGTACGGCAGCGACGAGGGCAGGGTGGCCTGGCGGATGGCCGCCTGCACGTCCTGCGAGGCGATATCGATATCGCGGTCCATCGAGAACTGCAGGATGATCGTGGACAGGCCCGCCGACGAGTCGGAGGTCATCATCTGCAAGCCGGAGATCTGCCCGAACTGGCGCTCCAGCGGCGTGGTCACCAGCGAGGCCATGGTGGTCGCGTTGGCGCCAGGGTACTGGGTGGTCACGACCAGGCTGGGCGCATCGATTTCCGGCAGCGCCGACACCGGCAATTGCCGGTAACCCAGGATGCCCAGCAGCAGGACGCCCGCCATCAACAGCGAGGTGGCGATGGGGCGGCGGATGAAGATGGTCGAAAAGCCCACGGGGGGAATCCTTGCTGAAGACGTCAATCGGTGCCGGCGCGCTGGGCGCCGACGCGCACTGGCAACGGGTTACTCCGTCGCCAGTGGTCAGGCATTAGCGCGGGCCGCCGCCGCGACGGCCACCGCCGCCGCCCTTCTGCTTGTCTTGCGCCGCCTTGAGTTCGGCTTCGGTGGGCTCGGGCGGGGTCTCGCCCGGCTTGAGTGCGCTGACCTTGCTGCCCGGCTTGAGCCGGAACTGGCCTTCGGTAACCACGCGCTCGCCCGGCTTGAGGCCCTTGGTCACCTGCACGTGGCTGTCGTCCACTTCCACGCCCTGCACCACGGTGCGCATCTGTGCGGTGTTGTCGTTGCCCACCACGTAGACGTAATCGCCGTCCGGGCCGCGCTGCACGGCCTGGGTCGGCACCACGGTGCCGCCGGCGATGGTGCGCAGTTGCAACCGCACGTTGACGAACTGCCCCGGCCACAAGGCGTTGTCGGTATTGTCGAAGATCGCACGTGCGCCGAAGGTGCCGCTGTCGGCGGCGATCCGGTTGTCGATGACATCCAGCTTGCCGTCGCCGCTGATCACGTGCGCATCGCCGCGGTCCAGCGCGGCCACGCCCAGCGGCGCTGCTGCCTGGCCGCTGCGCACCGCCTGCAGCTCGCGTTCGGGCAGGTTGAAGGACACGTAGATCGGGCGGATCTGGGTCAGGGTCACGATGGTGGAGGTGGTGCTGACGATATTGCCCACGTCCACACCGCGGATGCCGGCAATGCCGTCGATCGGCGCGGTCACCCGGGTGAACTGCAGTTGCACCTGCGCCGAGCGCATCTGCGCATCGTTGGCGGCCACCGCGGCCTCGTACTGCGCCACCTGGTTGCGCTGGGTATCCAGATCGGTGCGCGAGACGTACTGCTTGTAGGCCGGGTCGTTGGAGCGCTGGTAGTTCACCCGCGCCGTCGCCAGCAGCGCCTGGTTCTGGCGCTTTGCGGCCAGCGCCTGGTCGTAGCTGGCCTGCAGCGTGCGCGGGTCGATCTGCGCCAGCAGCTCGCCCTTCTTCACTTCCTGGCCTTCCTCGAAGTTCAGGCTCATCAACTGGCCGCCGACCTGCGGGCTGACCGTCACCGTGTTGAGCGCGGTCACCGTGCCCAGCGCGCTGGCATACACCGGCACATCCTGGGTGGTGGCGGCCACGACCGTGACCGGCACCGGGCCTCTGTGTTCGGTGCCGTTGCGGTCCGGCGCGCCGGCCCGCTTGCCCTGGCTGCCCCCACCCATCATCCGCATTGCGACGAACACCACGACGAGCACCGCTACGACCAGCAGTGTGATCTTCCAAAAACGCGACATGCGACAACTCCTGAGGACGGGCCGGGCGCTGGGGGGCGACCGTGGGGCGGCTGTGCGAAGCATATCGTTGCGACCAGGCAATTGAGCGTTACTGAAGTAACGGCTCCCCGGGCGAAACGACCGCACCGTTCACGGATGCGTGCAGCGGCAACGCCTCAGCGGCGGGACGGTTGACTGCCGGGCTGAATCGGGCCCCACCGCCGTCGCAGTGGATGCTGCGGACAAGCCCGCCGACGCCAGCCATGCATCATGACCGCTGCTCCCCCGGCCAGCCGTCGCGTTCGGAGGGAAGGCGGTGCCTGCGCCAGCCACTGCAGCGACACCGCCCATCCAGCCAGGCGGCTGGCGGCTGTTTCCATGCCGCCGCTGCCTCGACGCACTCACGTCCGCGCTGCACGAAGACACCGCGATGGACGCGATCTGATCGCGCAGGTGGACTACAGTGCAGATAGTTCATTATCAGAGGATCGTTGATGCGCCACTCCTGCCTGCTGTCCAGCGCGCTGTTGCTCGCCCTGCCCCTGCTTGCCGCCGCGCAGACCGCGCCGCGCCCCGAGGTCGCCGCGGTCGCCACCACGCTGCAGCCCAAGGTGGTGCAATGGCGCCGCGACTTCCACCAGCATCCGGAGCTGTCCAACCGCGAGGAGCGCACCGCCGCCACGGTGGCCGCGCAGCTGCGCAAGCTCGGCCTCACGCCGCGCACCGGGATCGCCCATCACGGCGTGGTGGCCATCATCAAGGGTGGCAAGCCCGGTCCGAAGATCGCCCTGCGCGCCGACATGGACGCGCTGCCGGTGACCGAGCAGACCGGCTTGCCATTCGCCTCCAAGGCCAGGGCCGAGTACCGCGGCGAGCAGGTCGGGGTGATGCATGCCTGCGGCCACGACGCCCACACCGCCATCCTGCTCGGCGTGGCCGACGCGCTGGTGGGCATGCGCGAGCAGCTGCCGGGCGAGGTGATGCTGATCTTCCAACCCTCCGAAGAGGGCGCGCCGGGCAACGAGGAAGGCGGCGCCTCGCTGATGTTGAAGGAAGGCCTGTTCGCCGACTTCACCCCGCAGGCGGTGTTCGGCCTGCATGTGTTCTCCAGCGTGCAGGCCGGCAAGATCGCGGTGCGCAGCGGCCCGCTGATGGCCGCGTCGGATCGCTTCGCGATCAAGATGATCGGCCGCCAGACCCATGGCTCGGCGCCGTGGAACGGCATCGACCCGATCGCGGCCAGCGCCGACATGATCTCCACTGCGCAGACGGTGATCAGCCGCCGCGCCAACCTGTCCAAGCAGCCGGCGGTGCTGAGCTTCGGCGCGATCAAGGGCGGCATCCGCTACAACATCATCCCCGACGATGTGGACATGGTCGGCACCATCCGCACCTTCGACGAAGGCATGCGCCAGCAGATCTTTGCCGACCTGAAGAACGTGGCCGAGCACACCGCTGCCGCGCATGGTGCCAAGGTGGATGCGAAGGTGCCCGACCAGGACGGCAACCCGGCCACGGTCAACGACCCGGCCCTGACGGCCAGGATGCTGCCCAGCCTGCAGGCGGTGGTGGGGGCGGACAACGTCTACGAGCCGCCGTTGCAGATGGGCGCCGAAGACTTCTCGTTCTACGCCCAGCAGGTGCCGTCGATGTTCTTCTTCGTCGGCTCCACCGCCAAGGGCATCGACCCGGCCGCCGCGCCCAGCAATCACTCGCCACAGTTCCTGCTGGACGAGTCCTCGCTGGATGTCGGCTTGCGTGCGTTGTTGCAGGTATCGCTGGATTATCTGCAGCGGGGGTGAATCGGGAATCGGGAGTCGGGAATCGGGATTGGGGATTCGCTGCGGCTGGGCGGATCTCCTCTTCAATGGCAGGTGGGCAGGTCTGACGTTCCGATAAAACCTTCTTCCGTGTGGGCGCATCGCTAGACACCTCACGGCCAGCCCGGTCGGCCTAGAATGGCCGGATGAATACCCCAGAAGATTCCACCCTCGGTCGTGAGGTCGCCTATCCCAGTGGCTACGACCCGTCGCTGCTGTTTCCGATTCCGCGTGCGGCCGGGCGCGAGGCGATCGGGCTGACCGGTGCGCTGCCCTTCATCGGGCGTGACCGCTGGCATGCCTACGAGCTGAGCTGGCTCGATGCGCAGGGCAAACCCTGCGTGGCCACCGCCACCTTGCATGTGCCCTGCGACTCGCCTGCGTTGATCGAATCCAAGTCGCTCAAGCTGTATCTGAATTCGCTCAACGCCACCCGCTTCAATAGCGCCGAAGCCGTGCGCACACGCATCGCCACCGACCTGTCCACGCGGGCCGGCGCCGATGTGGTGGTGGAATTCGGTCTGCCGCCGATCGATGCGGTGGGCGAGGGCGAGTCCATAGACGCGCTGGATGTCAGCATCGACGATTACGGCCCGCCCAACGCCGCGTATCTGCATGCACTCGCCCAGCCGGCGGTGGAAGAAGTGCTGACCTCGGCACTGCTCAAATCCAACTGCCCGGTCACCGGCCAGCCGGATTGGGCCAGCGTGAGCGTGCGTTATCGCGGTGCGCCCATCGACCGCGAAGGCCTGCTGCGGTATCTGGTGAGTTTCCGCGACCATGCCGAATTCCACGAGCAGTGCGTGGAGCGCATCTTCAACGACGTCATGCAGCGATGTGCGCCCGAATGGCTGGTGGTCGAGGCGCGCTACACCCGCCGTGGCGGGCTGGACATCAACCCGCTGCGCAGCTCGCCCGGCGTGCCCGCGCCGCTGTCGATCTTCCGCGATCTGCGCCAGTAATCGGCAGTCGCATGATCGCGCCGGCTTCACGATGGCGCGATCCATGCTTAACAGCGCCCCGCGCACCCTGCCTGCACCATCTGCACAGGGCTGCAGCAATGAGTGCCGACAAGAAAGCCGATTTCTCCAACGTCACTTCCTCGGTCGACAGCACCGCCGATGTGGCGCCCGCTGCGGATTTTTCCAACGTGCGCTCCAGCGTGCAAAGCACGGCGCAGCTGGTGGGCGAAACCGTCACCGTACAGGCAGGCGATAGCCTGTCCAGGATTGCCAAGCGTCATCTGGGCGACGGCGCGCTGTGGCCGCGCATCTTCGAAGCCAACCGCGACACCCTGCAGGATCCGGACAAGATTTTTCCGGGCCAGGTGCTGCACTTGCCGCCAAAGGCCTAGGCACCCTTCACCGTCGCTACGTGCATCGACACCGTAGGGCGATGCACGGCATCTCACTCAATCGTTTGATCCATTGGACATCCGGAGATCGATCCATGCGTACCAAAGCCGTTTCCAGCACCCTGGTTCTCGCCTTGGCCGGCGTCCTGGCCGTGTCGGGTTGCCGCAAGGAAGCCAACGACGATTCCAATGTCGCCAAGGACCCGACCTCCGGCGCGGCAACCGACGCCATGCCAGGCCCGGCGGCCACACCGCCGGCCAGCGATCAGGCCGCGCAAGGCACCGCCACTGGCGCTGCCAGCACCGACAATGCGGCAATGGCTGGCGCCGGCGTCACGGTGTCCAGCGTTGCGGTTGGCACGGTTGCCGCTGCGGACAAGACGGTGACGCCGTCCGCCAGCGTCGGCAGCAAGGACACCATCATCGTGTCGGTCAAGACCGAGGGCAGTGCGAGCAATGTGCCGGTTTCGGCCAAGCTCACCTATCAGGATGGGCAGGTGGCCGGCGAGCAGAGCGCCACGCTGACCACCACGGGCGCAGAGACCACCAACATCAGCTTCAGCAAGCCAGATGGCTGGCCGGCTGGCACCTACACTGCGCAGGTCATGGTCGACGGCAAGCCTGCAGGTACGCCGCAAAGCATCATCGTCAAATAGAGGTATCCAGGATTGCATGCGTCGCAACCAGGCGTGCCATCTCTATCCGCGCGCCCACACTGGCACAACTAGCCAAATTCATGCGCATCACTTCTCTTGGCTGAGAATCAACTCGCGTGCCTGAGGATACGATCGTATCGGGAAAACTTAACAGGCTGCTGAAACACTAATTTCGGCCTGCCGACTTGCATAGATGAGTAGCTTCTCCGCCAATTCTGAGGGTCCGACGAACATTGGTAGCCTCAGATTTCACGCAGGAGTTCCGTGTTGGGTTATCTCGTGCATTCGCCAAGGTCCATCCAGAGTATTTCAGCAGCCTACTAAGGCAGCATGTTCATGTTGGTTCAACCACGCGCCCCTGAGGGCAGGACCGCAGTAGCCTTCGCCATTTGTGTCCCGATGAATGCTGTGTCAATCCACGAACCCATGAGGGCGTGACCTCTCTTTGCAAGATGGGCAGGGTGAGAATTGCCAGTTTCAATCCACGCGCCCGTAAGGGCGCGACCGGTCACCGATCGCCAGGACTGGCAGATTTCTGCGTTGTAGTGTTTCAATCCACGCGCCGATGAGGGCGCGACGGTCCCGGCATACCAAATTTAAGTTGTCAGAGCGTGTTTCAATCCACGCGCCCGTGAGAGCGCGACGCGCCGGCGAAGACCGAAGTCGACCCGTCGACCGGGTTTCAATCCACGCGCCCGTGAGGGCGCGACGAACGAGATGCAGCAGATCCGCAGCTGTGCGCGGGTTTCAATCCACGCGCCCGTGAGGGCGCGACTCGGCCGGGTAAACCGGGGTAAAGTCGAAATCCCAGTTTCAATCCACGCGCCCGTGGGCGCGACTGGCTTGACGCTTCGCGCCGACACCCTGAGCTATCGTTTCAATCCACGCGCCCGTGAGGGCGCGACAGGCCAACGAAGTTCGTTACTTGTGGTTGCGGCGCGTTTCAATCCACGCGCCCGTGAGGGCGCGACACAGGTGCTTCAGCGACAGCTGGACATTCAACGGGTTTCAATCCACGCGCCCGTGAGGGCGCGACACCGGCGGGTGGTCGTTGGTCATCGGCCGGTGCGCGTTTCAATCCACGCGCCCGTGAGGGCGCGACGGCGGCGAGGGTGCGCCCATGTCATAGCTTTACAAGTTTCAATCCACGCGCCCGTGAGGGCGCGACAGGCATGGCCCGCAGGTTCGTGCGGACTTCGGCGTTTCAATCCACGCGCCCGTGAGGGCGCGACCGGCGGAATTCACACACTGCAACTGCATGGCGCGGTTCAATCCACGCGCCCGTGAGGGCGCGACGATAAACTCGCTTCGAACCGAAATCACCTGCGGCCTGTTTCAATCCACGCGCCCGTGAGGGCGCGACCGGCCGTTCGGATGCTGTTCGGTTCGGCCGAAATGTTTCAATCCACGCGCCCGTGAGGGCGCGACCACCGACAAGGCGGTCAACTTCTTCAAGCGCATGTTTCAATCCACGCGCCCGTGAGGGCGCGACGCAATGGTTGTGCACACCGCGAGCTGATCGAAGGTTTCAATCCACGCGCCCGTGAGGGCGCGACGCATCGCGAAGGTTTGGGCCATGCCCACCTGCAGCGTTTCAATCCACGCGCCCGTGAGGGCGCGACTGCGCTTTGATCGCATCGCCAAGCACCTGGGCATTGCGGTTTCAATCCACGCGCCCGTGAGGGCGCGACTTAAGCTCGAAGGTCTCCGACAGACATACGCTCACGTTTCAATCCACGCGCCCGTGAGGGCGCGACGTGCATCAACAGGCTGGCGGTCATTTCGAACATGTTTCAATCCACGCGCTCGTGAGGGCGCGACCTGCGGCCGGGCTGCAGCCCGGCACACCGGAGTACCAGTTTCAATCCACGCGCCCGTGAGGGCGCGACGGTCCTTGGCCTTCTGCGCGATCGCGCCGTACTCGTTTCAATCCACGCGCCCGTGAGGGCGCGACGCATTTACACATTGCGTCAGGAGGGCCACGAACAAGTTTCAATCCACGCGCCCGTGAGGGCGCGACAGGTGGGGAAATGATCTCTATCAGCGCCACATTTGTTTCAATCCACGCGCCCGTGAGGGCGCGACGGACGCTGGAGGTCTTGCTCCCAACGGCGGAGCAGTTTCAATCCACGCGCCCGTGAGGGCGCGACGGAAGTGCACCTGTACTCCGGGCGCCAGTACCGGTTTCAATCCACGCGCCCGTGAGGGCGCGACTCGCATATCTCGACTGGAACGAAGGCGGCCAGCGGTTTCAATCCACGCGCCCGTGAGGGCGCGACCAGGGGGAAACATGCACGCATCAATCTTCAATCGCGTTTCAATCCACGCGCCCGTGAGGGCGCGACGCCATGAATTTCTAAACTCTACGGTTCAATTGTAAGTTTCAATCCACGCGCCCGTGAGGGCGCGACGCGTTACGTCGCCAAGCAGACGCTGGTACTAGTGTTTCAATCCACGCGCCCGTGAGGGCGCGACCTATGACACTGTAGAGGGTTAGGCTTTTTGCATGTTTCAATCCACGCGCCCGTGAGGGCGCGACACTGCAGCACCGATCGCCCAATCGGTAAAGCCGCGTTTCAATCCACGCGCCCGTGAGGGCGCGACGCGCGTGATTGTAGTGCCCGTCGTGCCGGCAACAGG
Organism: Xanthomonas campestris pv. badrii; assembly: GCF_012848175.1. Classification (NCBI taxonomy): domain Bacteria; kingdom Pseudomonadati; phylum Pseudomonadota; class Gammaproteobacteria; order Lysobacterales; family Lysobacteraceae; genus Xanthomonas; species Xanthomonas campestris. The sequence continues at coordinate 3,854,364 of NZ_CP051651.1, read as the reverse complement.
TTTCAATCCACGCGCCCGTGAGGGCGCGACCTGATTCTTGAGCGTTTTGGTTTGCCAAACGTAGTTTCAATCCACGCGCCCGTGAGGGCGCGACGTCGTGTCGATACTGATACGGCATCCAGTGACCGTTTCAATCCACGCGCCCGTGAGGGCGCGACCCGCTCTCGGGCGTGGTCAACATGGCCGAGATGAAGTTTCAATCCACGCGCCCGTGAGGGCGCGACGCAACGATCAGCGCGTAGTCGGGATCGTTGAAGCGTTTCAATCCACGCGCCCGTGAGGGCGCGACAAGGGATCCGCGCCTTACGGGCAAATCTCAACAGGTTTCAATCCACGCGCCCGTGAGGGCGCGACTTCCAGATCGACCGGGAGGCTGGCCTGGTGCGCCTGTTTCAATCCACGCGCCCGTGAGGGCGCGACCAACCCGCAGCATCTGTTCATAGGCACTCAAGCTGTTTCAATCCACGCGCCCGTGAGGGCGCGACCAGCAGCTATGCGAGCTACGGGCAACTGGACCGCGTTTCAATCCACGCGCCCGTGAGGGCGCGACACAAGGTCAAGGCGGTGGCGGCGTGAGGACGAAGTTTCAATCCACGCGCCCGTGAGGGCGCGACTGGAGCGGTTCATGGCCGGCGTTCGGTCGGTGCTGTTTCAATCCACGCGCCCGTGAGGGCGCGACGTACATCAGCCCAGAACGGCAACAACGAAGCGGGGTTTCAATCCACGCGCCCGTGAGGGCGCGACTGTCGTATGCGATGAAATACGACTTCGAGATCACGTTTCAATCCACGCGCCCGTGAGGGCGCGACCGGCCAATACAACCGGGCGTGGTACGAGTGGAGAGTTTCAATCCACGCGCCCGTGAGGGCGCGACACGGGTTCATCAAATCGCTGGACTCGCCAGGCCTGGTTTCAATCCACGCGCCCGTGAGGGCGCGACAAAAGTTAGGAACTCCTATTGACATCGCTATAAGGTTTCAATCCACGCGCCCGTGAGGGCGCGACCCCTGGTCATTGGCGAGTTGACCAGGTTGGAATTGTTTCAATCCACGCGCCCGTGAGGGCGCGACCTGACCGCTCTAGTCGTCCAGGGCTACGGCATTGTTTCAATCCACGCGCCCGTGAGGGCGCGACCAGCCGAACCCCAAGGACATCACGGACGCGAAGAAGTTTCAATCCACGCGCCCGTGAGGGCGCGACCCCCCTTAGGATAAGGGCTTGCCATCGTTGCTAAAACACGGGCAGTTGCGCGGACTCGCCGATAAAGCGGTCGAGAAGTGGTCATGTGGACCTTTGAATCTGCTATGTTTTTATTTTTGTCTTGAAAATCAGTTGCTTGACGAAGCTGCGAACCTGCCCGGTTTTTATGGGACGCTTGGGGTTCGCGTCAAAAAATCAGTGGACCTTTGAGGTCCAGGCTGGGCTTGGCGCCGACGTGCTCCACGCGGGCCTCCCATTTCGCGCCAAGGTGATAGAACCGCAGGCTGTCTAGGGCCGGGTCGATCAGGTCGCAGAGTTGCTGCCGTAATTCAGTCCATTGGGCAGGTTCGACTTCAATTTCGAAGACCGAGAACTGCACGCGCTGGCCACGGTCACGGCAGGCTTTGGCGACTTTGCGCAGGCGTTTCTCGCCCCCGGGAGAGCTGGTGCTGACGTCGTAGCTGACCAGAATCATCATGGGACTTGAGCCGTGTCATTTCCAGAAGAAGGAGGGGTAGCCATCCAGATCGCCACGCAGGTGCCGTGCCATCAGCTGCGCCTGCACGAAGGGCAGTAGGCCGATGTCGACCTTTTCGCCCAGGAAGGCATGTTGGAGCTGTTCGCGTTTGCGCTCCTGGTAGGCGATCAGCACTGTCTTGCGCGCATCGTCCTTGAGAAGAACCGCGCCGTTGTCGAAGACCTGGAAGTCGCGCTCGTTCAATTGTCGGCGGTTGATCAGCGACAGTGCCAGGCGCTCGCCAAGCAACGGCCTGAATTCCTCTGCCAGGTCCAGGGCCAGGCTTGGCCGTCCCGGTCGGTCGCGATGCAGGAAGCCGACTGCCGGGTCCAGACCAACCGTTTCCAGGGCCGAGCGGCAATCGTGGGTCAGCAAGGTGTAGAGAAACGACAGCAAGGCATTGAAGGCGTCGCGCGGCGGGCGGCGATTGCGTCCGCCAAAGCGCAGCAGCGGGGCCTCGGTGCGTACCAGTTGACCGAAGACGCCGAAATACGACTGCGCTGCCTCGCCTTCCAGGCCGCGCAGCACGTCAACACTGGTTTCGATGAGCAGGCGTTGTGGAATGCGCTTGAGCCGCTTGAGTGCATGTTGAAAGGCGGGGACACCGGTGAGGCGGTCGCCGTGGTCGCGCCAGCCGCGCGCCAGCACAGCGCGCTGGTTGTGGATTTTTCCTGCTAGCAGGTGACGCACAATCGCGGCGCAACGCACGGGATCGTCGCTGCATCGGTACTGTTCACGGCGCAGCAGCACATTGCCGGACACCGGGCCTTCCACACGCGCGAGAAAGCGCCCCTGCGGGGTCAGATAACAGATGCTGATGCCTTGCTCGGCGCAGAAGCCGAGCAACTGAGGCGAGACCGCGACACGTCCGATGCAGATGATGCTCTCCAGCATGTGAACCGGTAATCGAGTGCGTTCTTGCCGCTCCACCTCCATGACGACATTGGCGCCGTCCTTGCGCAACCACGCGCCGTCGGTGGTGACATACAGGGTATTGAGTTGGCGGCGCATCGTCAGTCCTCTTCAGTATCGAGTTGTCGACGCAGCCAGGTGTCCACGCTGCCGCGACCGAGCAGGCGCGGCTGACACAGGTCGATCAATGAGCAGGCATCGCAGCGTTTGCTGTCGTAGCACGCACTGGGCGTCATGCCGTGAGACAGCAATGCACGGGTTTCGGCGATGGTGCGCTGCGTGAGCTCGCGCAGCGTTTGATCGAAGACGACATCCTTGCGCCGGCGGGTCTGCCCGTAGAACAGCGCGCCGGCGTCTACTGGGCGTTTGAGCATGCTTTCCAGGCACAGGGCCTGGGCACACAGCTGTACCTCGTCGGCCCGGTGCGACTTGGGCCGGCCCCGTTTGTACTCCACGGGGAACGCGAATTCCCCTGCGGGATCGTGATGGAATTCGACCACATCGGCCTTGCCGGTGATGCCCAGTTCCAGCGCCAGCAGCGGCATCGCGGTGACGGTGCGCACGCCACGCCTGCGCTGCGTGTGTGCCACATCGGCGCGCTCGTGCAGCAGCCGGCCTTCGGCGGTTTGCCGGTTCTCTGCCCATTGCCGTTCCACATGGATCAGCGCGCATTGGCGTGGGCAGTAAAGGTAGTGCTGCAGGGCAGAGAGCGGGATCAGGGCGTCGTCGTCCATGGTCTCGCTCTCCTGATCGTCAGAACAGTTCGGTCACGCTGACGCCTGCAGGAAGTGCGCGGTCGATCACCACCCGGTAATCGGAAAAGCTGCGTGCCGGTCCCTGATTCACATGGCCAATACGCTCGACCTTGACCTTGTCGAAGAGCATATGTGCCGGTGCGTTGCCCATCGGGTGTTCGTGCTCGAAGACGATCAGTTTGCGTGCCGCCATCTCGCCGCGTGCGGCGGAGCGGTCGTGCTCGAACAGATTGGTCAACGCGCGCCACAGCAGTTGCAGATCCTCCTCCGAGAAACCGGTGCGCTCTGCCAGCTTGGCCGACACAAAGCCATGCGCGCGATACAGGCCGTAGGGCAGGATGTGCTTGCGGCCCATGGTGCGCTCCTTCTCCAGGTCTTTCTCGTTGGTCACCGCCACGCGGGTGATTGACACTTCCAGCGGCAACACCGGTTCGATCGAGGTGGCGAAGGCCAGTTGCACCGGGCCACGGACCTGGCCGGTATTGACCTCGGTGGTCATCACCGCGCCGAAGGTGCGCACGTCGAAGAAGTTCTGGCACATCCAGGCGGTCAATTCGCGCGCTTTGTCGCCGTCCTTGGGCAGCTTCTTGGCTTCATGTTCGATGCCGAGCGCGGTGTAGGCCTGCTTGTGCTGGTTGTTCAGCACCGACTTCTCTTGCATGTAGATCGTGTAACCCGGCGCGTTCTCTTTCTCCAGCGCCACGTAGTTGCGGATCTTGCGCTTGAGCGCCACATCGGTGACAAGGCCGCGGTTGGTTTCCGGGTCCAGTCGCGGCAGGTTGCCGGCGTCGGGGTCGCCGTTGGGGTTGCCGTTGGTCACGTCGAACAGATAGACGAACTCATAGCGGTGGGTAATGGCGCTCATGTGGATTCTCCTTCGGAAGTGATGTCGGGGGCGTCCTGGCCGTTGCCGCGGGCGAAGCGCGCGTTGGTCTGGTGGTAATAGCCGATAGCGAAGCAGCCTTGTTCCTGAATCGGCAGGCTGCGCGGGAAGCTGGCGGGAAGCGCGTCGATGATCTGGCCGATCTCCTTTTCCAGATTCACCGCCAGGCCGGCCTTGTCCTTGCGCAGCTTGCCGAAGTGGTTCTGGGCACTACGCAGCAGCACCGGGAAGATGCTGGCCGGTGTTGCAGAGGCGGCACCGTAGTAGCGGTCGCGGATGGTGGCGTTGACCTGGCCGCCCAATGCGGCGCGTTGCAGGTTTTCCAGCGACGAGAACAGCCTGCCCAGCAGGTAGCCGGGGTCGGTATTGGCGGTATCGAGACTCACGGGTGGTTCTCCCTTGGTGGGTGACAGTCCTTGTTGCGTATCCAGACGCGCCTCGCGTGCCAGGACGGCCCGGCACAAGGCCACGCGCAGCGGATTGATCTGCCCGTCGGCGCGGAAGCGCATGACGATGCCGCCGAGCAGGCTGCGCGGGTAGCGGGTGCCGGCGAGGATGGCGCGGGTGAGTTCGCCGGCCAGCAGCGGCGAGACGTCCTCGACCTTGGGCTTGCCGTGCTCGCCGTAGACCGGCGCGGTCTGCAGGGCGAGGAATGCCGGTGTGGGCGGACGCTTCCAGGCGGGTGGTTCGAGCTTGAGGTCGTGGTAGTGGGCAGCCAGACGTGCGGCAAAGCCGGCCAGTGTCTGCGTTTCCCAGAAGCGGATCGACAGGCGCGCGGCGTTGGGCGCCAGGCCCAGCACGAAGATGCGGGCGTCGTCGTCCAGCGTGGCATCCATCTCACGCAGTGGCCGCGCCTGCCGCACCTGCTCCAGTGCCAGTTGCAGGCGCTGGGTGGCCTGGCCGTCGGCGATCCCGGGGCCGTCGGCGTCGCCGCCACGCAGGAAATCGGCGATCAGGTCCTCGGCGCCGGCGGCCTGCGCGATAGTCCTGGCCTGCGCCCAGAACACCACCGTGCTGTCGCCGATCTGCAGCCGCTGCCGATTGCGCGGGTCACGCCGCAGCAGGTGGTTGAGTGCAGTGGTGTAGGCGAAGGTGGCCTGTTCGGAGATTGGCGCGTTCTCGCCCTGGCGTTTACCATAGGAGGTGAAGGCCTCGAGATTGAACGACGCAATCGATGCGCCGGAACTCTGTGCTCCATTGACACCCTTGATGGCGGGGTGCAGCCGCGCCAGTGGCGCACGTTCGCCACTGACCAGGCAGATGCCGAATGCGCCTTCCGTACCCTGGCCTTGCAGTCGCTCCCATGCCGCACGCGCAGCGGCGCGCTGGTGCAGATAGCTGGTGTCGCCATCCAGGCGGAACACGACATTGGCATCCAACAGTGCCTCGCCGTGCCGGGCGAAGTGCGGGTGCTCGGCAAATTGCGCGGGCGACCAGCTCTCGAGAAAGGCCAGCAGTGCGCGCAGGCCGGGATCGTCGCTGCCGGCCAGCGCTTGCTGGTGCAGGACCTGGAACGCCGCATGTTCCTGCTCGCTGCGTTTGCTGCTGGCGCTGACGCCGAGCGTGTAGCTTGTCTTGTCCCAGAGGAAGAACGATTTGGTTCCGATCCCGGGACGCTTGGATGAGGTTGGCACCGAAAGCGCCTTGGGAGTCCGCTTCTTGCCGTCGTAGTCATGTTCGTCCTCCACAGCCACGACGCGGCCATCGCCGTCCAGCACGATGGTGTAGCCGATCTTCTCCTGGCTGTAGCCGGGTGCGGCGATGCCCGATGCCGGATCGTCCAGCAGCCGTTGGTAGTAGTCGGCGAGCGCGGTCAGGATCATGCGCGCACCTTACCGTTTTGCAGCGCAGGCACCTCGACCCGGCCATCGACCATCCGCGCGCGAAAGAAGCGCGGGGTCATGCCGTCGGCGAAGTCGATGTCGTGCAGCATCCAGCCCAGGTCGCGCTCGCCAGCCAGCATTGCATCGGTAGCCGGCACCGCCGCGTCGTTCTCGATCAGCGCGAAGCTGGCCGGGAATTCACGCGTGCCCAGGCACGGCGCCTGGAAGCACTGTCCGCGCCGCGCACGGCGGTTGAAGATGTCAAGATGCTTGCCAACGCTGTCGTCAGCGCCGGCCTTGTCGGTCAACTCGAAATGTGCAGCGATCACGTAACCCACTTCGCGCAGGAGCGTGGCGGCGCGTTGTTGGCGGTCCTCTTGGACATAACTCACCAGCGTATCGGTGCGTCCGGCCTTGATCGCCTTGCTCACGCTGGCTGCAGAAAGCTTGCCGCCCACTTCGTTGCGGCGGATCGACTCAAAGCGAATCGGCTTGAGCACCTGGATGCTGTCCACCACCCAGCGGATCGCCGGCTTCCAATGGATTGCTTCCAGGATGCCGCGCGCCGCCGATGGCGTGATGATGTCGTATGAGACCCGCTCTACCTTCATTTCCGGGCGCGTGAATAGCGCTCGTTCGCCCCAGACGTGGAGCCTGACTCCGTAACTCATCCTTGTTCCCCTCGCTGGCGTTACGCCATTCAACTTACCCAATTGATATCTCAAATGCTGAGATTTGAGTGAGAGCCACCTGGCTCAATGGATCAGCGCCTCGGCTGCTATGAACTGCGGGTTGTCCCAGTGCAGCCCGAACCGCGGGTCGTACAGCCGTGGATTGACCAGCCGCACGAATTGTTCGCCATAGCGCTCCGGTGCGACCGGGGCGATGGCATGGGCCTGCCACAGCGCCTTGTAGGCCTGCTCGGGGACCTGTACCAGCCACGGTTGCAGACGACGGGCCGCACCGGCTACGCCCACTTGTTCTGCGTGTTCGAGCTGGCGCAGGGTGTCGGCCACCTCGGGCACTTCTTTGTCGCTGCCTGCGGCATAGGGGGCATACGGTACGATCAGCGGCCGCATGGTGGTCTGGATCATTTTGAATTTCCGCGCCAGCGTGTCCAGCGGCAGACTGTCGATGCCCGCCTCGCGCAGCAGGCCGAGCACGTCCTCGCGGTCGAGCCGACCATCGCCCAGGCGGCGATACAGTTCCGCGAAGTAGCTGGCAATCGCGTCCATCGCCAGCAGATCGTCGCGGTGGCTGCGTTCGACGCTGCGGAAGACTTGTGCGAACAGCTCCAGTTCCTTCGGCGGTGCCCAGTCGGGATTGGCCGGCGCGAACACCAACACCTCGCTGGCATCTGTCGGCCGCCGGCCTTCGCGGTTGCAGCGGCCGGCGGCCTGAGCGATGGAGTCCAGGCCGGCTTCGGCGCGCAGCACCGCGGGGAAGTCCACGTCCACCCCCGCTTCAATCAAGCTCGTGGCGACCAGCCGGCATGGCCGGCCTGCTTTCAGGTCTTCGCGCAGTTCGGCCAGCACCGCGCTGCGGTGGCGCGCGTGCATCAGCGTGGTCAAGTGCCGCGCACCTGGTCGGTCGGCGATCGCATCGAACAGGTGCCGGGCGTGACGGCGGTTGTTGACGATGCACAGCACCTGCTTGCGTTGCCGGAGTTGGTCGGTCAGCGCAGCGTCGTCAAGCGTGCCGACGTGGCGCGCCTGGACGCGTCGTAGCTGTGCATACAGTGCCGGTGGGTCGTCCACCAGTTCTTGCACATGTTCCAGGCCCCCGGCGAAGCCCTGGTCTAGGCGCAGCGTGGGTTGCGTGGCAGTGCACAACACCGGGCTGACCCGGTAGTTACGCGCCAGTTCGTCCAGCAGCACCACGCACGGGCGCAGCAATGCGTGCGGCAGGGTCTGTGCTTCGTCCAGAACCACCACGCTGCCGGCGATGTTGTGCAGCTTGCGGCAGCGGGAAGGACGATCGGCGAACAGGCTCTCGAAGAACTGCACTGCGGTGGTGACAACGATCGGTGCGTCCCAGTTCTCCATGGCCAACTTGCGCTTGTCGATGGACTGCAGCGCCTTGGTCGGATAGTCAAAGAAGGCGCTGTGGTGCTCCAGTACGACGTCGTCGCGCTCCTGTACGCCCAATGCCTGCCGGAACACCTGCACGGTCTGTTCGACGATGCTGGTGAACGGAATCACGTAGATCACCCGGCGCAGCCCATGTGCGATGGCGTGGTCCAGGGCGAATGCCAGTGAGGCCAGCGTCTTGCCGCCGCCGGTGGGTACGGTGAGCGAGAACAGACCAGGACGCATACCGGCCTTAGCACGGACTTCGCGCAGGATCTGCGCGCGCAAGGGATTGATGCCGCCCTCGATGGGCAACGAGGCCAAGTGCGCATTCAGGCGTTGCCGCAGCTCTGGCAGGGCCGGACGTGTGCCGGTTTCCTCTGCACGCGACTGCCGCCCTTCCAGGCGGCGATAGAAATCGTCGGTATCGGTGAAGTCGGCATCGACCAGGCAGGAGAAAATCATCCGCGTCAGGACCGTGAGCTGGAACGGGCGACGCTCCTGACGCGGATGTCCAGTAAATCCTTCCGGCAACGCCAGCTTGGCCGGCGGTGACAACTCCCGTTCCCAGTCCGACAGCAGTGGTGGCAGTTCCCGTTCTTGGTAGTCCTGCGACAGGCGCTCGTGCAGCGAAGGGCGCGACTGCGTTACGTGTCCTGGTCGTCCATCGGCCAGGCCGGCGTGATGGCCCGCGATGCCGTAAGCGAGCAGGGTGCCGGCGGTGCCATAGCGCTCGCAGGCGATTTTTGCGCCCCAGGTCGCGTGATCCACGCGGGCTGGGTCACCGTCCAGCCGATGCTGAAACTGCTGCGTGTACTTGCCAAGGTCGTGCAGCTGCCCGGCCAGACTGGCCAGACGTTGGCCTCCAAACGGCGCGGCATTCCTGGCGGCGCGCTCGCCGACGGCGAGCAAGTGATCGGCCAGCCGCTGCCAATCGCTGCGATCCTGCCGCTTGGTCGAATGCGCAAAGAATTCCATGGCGTTGCTCCGTTTGGGGCCTTGGTGAGAGCAGGCCGATGCTGTCTGCCCCTGCGGCGGAGCGTCTGCATCGCGCAGCCGCTGTGCATCAGCGTGGCTTCTGCCGATCCGCGCCGCATCTAGTCGCAGAGTGCGGCTGTCCAATCTCGCTGCCGTGCACCGCCTAGGATGCCGGAAACCGCTTGTGCAGTAATTCGATGAAGGTGCGTTTGGCGCGGTATTGCTGGCGCAGGCGGACGAGCTCGGCGTCGAAGGCGGCGTGGCCCTGCTTGCCCTGCCGCTGGTAAAGGCGCTGCAGCGTGGGTAGCAGCGCCATCGCCGCCGTGTAGCCCTGGCGATCGGTGCGCGCAATGTACGTGTCGATCAAGGTGTGGCAAATCCGCAGCGCGATGGCCGGGTCGCACGTCTCGGCAACTGGCAGCAAGCGCTCCCAGGTACCCAATGAGAGCTTGCGTGTCTGGTCAGCTGCCAGTTCCAGCGCGCGCTGGTTCTGGCCTTCGGCCAGCAGCAGGCAGACGCGGGTGTCATTGACGTGGACGTAGCGCGGCACTGATTTTGTGTCCAGCGCCTGCAAAGCGCGATCGCGCCAGGGCTCCCATGGACCCAGCAGCAGTGCGACCTCGCGCAAGGCCAGATAGCTTTTTTCTGAAGGGCTGAGCAGGTAGATCTTCCAGCGCAACTGCAGGGCATCTTCGGGGAAACCGTCGCGCAGATAGGCGTGTGCCAGCGCAGCCAGCAGACGCGTTTCCTCCGGATCGACCTTGACGCCGCGCTCCAGCCAATCCAGGGCCTGGCGCTCGCGCCCGTGTTCGCTGCAGCGTCGCGCCATCTCCAGATGGTCCCAGCCGCTGCTGCAGGTGCGCGCGAACGCCTCCAGCATGGCATCCACGCTGCCGCCGCAGCGCGCGGTGTCTTCGAGCAGTGCCTCGGCCAACAGACGCTGGGTGTGGCTGCTGCCCTCCTGCTGCAGGACCTTCAGCGCCGCATGTTGCAACCGGCCAATGTCGGCAGGACTCAGGAGCGGAGCGTAGTCCGACAACGGCCGCAGCAGGTCCCATTGATCGAGCATCCGCAATGCGAGCAGGCGCTCGCACAGCGTGTCCGTGCCAGCGGCCTGTGCAGCCTGCAGATGCGCGTGGCCAAGGGCACGCAGGCGTACACCCAGATCGCCGCGTGAGTCGTCGACGTCTTCGTAGATCGCCAGCAGGCGCGTGAACGCATATTCGTGCAGGTCCAGCGCCGCCACCGGATCGCGCTGCCGGGCTTGTTCCAGCAGCGATGGCAATGCCGCGAGTTGCTTGCTGTAGGCGATGGTGGCACTCCAGTCCATGAACCGCTTACGGCCGAGCAGGGTGGAGATCGCTTTGCGCCAGTCCTGCAGTGGTGCCATCGCCAGTTGCGCCTGGCTCGATAGACGCTTGCGTAGCTGGGTGTCGTTGTCGGCAAGCTCCAGCAGTAGCGCCTGCAAGGCCTGTTGTGGCTGTGTCGACAACCATTGCCGTAGCACCTGCTCCGGCGAGTCGCTGGCCGGGGCAGCGGCCGCACCGCGCTTGCCACGTTTGGAAGCAGGAGCAGGAGCGGGGGCGGTGGTGCGAGCCCAGATGATTGCAACTGCAACCTGGTGCTTGCAGAAATCCCCGCACTGACCGATGGGGCAGTCGCATTGTCCATGCAACGCACCATCGCGCCAGGCCAGCTCCACGGCGTACTCCTCGCTGCCGATGACCTGCGCGCTGACGCGACTGGATTCCACCGTTTCCAGCGTCACCCGCTCCCGATCGGCGTAGGCCAGGCCGCGTGCGTAATAGGCGGGCGTGGTGATGCCCAGCAGAAAGGTCTGGTCGAGGGCGGCGGCAGAAAATGGGGTCGTCATACCATTAGTGTGCCGAAAATCGACGCATGCCGAGAACCCGTAGGCGATGGGTACGACGGACTTTTGCCAGAACACGGCAGACACGCGACAATCTGCGACCCGACGCATCGGGGCGATCCCGGTGCGGCCCCCGATTCTGCCTGCCACGTGTCCTGTAGGACTGCGGCTGGCTGCTTCCTTTCCCCAAGGTCATTCGCGCCCATGTCCAAGACACCCAAGATCCTCTACACGCTCACCGACGAAGCTCCGTTCCTGGCCACGCAGTCGCTGCTGCCGATCATCGATGCCTATACCGATACCGCCGGCATCGTGGTCGAAACGCGCGACATCTCGCTGGCAGGGCGCATCCTGGCGTTGTTTCCCGAGCAGCTGAACGATACGCAGAAGATCGCCGACGACCTGGCCGAACTGGGCGAGCTGGCCACCACGCCGGAAGCCAACATCATCAAGCTGCCCAACATCAGCGCCTCGGTGCCGCAGCTCAAGGCGGCCATCAAGGAATTGCAGGGGCAGGGTTATGCGCTTCCTGCCTATCCGGACGAGCCCAAGGACGCCGCCGAAAAGGACATCAAGGCGCGCTACGACAAGGTCAAGGGCAGTGCGGTGAACCCGGTGCTGCGCGAAGGCAATTCCGACCGCCGTGCGCCGCTGTCGGTCAAGAACTACGCACGCAAGCATCCGCACCGCATGGGCAAGTGGAGCAGCGAGTCCAAGTCGCATGTCGCGCACATGGAGGCCGGTGATTTCTTCGGTAGCGAGCAGTCGGCCACGTTGGCCGACGCCGGCACGCTGAAGATCGAGTTCGTCGCTGCCGATGGCAACAGCACCGTGTTGAAAGACAAGGTGGCGGTGAAGGCGGGCGAGATCGTGGATGCTGCCGTGCTGAGCAAGCGCGCGCTGGCCAGCTTCATCGACGCGCAGATCGCCGATGCGAAATCGAAGGGCGTGCTGTTTTCGGTGCACCTCAAGGCCACCATGATGAAGGTGTCCGACCCGGTGCTGTTCGGCGTGGTGGTCGGTGAGTTCTACAAGGACACGCTGAGCAAGCATGCCGATGCGCTCAAGTCGGTCGGTTTCGATCCCAACAACGGCATCGGCGATCTGTACGCACGTATCACATCGCTCCCGGAAGCCAAGCAAGCCGAAATCAAGGCCGATATCCAGGCCGAATACGCGCAGCGCCCGGGCCTGGCGATGGTCAACTCCGACAAGGGCATCACCAGCCTGCATGTGCCCAGCGACGTGATCGTCGATGCGTCGATGCCGGCGATGATTCGCGACTCCGGTCAGATGTGGAATGCGCAAGGCAAGCTGCAGGACACCAAGGCGGTGATTCCGGACCGCTGCTATGCCGGCGTGTACCAGGCGGTGATCGACGACTGCAAGGCGCATGGTGCGTTCGACCCGGCCACCATGGGTTCGGTGCCGAATGTGGGCCTGATGGCGCAGAAGGCCGAAGAATACGGCTCGCACGACAAGACCTTCCAGATGCCTGGCGCCGGCACCGTCAAGGTCACCGACGGCAACGGCAAGACGGTGTTCGAACACGCTGTGGAAGCCGGCGATCTGTGGCGCATGTGCCAGGTCAAGGACGCGCCGATCCAGGACTGGGTCAAGCTTGCCGTCGAGCGTGCACGCCTGAGCGAAACCCCGGCCGTGTTCTGGCTGGACAAGGCCCGCGCACACGATGCGCAGGTCATCGCCAAGGTCGAGAAATACCTGAAGGATCACGACACCAGTGGCCTGGACATCCGTATCCTGCCGCCGGTGGAAGCGACCACGTTCTCGCTGGAGCGAATCCGCAAGGGCCAGGACACCATCTCGGTCACCGGCAACGTGCTGCGCGACTACCTCACCGACCTGTTCCCGATCATGGAACTGGGCACCAGCGCCAAGATGCTCTCCATCGTGCCGCTGATGGCCGGTGGCGGCCTGTTCGAGACCGGTGCCGGTGGCTCGGCGCCCAAGCACGTGCAGCAGTTCGTCGAAGAAAACTGCCTGCGCTGGGACTCGCTGGGTGAATTCCTGGCGCTGGCCGCTTCGCTCGAACACCTGGGCAACCGCTACGACAACCCGTCGGCCACGGTGCTGGCCAAGGCGCTGGACGTGGCCAATGGCCAGTTCCTGGACAACAACAAGTCGCCGGCGCGCAAGGTCGGCGAGCTCGACAACCGCGGTAGCCATTTCTATCTGGCGATGTACTGGGCGCAGGCCCTGGCCGCGCAGACCGAAGACACCGCGTTGCAGGCCAAGTTCGCACCGCTGGCCAAGGCGCTGACCGGGAACGAAGCCACCATCGTGGCCGAGCTCAATGGTGCGCAAGGCAAGCCGGTGGAGATCGGTGGCTACTACCACCCTGACCTGGCCAAGGTCAGCGAGGCGATGCGCCCGAGCAAGACCTTCAACGACATCCTGGCAACGTTGAAGGCCTGATCGGCGGCACCGCCTGTCGGTGCGTGAACTGTAGCGACACCCAGGGGCCCGCCTCCTCCAGAGGCGGGCCTTGTCGTTTCAACGAAAGGGCGACAGCGCCGTGATGGCGCGCAGCAGGCGGCGCGTGCGGCGCGCCATGCGTTGCTCGCGCCGGGCGCGTTGCGCCGCGTCGATGTGTTCCGCGTCGGGCGCGGGAGATGCCTCCGGGGCCTGCGGCGCTTCCGGGTCCGCCACAGCGTCTGGCTCGGCCAGCCGCTGCGCGAGGTCCACGTCGGTAATGCATCCGTGCTGGAACAGCAAGTCGGTAAAGATGCGCATGGATCCTGCCTTCACTTGAGTGGAATCCACAGTAGGCGCAGGCTAGGGGCCGCAAAAGCGAGGCTTTTGCAAGGTCGTTTTGAATTCAATTCAAGGGTCTGCCCATGTCGCGTCCGCCGCTTCACGCCTTGCAAGGTTTCGTCAGCGCAGTGCGCCTGGGCAACCTGTCGCGCGCCGCTGCCGCGATGCATCTCACCGTCAGTGCGCTCAGCCACCAGATGCGTGCGCTCGAACAACGCCTGGGCTATCCACTGTTGCAGCGGCATGCGCGTGGCGTGACCGCCACGCCGCAAGGTCAGCAATTGCTGGAGCGCATCGCACCGCATCTGGACGCGATCGCCGAGGCCTTTCAGCCGTTTGGTCCGCGCCGCGAGGATACGCTGACCCTGAGCATCACCCCATCGATGGCATCCACCTGGCTGGTGCCGCGCCTGGGCGGTTTTCTGGCCGACCACCCCACCATCGAGATCAATCTGTTCTCCAGCGAGCGGCTGGTGGATTTCGAGCGCCAGCAGCAGGTCGATGGCGCCATGCGCATTGGCGCCGGGCAATGGCCGGGCGTCATCGCCGAGCCGCTGTTCGACGAATGGCTGGTCCCGATGGCAAGCCCGGCCCTGATCGCGCGCATGGGTGGCGCAGACGCACCGCCGCTGCAGCACTGGCCATTGCTGGGCGACCCGGACGACGCCTGGCTGCGCTGGTTTGCGGCGTTCGGCGGGCAGGCGCCACGGCGGTATGTCGCGGTGCTCGACGAATCCGAGGCGCATCACCGCGCCGCGCTGGATGGTGTCGGTGTCGCATTGGGGCGGGTCACGCGCGCACGCCTGCTGCTGGCGTCCGGCCAGCTGGTGGCGTTGTCCACGCAACGGCTCAAGACCGGCTGGTCGCACTATCTGGTGTATCCGCCACGCTCGGCTGCGCATGCCGGCTTTCTCGCGTTCCGCGCGTGGCTGCAGGTGCAGGCACGCGAACATGTCGCTCACGCACAGCAGGCCGCCACCGCGTCGCTGGCTACGCCGCCCGTCACGCCCCCTCGCAAGCGCTCCAGGACACTGCCGCCATGAGCCAGCCACCGTTACCGCCGCAGTCCGAACGCCGCGCGCTGGCAATCGCCCACGCCGTCTATGAAGCCTTCGAGGATTATCACGCCTGCTTTTCCGAGATCACCGCGCGTGCCCGTCAGCGTTTCGAAACGCGCGACTGGAGCGGTGCGCGCGAGGACGCGGTGGCGCGCATTGCGCTCTACGACCAGTACATCACCGAGTGCATGCTGCGCCTGCGTGCAGTGCTGCTGGGGCAGGCGCACGATCGCGCGCTGTGGATGCGTGCGCGCAATCACTACGCTGCGCTGCTGGACGGGTTGATCGATCAGGAACTGTACAAGACGTTCTACAACACCCTGACCCGGCGCTATTTCGGCACCCACGGCGTGGATGCCGATATCGAATTCATTGCGCTGGATATCGAGCCCACCGATGCCATCACCGTGCCGGTGGCGCGTCACACCTATGCGGTCTCGCCCGGCCGGCTGACCGACATGCTGGTGCGGGTGCTGGGCGACTACGCGTTCGCCGTGCCGTACGCGCACCGAACGCGGTGCGCGGCGGCCATTGCCGTGCGCCTGCTCGACGATCTGGCGCACTGGGGCGAGCACCCGGTGCGCAGCGTGGAGTTGCTGGAGACGGTGTTCTACCGCGAGCGCCGCGCCTATCTGGTTGGCCGCGTGTTCGGCGAGCATCGCTTCTCGCCGTGCGTGATCGCATTGGTCAACGACGACGCTGGCTTGCGTGCCGAAGCGGTATTGACCAAGCGCAGCGATGTCGCCCAACTGTTCAGTAATTCGCGCAGTTATTTTCAGGCCGACCTGTCGACGGTCGGCGATGCGGTGGTGTTCCTGCGCAGCCTGTTGACCCACAAGCCGGTGGACGAGTTGTACACCATGCTGGGCCGCGCCAAGCAGGGCAAGACCGAACGCTATCGCACGTTTTTCAGCCATTTCCAGGCGCAGGCGTCCGAGCAGCTGGTGCATGCCGATGGCACGCCGGGCATGGTCATGGTGGTATTCACGCTGCCCAGTTATCCGCTGGTGTTCAAGCTCATCCGCGACCGCTTCGCCTATCCCAAGACCATGAGTCGGGCGCAGGTAGAGGGCAAATACGAGTTGGTCTTCCAACTCGATCGCATCGGCCGCCTGCTCGACGCGCAGCCGTACCGCTACCTGCGCTTTCCCAAATCGCGCTTCTCGCCGGCACTGCTGCAAGAGCTGCAGACCAGCTGTGCAACGAGCCTGAGCGAAGATGGCGACGATGTACTGATCGCGCTGTGCTACGTGCAACGGCGCCTGCGCCCGCTCAATCTCTACCTGCGCGAACAACTGCCCGAGGCCGCGCATGCCGCAGCGCTGGACTACGGCCAGGCGATCAAGGACATGGCGCGCAACAACATCTTTCCCGGCGACATGCTGCTGAAGAACTTCGGCATCACCCGCCACCAGCGCGCGGTGTTCTACGACTACGACGAGCTGTGCCTGATCACCGAATGCAGCTTCCGCGACTGGCCCACGCCCACCACCTACGAAGAGCAGATGGCGGCCGAACCGTGGTTCCATGTCGGCCCGCGCGATGTGTTTCCCGAGCGCTTCGCCCTGTTCATGGGCCTGCCCGCCTCGCAGCTGCAAGCGGTCAAGCACATCCACCCGGAACTGTTCGACCCACAATGGTGGCGCGATCTACAGGCGCGCCTGCGCGAAGACGATTACCCGGACACACCGCCGTATGCGGAATCGCGGCGGCTGGCGTAGTGGGAAGAGAAACAGCGCACAGCGCAATTGCCATGCGATGCAGCGGCGGCCGGGGCAGCTCGTTGTGAGGCTCGATTTGCAACCTGCATCCACGCGGCGATATGGCTCGCCTATCAGCGACGCGATCAATGAAATGACCATGATTGCCCGCCTCGTACGATCGATACAAAAAACCCCCGCAGCGCGGGGGTTTTCGTTTCGATGACGCAGACCGCGATCAGCGCTTCATCGAACTGAAGAACTCGTCGTTGGACTTGGTGGTCTTCATCTTGTCCAGCAGGAATTCCATTGCCGCGATTTCGTCCATCGGGTGCAGCAGCTTGCGCAGGATCCAGATCTTCTGCAGCAGCTCCGGCTCGATCAGCAGGTCTTCGCGACGCGTGCCCGAGCGGTTGATGTCGATCGCCGGATACACGCGCTTTTCGGTGATGCGACGGTTCAGATGCACTTCGCTGTTGCCGGTGCCCTTGAACTCTTCGTAGATCACCTCGTCCATCTTGCTGCCGGTTTCCACCAGCGCCGTGGCGATGATGGTCAGCGAGCCGCCTTCTTCCACGTTACGCGCCGCACCGAAGAAACGCTTCGGGCGGTGCAGGGCGTTGGCGTCCACACCACCGGTGAGCACCTTGCCGGAGCTGGGCACCACGTTGTTGTAGGCGCGCGCCAGGCGCGTGATCGAGTCGAGCAGGATCACCACATCCTTCTTGTGCTCGACCAGGCGCTTGGCCCGCTCGATCACCATCTCGGCAACCTGCACATGGCGCGCAGCCGGCTCGTCGAACGTGGAGGAGATGACCTCGCCGCGCACGGTGCGCTGCATTTCGGTCACTTCTTCAGGGCGCTCGTCGATCAGCAGCACGATCATGTGCACTTCGGGATGATTGGTGGTGATGGCCGTGGCCACCTGCTGCATCATCATCGTCTTGCCGGCCTTGGGCGGGGAGACGATCAGCGCACGCTGACCCTTACCCTGCGGGGCCATCAGATCCAGGATGCGGCCGGTGATGTCCTCGGTGGACCCGTCGCCACGTTCCAGACGGAAGCGGCGACGCGGGAACAGCGGGGTCAGGTTCTCGAACAGCACCTTGTTCTTGCTGGCTTCCAGCGGCTCACCATTGATGGTGTCCACGATCGACAGCGCGAAATAGCGCTCGCCGTCCTTGGGGAAGCGGATGCGGCCGGACAGGTGATCGCCGGTACGCAGGTTGAAACGGCGGATCTGGCTGGGCGAGATATAGGTATCGTCCGGGCCGGCCAGGTAGCTGGCTTCGGCCGCGCGCAGGAAACCGAAGCCATCGGGCAGGATTTCCAGCACGCCGTCGGCGGCAACGCCTTCGCCATGACGGGTCAGCACCTTGAGCAGGGCGAAGATCACGTCCTGCTTGCGGGCACGCGCCACGCCTTCCTGGATGTTGAGCTGGTCGGCAATATCCAGCAGCTTCTGCGCCGGCATGCGTTTGAGGTCGCTCAGCGAATAGACCGGGAAGCCCTCCGGCACGGCCGGGTGCGGACGCGGCACGAACGGCTCGTTGCTGCCATCGGAAGAGGCCATGCCGCCGTCGTTGCCAAACCGGTCGCGCGGCCCGCGGTCGCGGCGGTTGCGAAAGCGGTCGCGGCGATTGCCCTGCTGGTTCTGCCCCTGGCCCTGCTGGTTCTGGCCACCGTTCTGGCCATGCCCCTGCTGCTGGCCCTGGTTCTGCTGGCCTTGGCTCTGCGCCTGATTCTGGTTCTGCTGTTGCTGCGCCTGATGGAAGCGCTGCTGCTGCGACTGGCCGCCCTCGCGGGACTCGCCCTGGCTGTCGCCGCCCTGATGGGCGCTCGGAGCGCTGCTGCTGGCAGCGGCGCCATCGCCGGAGGTCTGCGCCGGTGCCGATTCGGCAGCGTGCGACGGTGCCTGGGGAGCGCGGGGCGCGTCGGGTGCGGGGCTGGCGGGCAAGGGCAGGTTGGGTTGCTGCGTGCCGGCATCGTCATGGGCGACGGCGGTCTTGCTCACGCGCGGCTTGCGCACGCGCTTCTCGACGGGAGCGTCGACGCTGCTCCCGGTATCGGAGGAAGGTTGATCGGACAAGTGCGTGATTCCTCGCTAAGGTGCGAGCGCCCAGCTAGGGGGCGAACTATTGGTAGATGGGAGTCTAGAAGAGTTTCTAGAGGGGTACGGCGGCGCACGAACGTGCGCCGGACCAACTGACACTATCACCGCGGTGCGTGACCGCGCAAGCGTCTGCCATGGCAGGATTTAACTGCTGGCGAACCGCAGGCGCCCATTGCTGGACGCCTGCCCAACTCAGGCGGCCGCGCCGCCCAGGGTCTTGTCGATCATCTGGGTCAGCTGACCCTTGCCAACCGCCCCGATCTGGCTGGCCTGGACCTCACCATCCTTGAACAACAGCAGCATCGGGATGGAACGGACGTGATACTTGATGGCCAGGGCGCGGTTCTGGTCCACATTGACCTTGGCAACCTTGAGCCTGCCCTGGTATGTATCGGCCAGATCGTCCAGCACCGGGGCGATCATCTTGCACGGGCCGCACCACTCGGCCCAGAAATCCACCAGAACCGGTTCGCCCGATTGCAGTACGGCTGTCTCGAAATCGGCATCGCCGACATGTTGAACCTTGTCGCTCACGTTGGGTCTCCTGGAAACCAAACGGCCCACCCGATCGGGCAGGCCGCCACATTGCGTTAAACTGGGGCATTGCGCGACTGAATCAAGTGTCAGTCCTGAAGCCGCGCTGTCCGCCACAAGAGCCGCAGTTTGCGACGCTGTCGGCATCGATGCAAGCCGCGCCCGGGCTGCCCAGGGCGCCTCACGAAGACGGAATAATGAGCGACAAACCGCTGACCGATTTGACTTTTTCCTCGTTCGACCTGCATCCGGCGCTGATCGCCGGGCTGGAGAGCGCCGGGTTTACCCGTTGTACCCCGATCCAGGCGCTGACCCTGCCGGTCGCGCTGCCGGGCGGCGATGTCGCCGGCCAGGCCCAGACCGGCACCGGCAAGACCCTGGCGTTCCTGGTGGCGGTGATGAACCGCCTGCTGATCCGCCCGGCGCTGGCCGACCGCAAGCCGGAAGACCCGCGCGCGCTGATCCTGGCGCCCACCCGCGAACTGGCCATCCAGATCCACAAGGATGCGGTGAAGTTCGGCGCCGACCTGGGCCTGCGCTTTGCGCTGGTCTATGGCGGGGTGGATTACGACAAGCAGCGCGAACTGCTGCAGCAGGGCGTGGACGTGATCATCGCCACCCCGGGCCGGCTGATCGACTACGTCAAGCAGCACAAGGTAGTCTCGCTGCACGCCTGCGAGATCTGCGTGCTGGACGAAGCCGACCGCATGTTCGACCTGGGCTTCATCAAGGACATCCGCTTCCTGCTGCGGCGCATGCCCGAGCGCGGTACCCGGCAGACGCTGTTGTTCTCGGCCACGCTCAGCCACCGGGTGCTGGAGCTGGCCTACGAGCACATGAACGAGCCGGAAAAGCTGGTCGTCGAAACCGAAAGCATCACCGCCGCGCGGGTGCGCCAGCGCATCTATTTCCCGTCCGACGAAGAGAAGCAGACGCTCCTGTTGGGCTTGCTGTCGCGCAGCGAAGGCGCGCGCACCATGGTGTTCGTCAACACCAAGGCGTTCGTGGAGCGCGTGGCGCGCACCCTGGAGCGCCATGGCTACCGGGTCGGCGTGCTGTCGGGCGATGTGCCGCAGAAAAAGCGCGAATCGCTGCTCAACCGCTTCCAGAAGGGCCAGCTCGAAATCCTGGTGGCCACCGACGTGGCCGCGCGCGGTCTGCATATCGACGGGGTCAAGTACGTCTATAACTACGACCTGCCGTTCGACGCCGAAGATTACGTGCACCGCATCGGCCGCACCGCGCGGCTGGGCGAAGAGGGCGATGCAATCAGTTTCGCCTGCGAACGCTATGCGATGAGCCTGCCGGACATCGAGGCCTACATCGAGCAGAAGATCCCGGTCGAGCCGGTGACCTCCGAACTGCTGACCCCGCTGCCGCGCGCACCACGCGTGCCGGTGGAAGGCGAGGAGGTCGACGACGACGCGGGCGACAGCGTGGGCACGATCTTCCGCGAGGCGCGCGAGCAGCGTGCCGCCGACGAGGCCCGCCGTGGTGGCGGCCGCAACGGTCCGGGCGGTGGCGGTTCGCGCAGTGGTAGCGGTGGCGGCCGTCGCGACGGCGGCAGCGCCGATGGCAAGCCGCGTCCGCGCCGCAAGCCGCGTGTGGAGGGCGAGGCGCCGGTTGCAGCGGCTGCATCGGTTCCGCCAGTGGTTGCCGACGCGGTAACCGTTGCGCCGTCCATCGACGCCGATGGCGAGCGTGCACCGCGCAAGCGGCGGCGTCGCCGCAAGGGCCGGCCGGTCGAAGGTGGCGAGCCGGTGGTGGCATCCACGCCGGTGCCGGCGCCCGCCGCGCCGCGCAAGCCCACCCAGGTGGTCGCCAAGCCGGTGCGTGCCGCGGCCAAGCCGGCCGGCAGCCCGTCGTTGCTGAGCCGGATCGGGCGCCGCCTGCGTTCGCTGGTGTCGGGCAACTGACGTCCGGGCCAAGCAATCGCATCGCCGGTGTTCGGCGATGCGACGCAAGCGCTGGCGCTCCGGCATAATCGCTGGATGACCGTTCTGCGTTTCGACAACGTCAGCAAGCACTACGCCGGTGGCCACCAGGCGCTGACCGATGTCAGCTTCGAAGTGGCCGATGGCGAGATGCTGTTCGTGACCGGCCATTCCGGCGCCGGCAAAAGTACGTTGCTCAAATTGATCCACCTCAGCGAGCGGCCCAGCCAGGGCGCGGTGCTGCTGGGCGAACGCAACCTGCTCAAGGTGCGCGGCCGGCAGATTCCGCTGCATCGCCGGCAGGTGGGTGCGGTGTACCAGGACCACCGTCTGCTAAACGACCGCAGCATTGCCGAGAACGTGGCATTGCCGTTGATCCTGCGCGGCACCCGCCGCGCCGAGATCGGCAAGCGCGTGCGCTCGGCGCTGGAACGTATCGGCCTGGCCCATCGCGAAAAGGCGCTGCCGTCGCAGCTCTCCGCTGGCGAACAGCAGCGCGTGGGCATCGCCCGCGCCATCGTCGGCGAGCCGCGCTTGCTGGTGGCCGACGAACCCACCGGCAACCTCGACCCGGCCCTGGCCGCGGAGATCATGCAGCTGTTCGCCGAACTGCCGGCGCGCGGCACCAGCGTGCTGGTGGTCAGCCACGATCTGGCGCTGCTCAAGCAGATGCGCAAGCGCGTGCTGATCCTGGATCACGGCCGCCTGGTCGACGACATCTCGCCGCAGGATCTGGCCGAATGAGCAAGCTCGCCAATACCGAAACCGTGGCGCCCTCGCGCGTTGGGGTGTGGATCGACCACCACCTGCACAGCATCGCCTTCAGCCTGGGCCGCGCGATGCGCAAGCCGTGGGCCACGTTGCTGACCATCGTGGTGATGGCCTTGGCGCTGGCGCTGCCGCTGGGGCTGTCGATCGCGCTGGACAACGTCAAGCTGCTGGCCGGCAGTGTGCAGCAGTCGCGCCAGATCAATCTGTTCCTGAAGGTCGACGTGGCCGCCGATGCGGCGCAGGCGCTGGCCGGCGAGCTGCGTGCACGCCCGGATGTGGCCAAGGTCACCCTGCGCACGCCGGAGCAGGGCTTGGCCGAGCTGCGTGAGAGCGCCAAGCTCGATGAAGCTGCCGATGCGCTGGGCGACAACCCGCTACCGACCCTGTTGATCGTCACTCCCGGCGACGCGACCGACGACGCGCAGCTGGCCAGTGCGCTGCAGGCGCTGCCGCAAACCGATCAGGTGCAGCACGATGCGCTGTGGCGCAAGCGCCTGGATGGCTGGCTGCACTTCGGTGAGCGCCTGGTCCAGGTGTTGTCCGCCCTGCTCGGGATGGGTGCGGTGCTGGTGGTCGGCAACACCGTGCGGCTGGACATCCAGTCGCGACGCGAAGAAATCGGTGTGCTGCAGTTGCTCGGCGCCAGCGACGGCTTCATCCGTCGCCCGTTTTTGTATCTGGGCGCGTGGTACGGCCTGGGCGCCGGCGCTGTCGCGCTCGCTCTGATCGCCGCCTCGGGCCTGGCCTTGCGTGCGCCGTTGGCGACATTGGCCGACAGTTACGGCAGTTCCTTTACCCTGCACGGGCTGGATCTGTTGCATTCTGCGATGGTGCTGGTCGGTACCCTGGTCCTGGGTTGGTTGGGTGCCTGGCTGGTGACCGGCCATTTCCTTCGCCAGACCCGTCCTACCGAGACCTGAGGCCTGCCATGCATCCACCAGATCTCAAGCACCTGATCAGCGACGCGCCGCGCGTGATGGTGGTCGATGGTTCCAAGCTGGTGCGCAAGCTCATTGCCGACGTGCTCAAGCGCGACCTGCCCAATGTGCAGGTGGTCGGCTGCGCCAGCATTGCCGAAGCGCGCGACGCGCTGGAAGCCGGCGCCATGGATCTGGTCACCACCTCGCTGTCGCTGCCCGACGGCGACGGCCTGGCGCTGGCGCGCAGCGTGCGCGAGGCCGCCGGCCAGGCCTATGTGCCGGTGATCGTGGTGTCCGGCGATGCGCAACAGCATCTGGTCGAACGTCGCTTCACCGAATACGTCACCGACTATTTCGACAAGGCGCTGGGCCACGAAGCCCTGGCCACCTTCATCCGCGGCTACGTGCAGCCCGAGCCGGTGGTGGGTGCCACCGTGCTGTACATCGAAGACAGCCGCGTGGTGGCCGAGGCGACCAAGCGCATGCTGGAGCGCCAGAGCCTGAAGGTGGTGCACGTGCTCACCGCCGAGGACGCATTCGCGCTGCTCACCGCCGAATCGCTGGGCCGCACCGAGCGCCGCATCGACGTGGTGCTGACCGACGTGACCCTGAAAGGCGAGCTCAATGGGCGCGATGTGGTCGAACGCATCCGTATCGACTTCGCCTACGGCAAGCGCCGCCTGCCGGTGCTGGTGATGACCGGCGACACGAACCCGCGCAACCAGTCCGAGCTGCTGCGCGCCGGTGCCAACGATCTGGTGCAAAAGCCCATCGAAGAGCGCCTGCTGGTGACCAAGGTGCTGTTCCAGCTGCGCCTGGCCCGCCTGGAAGACCAGGCCGTGATGCTATGACCGAAGGGGAGGGACGCATCCAGCTGGAACCGTCGTGGAAGGCAAAGGTGGGTGACTGGTTGCTGCGCCCGCAGATGCAGGAGTTGTCTGCGTTCCTGCGCCAGCGCAAGGCCGCCGGCGCGCGGGTGTTTCCGCCCGGTCCGCAGATCTTTGCCGCCTTCGATGCCACGCCGTTCGAGCAGGTCAAGGTGGTGATCCTCGGGCAGGACCCGTATCACGGCGAGGGCCAGGCGCATGGGCTGTGCTTTTCGGTGTTGCCGGGCGTGCAGGTGCCGCCGTCGCTGCTCAATATTTACAAGGAAATCCAGGACGATCTGGGCATCGCGCGTCCCGATCATGGCTATCTGATGCCGTGGGCGCGCCAGGGCGTGCTGTTGCTCAACGCGGTGCTGACGGTGGAGCAGGGCCGGGCCGGCGCGCACCAGAACAAGGGCTGGGAAGGCTTCACCGACCACGTGGTGGAAACGCTCAACCGCGAGCGCGAAGGACTGGTGTTCCTGCTGTGGGGCAGTTACGCACAGTCCAAGGGCAAGGTCATCGACCAGGCCCGGCACCGCGTGTTCAAGGCCCCACACCCTTCGCCGTTGTCGGCGCACCGCGGTTTCCTGGGATGCAGGCATTTCTCCAGGACCAACGAGCATCTGCAGCGCCGTGGTCTGGGCCCGATCGACTGGTCACTGCCGCCCCGCAACGCCCTGGACACAACCTCGGCCACCGGCTGAACAGCCCCGACGCCAGGCCCATTGGCGGCAGTTCTGTCACGGTCTGCGCAAGGTGTCGGTGGTAGCGTAGCGATGGAAATCGGGGAGCTCTACGGTAGGACGCCGTCAGGATCTCTAGCCCGAATGTCCTATGAATGGAACGCTGGGAACTCTTTCTATACCCGGCAGTCCAATAGTTCGACTGCTAAGATGGTGCCTATGAACCAGACTACTTCGACTGCCCTTGTGGCAAACAATCTCCCGATTCCCAGTGCGCTCGGTTCGCTGGACGCCTACATCGGTGCCGTGCACCAGATCCCGGTGCTGTCGGTCGATGAGGAGCAGAATCTGGCCCGCCGTTTCCGCGACGAGGCGGACCTGGACGCGGCGCGTGAATTGGTCCATTCCCACCTGCGCTTCGTGGTGCATGTGGCCCGCGGCTACAACGGCTACGGCCTGCCGCTGGGCGATTTGATCCAGGAAGGCAATATCGGCCTGATGAAGGCGGTCAAGCGCTTCGACCCGGACATGGGCGTGCGCCTGGTCAGCTTCGCGGTGCATTGGATCCGTGCGGAAATGCACGAGTTCATCCTGAAGAACTGGCGCATCGTCAAGGTCGCCACGACCAAGGCGCAGCGCAAGCTGTTCTTCAACCTGCGCAAGTCCAAGACCCGCCTGGGCTGGCTCAACGCGTCGGAAGTGACCGCGGTTGCCAAGGACCTGAACGTCTCCGAGCGTGAAGTGATGGAAATGGAATCGCGTCTGTCCGGCCGCGATATCGGGTTCGATGCCTCCTCGGACGAGGACGACGACCATGGCCCGCCGTCGCCGGTGAGCTACCTGGTGGCCAACGAGGAAGATCCCTCGCAGGCGTACGAGCGGCATGACAGCGAAGACAACCAGCTGCAATTGCTGCGCGAAGGCATGGCCGGCCTGGACACGCGTTCGCGCGACATCGTCAAGCGTCGCTGGCTGGATTCGGAGTCCAAGGTGACGCTGCAGGAACTGGCCGATGAGTACGGCGTGTCGGCCGAGCGTATCCGCCAGATCGAGGCGAATGCGCTGAAGAAGATGAAGGCGCTGTTCGTCGCCTGATTTTTCGATCACGCGATACCTTCTGCACAAACGGCCCGGTTTTCCGGGCCGTTTGCATGTGGGGCACCGTGCGCGACGTGCACGACAGGCGTGTCGGTCGCATCGCTACTCCGGCAGGCGCGCCACCGGCAAATGCCAGCCATAGCGAATCGCCATGAAACGCAGGCCGAAACACACCCCGGCGCCGCTGGCCAGCGACCAGGCCTGCGGTACGCCGAGCACATGCCCGATCGCCACCAGCCCGCCACCGGCGAGTGCGGCCACTGCATACAGTTCGGCCTGCAACACGACCGGCGTGCGCGCGACCAGCAGGTCGCGCGCGATGCCGCCGCCGATCCCGCTGAGCATGCCCAGCAAGGTCGCGCCGAGCGGGCTGAGGTGGTAATCCAGCGCCTTGCTGGTGCCGTAGACCGCAAACAACGCCAGCCCCGCCGCATCGAAGATCTGCACCGGGTTGCGCAGGCGCTCCACCGCCGCATGCCAGTAGAAGCCGGCAACGCCGGCCAGGCAGGCGGTGAGCAGGTACTGCGGCTGTACCAGCGCGGCCGGCGGGGTGGCGCCGATCAGCACATCGCGCACGATGCCACCGGAGACCGCCGCCGCACACGACAGCACCAGCACGCCGAACAGGTCCAGGCGATTGCGCACCGCCACCGTCGCGCCGCTCAGGGCGAACACGAAGGTGCCGAGCAGATCCAGCAGGAACAGCACAGTCGCCACGGTCAGGCCGTCGAATCAGGCCGCACAGCATCGCGTACCGCGCGGGCCGCTGTCACCCGTCCTTGCTGCTGGGCGGCGGGTCGTCGGTGGCGCCGCCGAAGATGATCCGCGCGGCGCGCTGGTAGCTCCAGTACGCCATCGCCCAGTTCACCAGCACCACGAAGCGGTTGCGGAAGCCGATCAGGAAGTAGACGTGCGCGGCCAGCCAGAACCACCACGCCACGATGCCGGACAGCTTGAGCTTGCCTACGTGCACGATGGCCGCCATGCGACCGATGGTGGCCAGGTTGCCGAAGTCCCGGTAGCGAAACGCGGCTGCCGCCTGGCCGCGCTGCCGCGCCCGGATCGCCTTGGCGATGTGCTTGCCCATCTGCTTGGCGGCCGGCGCCACGCCCGGCACCGGGCGGCCGTCCTGCTGCACCGAGGCCAGATCGCCGCCGACGAAGA
The DNA here is from genome assembly GCF_012848175.1 of Xanthomonas campestris pv. badrii. NCBI lineage: Bacteria > Pseudomonadati > Pseudomonadota > Gammaproteobacteria > Lysobacterales > Lysobacteraceae > Xanthomonas > Xanthomonas campestris. Next base: position 3,827,738 of record NZ_CP051651.1, on the reverse strand, counting down.
TCTCCGGATGGCCGGGCACGCTCAGGTCCGGCTCCACCAGCACCCGGCCGGCGCGGTCCAGCGGCACGCCCAGCGTGCGCGCCAGCGGCGAGGCCGCCACGCCCGCGGCCCACACCACGGTGCGCGCGGGCACGAAGGTCTCGCCGAGCTGGTAGCCCAGCGCATCGATATGCGTCACCGGGGTGCCGGTGTGCACTTCCACGCCCAGGCGCTGCAGCTGCTCGCGCGCCTTGGCGGTGAGGTCGTCCGGGAACGAGGGCAGCACCCGCGGCCCGGCTTCGACCAGGCGCACCCGCGCCTGGCGCGGGTCGATGTGCCGGAACTCGTTCTTGAGCGTGTGGCGGGCGATTTCGGCCAGGGTGCCGGCCAGTTCCACGCCGGTGGGGCCGCCGCCGACCACCGCAAAACTGAGCCATGCGGCGCGTGCGGCGGGATCGGTTTCGGCTTCGGCGCGCTCGAAGGCCAGCAGCAGCTTGCGGCGCAGCGCCAGCGCGTCGTAGAGCGTCTTCAACCCGGGCGCATGCTCGGCCCACTGATCGTTGCCGAAGTAGGCATGCGTGGCCCCGGTGGCAAGCAGCAGCAGGTCGTAACCGACCGTCTTTCCGTCGGCCAGTCCCACCTCGCGGCGGCCGGGCGCGATTTCGACCACATCGCCGAGCAGCACTTCGACATTGCGCTGCTCGCGCAGGATGTGCCGCAACGGCGCGGCGATGTCCGGCGCCGACAGGCCGGCGGTGGCCACCTGGTACAGCAGCGGCTGGAACAGATGGTGGTTCTGGCGGTCGATCAGGGTGATGCGGATGCCGGGATCGTCGAGCGCGCGGGTTGCCCACAAACCGGCAAAACCGCCACCCACCACGACCAGATGCAACGGAGCGGGGGAGGGGGAAGAGGTCATCGTAGAAGTCCGATGGAATGCGACGCGGGCTCGACAGCATGCCAAAGTGCCAATGAACATGACGCGTGGGCGCAGCGCGCCTGCGGCATCATGTCGCATCCATCCTCGACGGTCTTCGCATGTCTTCGTTGCCACCGCCCCTGCCGCCGCTGCCGGCTGCGCCAGCGCCTGCTGCTGCACCGATCGCCCCTGCGGCCCGGAAGCCGCTCAGCGGCGTGGCCATCGGCCTGATCGGCATCCTGGCCTGCGCGAGTCTGTTCGGGGTGGTGGTGCTGGCCGCGGCCATGTGGCTGGTCACTACCGGCTGGTCGGTGTTTACCGACCAGGCGCGCAGCGCGCTGCAGGACGATGCAGTGGTGCAGGAACATATCGGCCAGATCCGCAGCATGCGGGTGGATCTGCTGCGCACGGGAATGGCACCGGGCGGCGAAGAGTTCGTGTTCGATGTGGAAGGCGACCGCGGCGCCGGGCGCGTTGAGGCAACCTGGGTCAGTGCCGGCGCCGATCAGGAGATCCTGGGCGGTGGGGTGCTGACCCTGCGCGATGGCACGCAGTACACCTTGCCGGGTGCAGAGACGGCAGAAGAGGCCACGCTCGATGCCGATGCCGAGACAGAACCGGATCCGCAAATGGACACCGAGACCGCAACCGAAACCGACGCTGCAGTGGAGCATTGAGCATGACCGACAATCCCGACAAGCGGATCGCCTTGCTGATCGACGCAGACAACGCGCCAGCCGGCAAGATCGACGTGGTGCTGGCGGAAGTGGCGCGCTACGGCGTGGCCAATGTGCGCCGCGCCTATGGCAACTGGAAGAGCCCGCACCTGAAGGGCTGGGAAGCGGCGCTGCACGATTATGCAATCCGGCCGATCCAGCAGTTTGCCTATAGTTCGGGCAAGAACGCCTCGGACATGGCCATGGTGATCGACGCGATGGACCTGTTGTATGCGCGCAACCTCGACGGGTTCGCCATCGTCTCCAGCGATGCGGACTTCACTCCGTTGGTGATGCGCCTGCTGACCGATGGCATGAAGGTGTATGGCTTTGGCGAGAAAAAGACGCCGGCACCGTTCGTCAATGCCTGCTCCAAATTCACCTACGTCGAAGCGCTGGGCGAGCAGGCCGCCGCGGCCAGCGACACTGCTGCCGGGCGCAAGGACGCGAGCGCATTGCGCAGCGACACGCGGCTGGTGCAGATGCTGCGCAATGCCATCGTCAGCGCCTGCGAAGACGATGGCTGGGCGTTGCTGAGCGCGGTGGGCAAGCAGGTGGCCAACCAGGCCTCGTTCGATCCGCGCAACTACGGCTATCGCAAGCTCAGCGATCTGGTGCGCGCGATCGGCTTGTTCGAGATCAAGCAGGACGAGCAGGCACTGTGGGTACGCGATACGCCCAAGGGCAGCGGCAGCCGCGCGAAGACCGCAGCGCCTGCCGCAACGGCACCGTCACCGGCGCCGGGTAATAAGCGCGCGGCGCGCGCACCCGCCAAGCCTGCTCCGGGGAAATGACGATGACGCATGCAGCTAGCGCCTCCACACCGCCGACGATCACGCTGTGGGGGCGGCGCAATTCCAGCAATGTACGCAAGGTGCTGTGGTGCGCCGAAGAAGCCGGTGTGGCCTACACCTCGATCGAGGTGGGGGGTGCGTTCGGTGGCAACACTACGCCCGAATATCGCGCACTGAACCCGAACGGGCTGGTGCCGACGCTGCAGGATGGCGCGCTGGTGCTGTGGGAATCCAATGCGATCGTGCGGTATCTGGTTGCGCAATACGCACCGGCGCTGTATCCGGCATCGCCGGCCGAACGCGCGCTGGGCGACCGCTGGATGGACTGGACCACCTCCACGTTTGCCGGCGTCTTTCGCGATCTGTTCTGGGGCGTGTTGCGCACTCCCGAGCCCGAGCGCGATAACGCGCGCATTGCCGGCGCGCTGGCGCAGTCGGGCGAGCTGCTGGCACGCGTGGATGCGGCGCTGGCACAACAACCGTATCTATCCGGCGAGCGGTTCGCGATGGGCGATATTCCGCTCGGAAGTTTCATCTACGCCTGGTTCGAAATGCCGATCGACCGGCCCGAGCTGCCGCATCTGCATCAGTGGTATCGGCGCTTGTGCGCGCGCCCGGCGTACCAGCGTGGCGTGATGACCGCGCTGACCTGAGTGTGATGCCTGCGCTGAGGCCTGCGTGATGCAGTGCAGGCACATGCGCGCCGCGACCGCACATCGCCGCGACTGCAAATCAATGGGCCAGCACACCGCGCGGCCTGATGGCTCGCGTGTGCTGCCCATGCGCGAGACGCACCGGCCTTAATACAGATCGATCGGATCCACATCCAGCGACCAGCGCACGCGCCGCGCCTGCGGCAGCGCGTAGATGGCCGGCAGTTGCGTATCGAGCAGGCGATGCAAGGCCGGGCGCTGCTGGGCCGACAGCAGCAGCTGGGTGCGCTGGAAGCCGGCGCGGCGCGGCATCGGCGCCGGCATCGGGCCATAGCATTCGACTGCCGCCACGGAGGGCGCAGGCACGCCGTCGTCTGCGCTGGTCAGGCCGCGCACCGCCTGCAGGAACTGGTTGGCCGCGGCCACGTCCTTGGCCTCGGCGCGGAACAGTGCCAGGTGGGCGAACGGCGGAAAGCCGGCGGCCTGGCGTTGCTGCAACTCGGCATCGGCAAAGGCGTGATAGCCGCCGTTGACCAGGGTCTGCAGCAGGGGATGGTCGGGATGGTGCGTCTGCAGCCACACCTCGCCAGGGCGGTCGGCGCGCCCGGCGCGTCCTGCCACCTGGATCAGCTGCTGGGAGAGTTTTTCGGCCGCGCGGAAGTCTGCAGAGAACAGGCCCTCGTCGATGCCCACCACCACCACCATGGTCAGCCGTGGCAGGTCGTGGCCCTTGGCCAGGATCTGGGTGCCGACCAGGATGCCGGCCGCGTTGCCGAGCCGGGCGAGCTGGGTTTCCAGGGCGTCGCGGCGCTGGGTGGTACTGCGGTCGATGCGCACCACCGGCACGTCCGGGAAGGCTTCGCTGAGGCGTTCTTCCAGGCGTTCGGTGCCGATGCCCTGCGGCTGCAGCGCCAGGCTGGCGCAGGCCGGACAGGCCAGCGGTGCAGGCTGGCGCGCGCCGCAGTGATGGCATTGCAGGCGGCGGCCGCCGGCATGCACGGTCATCGGGGTCTGGTGCAGCGGCGTGCTGCAGCGTTGGCAGGCGGCGGTCCAGCCGCAGTCGTGGCACAGCAGCACCGGCGCGTAGCCGCGGCGGTTCTTGAACACCAGTACCTGCTCGCCGCGCGCCAGGGTGGCGCCGATGCCGGCCAGCACCTCCGGCGAGAGCCCGTCCTTGAGCGGGCGCTTGCGCACATCCAGCACTCGCACGCGCGGCGGGCGCGCTTCGCCGGCACGACGCGACAGGCGCAGGTGCTGGTAGCGGCCGGCGTAGGCGTTGTGCAGGCTCTCCAGCGAGGGCGTGGCGCTGCCCAGGATCACCGGCACGTCCAGCGCCTTGCCGCGCACCAGGGCGAAGTCGCGGGCGTGATAGCGGATGCCGTCCTGTTGCTTGTAGCTGCCGTCGTGCTCCTCGTCGATCACGATCAGCCCGGCCCTGGGCAGCGGGGTGAACACCGCCGAGCGGGTGCCGACGATCAGCTGGGCTTCGCCGCGCCAGGCCGCGGCCCAGACGCGGGCGCGCTCGCCATCGGACAGGCCCGAGTGCAGTGCATGCACCGGCACCCCCAGGCGCGCGCGGAAGCGGCCCAGCGTCTGCGGGGTCAGGCCGATCTCCGGGACCAGCACCAGCGCCTGGCGGCCGGCGGCCAGGCAGTCGGCGATCGCCTGCAGATAGACCTCGGTCTTGCCGCTGCCGGTGACGCCATCGAGCAGATAGGTGGCAAAGCCGCTGCGCGCGCGAATCGCCGCGGCTGCGGCCTGTTGCTCGTCGTTGAGCGCCGGGCCGCTGCCGGGACGGGGCGGAAGGGCATCGGCAGCCACCGCCACGCGTTCGGCGTGGCCACGCTTGGCCAGGCTGCGCGCGGCCTGCCGCCACTGCGGCAGCAGCGGGTCCAACTGGTCTTCGCTCAGCGCGCCGGCCTGCAGCAGGCCAGCCAGCAAGGCGGGTCGGCTGCCGGCGCGCAGGCTGCTCGCCCCGGTATGCCCGGCCTCGGTGAGCTGCCAGGCCCAGGCGTGGGTGTCGGCCAACGGCTCGCCGCGGCGCAGCGGGCCGGGCAGGGCGCTGGCCTGGGCCTCGCCCAGCGGGGCATGCGTGTAGCGGGCCAGCCATTGCAGCGAGCGGGCCAGTTCATCCACCAGCAGCGGCGCCGCATCGCACCACTCCAGCGCCGGGCGCAGCCCGTCGGCCGACGGCAGCTGGCCGATCTCCACCACCACCCCGACCAGCTCGCGCGGTCCGAACGGCACCCGCACCCGGCAGCCCACCCGCCCGTGATCGGGCTGCGCGGCACCGGCGGGGGGCAGGTAATCGAACACGTGCGGCAGCGGCACCGGCAGGGCGACGCGCAAGGTGGTGACAGTCGGAGGCATCGGCCCAGTCTACCGACACTGTCCAGCAGGCCCGGGCAGGCCGGTTGTGGCGCGTGAAAGCGGTGTGATCAGTTGCAGCGCCTTTCTGTGACGAAAGTGATAAATACCACGTAAACCTATGTGAGGACTGAGGAAACAGGTTTATCCACACTGCCTGTGGATAAACCTGTGAATTACATGCGTGCTCCACGCCGTGAAGGCGGATTCACTTGCCTTGGCAACCTCTTGGACATTTTTTCGCCATCTGGTGAAAATCTATATGCATCAATTGGTTAGGCGTGAAACACGAATGCAACAAGGAAAAAACAACAGTTGACAGACGGGGGCGTATCGGTATGTCTGCCGCTGTGCACAACGTGCGCGGACAGCGGTCGGGAGCGGAGCAGCGACGGGGCGATCTGTCAAGCGGTCGGCGCGGCCGATCTGCGTCGGTATCATGCCGGCCGATGCTGGAGTTCACATGACCGTAGTCCCCGACGCCCCCGTTACCCCCGCCGCGCTGTCAGCCTTCCTGCGGGGCGTCGAACGCCGGGGGCTGGTGCTCGCACAGCTGCAGTGCGGGGATGGGGCAGCGGCCGAGCGGGCCCTGGCGGCGGCGCTGCGTGCCTTCAGTAGCCAGGCGGCCGGGCGACCGATGGCTGGCTGGCCGATGCGCTTCTGGAGCCTGCTGGCGGCGGCGCCGCCATTGCGGCACGACCCCATGCCGGGCACCTGGTTGCCGCCCTTCACGGCACTGGGCCGGATGCAGACCTCCGATCGGCTGGCGCTGCTGCTGCGGATCGTGGCCGGGCTGGAGGAGGATGCCGCCAGCGAGATCCAGGGCGTGGCCGTGGCGGATTATCGCCAGGCGCTGGCACGCGCCTGCCCACGCGATGCGGCGGGCAACCCCGACGCCCAGGCGTGGCGGGTGCTGGCCGAGGCGGCGCAGCAGGAATCGCGCGACCTCAGCCCATCCCAGCTCAGCCGGTTGAGCCAGCTGCGCGATGCGGCGCTGGCCGGCATGCCGCTGCAGCCGGCCACCCCGGCAGAGCCGTCGCCGGCGCGGCAGCATCCTGCCCGCGCGCGCAGCAGGCGGCAATGGCAATGGCCCCGGGTCGATCGCCGCCAGGCCGCCATCGCGCTGGGCGTGCTGGCACTGGCGATGCTGGTGGCGGTGCTGGCCTGGTGGTGGACGCATCGCCGGCCGGCATTGCCGCCGGAGCCGGTGTCGCAGGCCCCGGCGGGCGTGCTGCATGTGACCGATGCCGCCCCGGTCCTGGTGGAAGAACTGCCGGCGAGCGACCTGCCGGATCAGCCCGCTGCCCCCGCGCTGGATGCACGCGACCAGGCGATGCTGGCCGACCCGGACCTGGAACTGGCGCGTTCGGCCGATTTCTACGCCTGGTATGCGGCCGGGCATCCGATCCCGGCCGACGAATCCGGCGCACACGCCACGGCGACCGAACAGCCGTCGGCGCCACTGGAGACTGTCGATGACGAAAACTGACTGGGCAGCACTGTGGCTGTGCGCCGTCATCGGCAGCGCTGGTGCGCAGGCCCTGCCGGCCGCGCTGGATGAAGGTGGCGCCACCGCCCCCGCGGCCGCTGCGACGTGGCCGGGCGCACCCAGCGCCGCCCAGCAACGCGCGCGCTGGGCCGCACTGACGCCCGCGCAGCAGGCCGACCTGCGCGCCCGCTACGCCGCCTGGAAGGACCTGACCGCCACCGACCGGGTGGTGCTGCGCCAGGCACGCGAGCGCCTGCAGGGGTTGCCCGAAGACCAGCAGCGCGCCCTGCGCACCCAGTTCACCGCACTGGATCGCCTGCACCGGGACGGTTGGCGGCTGGGCTCGCAGCTGGGCAACTTCTATCCGCAGCTGCAGCCGCTGGTCGGCTACGTGCCGGTGGCGCAGCGCGAGCAGGTGTTGGCCGTGCTGCGTAGCCTGGATGCCGGCCAGCTGGCGCAGCTGGCGGTCCTGGCGCAACGCACGCCGCCACAGGAGCGCGATGGTCTGCGCGAGGCGCTGCTGGCGCAGCCGCCGGCCACGCGCGGCAGCTGGTTGAGCCGTCAGCTGGCGCGTTGATCGCCCACGCCGCGGCGGTGGACAGCCGCGCACACGCCGCACCGTCGAAGGCAACTGCGCACGGTGCCCGCACGCGCCGATTCCGGGTCATGCCGTGATCCGACCGGCAGGCCAATGCCCGGCCGGCGTGACCGCCACAGTGCGCTGGCGCAGGAACTGACGGCGGCACTGGACCGGGGGCAGCCGTACCGCTGTGCGCAGATGGATGCGAACCCCGCCGCATCGCAAGCCTGATCACAGCCAGCGCTGACGCAGCGCTCTGCAAGGCCTGCTCAAAGACGCGCCAGGCTGGCCACCATCAGCAGCGCAGCGGCCACGCTGACGACGACCAGATAGATGCCGCCCAGGCCAACGTACTTCAGCACCGTCAGCGGCCAGCCCTGCCCATAGACACGCCGCTGCATCCACAGCAGGTACAGCGGCATCCACAGCGCCAGCCCGAACTGGACCAGCCCGATGCTCCAGGCGATCGGGCTGGCGATCTGCGCCAGCGCATCGGCCAGCAGCGACAACAGCAGCATGGCCAGCAGGTTCAGGCACAGGAACGCGTGGCTGTAGAGCGCGACCACCAGATGTTCCAGATACACCCGGCCGCTGCGCAGGTAGAACACGCGCAACAGCAACGCAAACAGCGGGACCAGCACCAGCAAGGTGGACGGCACCGCGGCGAAGAAGGCGTTGTAGAGCAGCTGCGGGTTGCTGCGCAGGCGCGGCAGGTTGTCGCGGATATGGCGGAGCTGCTCGTTGAGCCAGCGGTTGGCGAACGCCGGCAGCTGCGCCCATGTCAGCGGATTGCTGACCGGATCCCAGGGCTTGCCAGCCACCGAAAAGAACGTGGTGTCGTCGGGTGCATCCACCGCTGGCGCGGCACTTTCCAGGCGCGCACCCTGATGCAGTTGCGCCAGTCGTTTACGCGCTTCGTTTTCGGCGCGGGCGATGCCGGCATCCACGCCGTCGCGGGCAATGCCTGCCGGCACCACCTTGCGGGTCTGCAGCAGCGCGCCGACCATCTGCGCGCGGACCGCTTCCACCTGCGCCGGTGTGCGTGCATGCGCAAAGTCCTTGGGTACCGACGTCTGGATGACGTCGTCTCCGGTGACCGGGTGCGCGTCGTCTGACGCATGCACCGCCAGCCGGGCGATGAAGAATGTCAGCAGGCTCAGCACCAGGAACAGCCGCATCGGTGCGACGTAGCGCACGCGATGGCCGCCCAGGAACCGCTGCGCCACGCGGCCGGGCACCAGCAGGTCGCGCACGGTGCGGAAGATCCGTCCATCCAGGTGCCAGAAGGATTCGAAGACCTTCTCCACCGCGTGCGCGACGCTGCGCACCGGGTTGTGCGCGCTCTGGCCGCAGACGTGGCAGAACGCGCCGCGCAGGGCAGTGGCGCAGTTCTCGCAGTCCGAAGGATGCGCGGTGGGCGGGTGCAGGGACATGGCCGGATCCGGTTGGCGGTGAGGGACGCTGAGTACCAGGCCGGGCCGCCCCACGGCCACACCTGGCAGGCCATGCAGCGTATCGCGCGGCGCAGGCCCGCACCATTGGCGATGACGGCATGTTGCCACCGCCATCGCCGGGCGCTGCCGGGCGCTGCCGGCCGCTGCCGGCCGCTGCGGGCGCGTCAGATCCCTGTGGGGAAGTGCGCGTAAGATGGCGGCCCCGCGCGACCCGGTGCCAGCGCCTCCCGGCACGGCCGCAGTCCGCGCGGCGATCGGTGTGTCATGTCTGTCTCCGCTACACCCGCGTCCGCGACGCCAGGCTTCGCCTCGGAAGTGCGCACCACCGGCCTGCTTGCGTTGCCGCTGGTGCTCGGCCACGTCTCCACCGGCCTGATCGGCTTCGTCGACAACGTCATCGCCGGCCACCACGGCACCGCCACGCTGGCGGCGGTGACCATCGGCACCTCGCTGCTGTGGCTGCCGATGCTGGTGCCGATCGGCACCCTGATTTCGTTGACCGCCTGGGTGTCGCAACTGCTCGGCGCCGGGCGCGAGCGCGAGATCGGGCCGCTGTTCCGTCAGGCCCTGTGGTTGTCGCTGGGGCTGAGCGCGCTGATGTTCGCGTTCCTGAGCGTGGTGCCGCCACTGCTGCCAACCTTCGGCATTGCGCCGGACATCGTGCCCGGCGCCACCGACTTCCTGCATGCGGTGCGCTGGGGCGTGCCGGCGCTGACGTTCTACTTCTGCATGCGCTATCTTAGCGAAGGCATGCACTGGACGCTGCCGACCATGCTGCTGGGCTTCGGCGGGCTGCTGGTGCTGGCGCCGCTGGGCTATGCGCTGACCTATGGCCGATTCGGGTTTGCCGAACATGGCGCGCAGGGCCTGGGCATGGCGTCGGCGATCACCATGTGGGTGCAGGCCAGCGCGTTTGCGCTGTACCTGTGGCGGGCGCGGCGGTTTGCGCATCTGGCGTTGTTCACCCACCTGGAAGGGCCGCGCTGGCGGGCGATCGGCGAGTTGCTGCGCACGGGCCTTCCGATCGGCATCACCGTGTTGATGGAAGGTGGGTTGTTCATCGTCACCGCGCTGCTGATCGGCCGGCTGGGCGCGACCGAGGCGGCCGCGCACCAGATCGCCATCAACGTCGCGCAGCTGTGCTTCATGATCCCGATGGGCGTGGCCGAGGCCACCACGGTGCGCGTGGGCCACGCGGTCGGCCGCGGCGACCCGCTGGCGATGCGTCGCGCCACCTGGGCCGGTTACGCCATCGTGCTGGGCACCCAGGCGCTGTCGGCCAGCGCGCTGTTGCTGGGGCACGACGCCATCGTGAGCGTGTATACCGACGATGTGGCGGTGGCCGCGCTGGCCTCGCTGCTGCTGCTGTTTGCCGCCACCTTCCAGTTTCCCGATGGCATCCAGGTGTTGTCGGCCGGCGCGCTGCGCGGGCTCAAGGACACGCGTGTGCCGATGTTTCTGGCCATGGTCTCGTATTGGGGCGTGGGCATGCCGATAGGCGCCGGGCTCGGGCTGGGTCTTGGTTGGGGACCGCAAGGCATGTGGGTCGGCCTGATCCTGGGCCTGACCGTGGCGGCGGTCCTGATGGGATTGCGCTTCCGCCAGACCAGCCGGCGGCTGACCGCCACCGTGACACCCTGACTTCCAGCGCATGCCGCGCACGCTGCGCAGCCGGTATGCTGGGCGCCATCGTCTGTATGCAGCGTCTTTCGACGGAGCTTTCCATGAATCACCCCGTGCGTCGCAATCCCATCGCCAGCTTCTTCGTCGGCCTGTGGGATGTGATGAATTTCACCCGGCGCCTGATCTTCAACCTGGTGTTCTTCGGTTTTCTGTTCCTGTTGCTGCTGGTGTTGGTGGTGGCGCTGGCGCGCGGCGATGGCACCAAGCCGCTGGCCGAGCGCACCACGCTGGTGATCAACCCGGAAGGCACGCTGGTGGAGCAATTCAGCGCCGACCCGGTGAGCCGGTCGCTGGCCAAGGCGGTGGGCGACAAGAGCGCCGAAGAAGTGCAGCTGCGCGACCTGGTGCGGGTGATCGAAGCGGCCGGCAAGGACCGCAAGATCGAGCGGGTGGTGTTGGACCTGGACAAGCTGCAGCCGTCCGGCTTCGCCTCGCAGCGCGAAGTGGCCGCCGCGCTGCAGACGCTGCGCGCGTCCGGCAAGCAGATCGTGGCCTTCAGCGAGAGCATGAGCCAGGGCCAGTACCTGCTCGCCGCGCAGGCCAACGAGGTGTACCTGGACCCGATGGGCAGCGTACTGCTGGAAGGGCTTGGCCGTTATCGCCAGTACTTCCGCGAAGGCCTGCAGGACAAGCTCGGCGTGGACGTGCACCTGTTCCGCGTGGGCGAGTACAAGTCCGCCGCCGAGCCCTACATCCTCGACGCGGCCTCGGCCGACGCCAAGGAAGCGGACCTGTTCTGGATGAACGACGTGTGGCAGCGCTACCTGGCCGACGTGGGCACCGCGCGCAAGCTCACCCCTGCGCAGCTGACCGCCGGCATCGATACCTTGCCCGAAGGTGTGGTGGCCGCCGGCGGCGATCTGGCCAAGTTCGCGCTGCAGCAGAAGCTGGTGGACGGGCTCAAGACCCGCGAAGAAGTCGATGCGCTGCTGACCAAGCGCGGCGTCGCCGACAGCGATGCCGACAGCGGCTTCCGCAATATCGGCTTCAACGATTACTTGAGCCAGTTGCAGGCGCAGCGCTCGCCGATGGACAGCCGCCCGCAGGTGGCCGTGGTCGTGGCAGCCGGCGAGATCAGCGGTGGCGAGCAGCCGGCCGGCCGCATCGGTGGCGAGTCCACTGCCGCGCTGCTGCGCCAGGCGCGCGACGACGACGAGGTCAAGGCGGTGGTGCTGCGGGTGGATTCGCCCGGCGGCGAAGTGTTCGCCTCGGAGTTGATCCGGCGTGAAGTGGTCGCGCTCAAGCAGGCCGGCAAGCCGGTGGTGGTCTCGATGGGCGACCTGGCCGCCTCGGGCGGGTACTGGATCAGCATGAATGCCGATCGCATCTACGCCGACCCGTCCACGATCAGCGGTTCGATCGGCATCTTCGGCATGGTGCCAAACCTGACCCGCGCGCTGGACAAGATCGGCGTGCATACCGACGGCGTGGGCACCACGCGCTTTGCCGGCGCCTTCGATATCACGCGCCCGCTGGACCCGGCCGCCGGCCAGGTGATCCAGTCGGTGATCAACAAGGGCTATGCCGATTTCACCGGCAAGGTGGCGCAGGCGCGGCACCAGTCGGTGGAGGCGATCGACAAGGTGGCGCGTGGCCGGGTGTGGAGCGGTGCGCAGGCCAAGCAGCACGGCCTGGTGGATGCCTTCGGCGGCATGTCCGAAGCGGTGGCCGATGCGGCCGACCGCGCCAAGCTGGGCCGTGGCAAGTTCCGCGTCCGCTATGTGGAAAAGCCGGCCACCCCGTTCTCGCAGTTCATGAGCGGCTTTGCCGGCAGCCGCATGGGCGCCTGGATGCTGGGCGATTCGGGCGTGGCCCGCGCAGTGCTGGCGCGCTCGCTGCCGGAAGTGGACACCCAGCTGCGCTTCGTCGAAGACGCCGTGCATGACGGCAAGGCCGGCGGCACACCGGTCAAGGCACTGGCGTACTGCTTCTGCGGGTTCTGACCCGGCAGGTGCGTCGATGGACTGCAGCGACAACGCCGGCCATGCGCCGGCGTTGTCGTTTTGCGGCATGAGACGACGGAGCATCCCTGCCGGGTGCGAGCTGACAGCGGCGCCGCCGTGTCGGGTGCGTCCAGTTGACGACGCACCGCTTACTGCGTGGCGGCGTCGATCGCCTTTCGCTGATCTTCGGCCGCCTGGTCGCTGGCGGCCTGCACGGCGTGCGCCTGGTTCAGCGGCGCCTGGATGTGGTCGCGCAAGGCGGTCGCCTGCGGATCGGGCTTTTGATCGGTGGGCGCCGGTTGCGGGCGCTGGCAGGCCGCGAGCGTCAACGCCAGAACGGCGGCAAGCATCCAGTGCAGTTTCATCGTCGTGACCTCGCTCGGTGTGGCGGTATCCTAACGCCGCTGCCGTGGCGCCGCGTCAACTGCGCTGCAGCGGCGGTTTCCCGCGTTTTGAAAGAGGATCACGCACGTGACAACGCACCGCTGGCGGCTGGACGGACAGACCGCGCTCATCACCGGCGCCAGCGCCGGTATTGGTCTGGCCATTGCCCGCGAACTGCTCGGCTTCGGTGCGGATCTGCTGCTGGTGGCGCGCGATGCCGATGCACTGGCGCAGGCGCGCGACGACCTGGCCGACGAGTTCCCGGAGCGCGAACTGCACGGCCTGGCCGCCGATGTCTCCGACGACGAGGAGCGCCGCGCGATCCTGGACTGGGTGGAAGACCACGCCGACGGCCTGCACCTGTTGATCAACAATGCCGGCGGCAACATCACCCGCGCCGCGATCGACTACACCGAGGACGAGTGGCGCGGCATCTTCGAAACCAACGTGTTCTCCGCGTTCGAACTATCGCGCTATGCGCATCCGCTGCTGACCCGGCACGCGGCCTCGGCCATCGTCAATGTCGGCAGCGTCTCGGGCATCACGCATGTGCGCAGCGGCGCGCCCTACGGCATGACCAAGGCCGCGCTGCAGCAGATGACGCGCAACCTGGCGGTGGAGTGGGCGCAGGACGGCATTCGCGTCAATGCGGTGGCGCCGTGGTACATCCGCACGCGCCGTACCTCCGGACCGTTGTCGGATCCGGACTACTACGAGCAGGTGATCGAGCGCACGCCGATGCGCCGCATTGGCGAACCGGAAGAAGTCGCTGCCGCGGTCGGTTTCCTGTGCTTGCCGGCCGCCAGCTACATCACCGGCGGATGCATCGCGGTCGATGGCGGCTTCCTGCGTTACGGGTTCTGAGCACGACGCCACGGCAGGACGACGTTGCCGGTCATCGGACTGCCGGGCAAGGGCGCAGCGTCGTTGCGCGACGGCGTTCTTTGGTTCCGCCCGACGCCATTGCAGGCGAGGGTCGATGAGTCAGGCCGCGTGGTTACGGCGTAGCGGCAGGATTGGCGCAGCGCCTTTCATCCAGGCGCACGCCGCATCTCGTCGTAGCGCTGTTTGCGTAAGGCCTTGCAGCCGGCGATCAGGCCACGCGTTTACGGTGTGGCAGCGGGATTGGCGCAGCGGCTTTCCTCCAGCACGCGCCGCATCTGGTCGTAGCGCTGTTTGCGTTCGGCCGATTGCGCTTCATCGGAGAAGCGCCAGGTCGATTCGGCCTGCTCGGCGCGTTTACGCCAGGCCTCGCACAGGCTCTGGTCCGGCACCGGTGCGCACCGGTCGGTGACCACTTCGCAGGCGCTGCCGCCACCGGTGGCCGGGCCGCCGCCCAGGTTGGTGGTCTGCATCGGCAGGCAGCGCCTGGCCGGTTCGCGGTCTTCGGTGAAGTAGCGGCCGTTGTCGTGCGCGGTGCACTCGAACAGCGGTGGTGGGGGCAGGGTGGAGGTCGATGTCAGTGGGGCCGGCGCTGCCACGGGCGCAGCGGCAGGCACCGGGGCCGGCGCAACCGGTGCCGTGCGCACGGGCGCTGGCGCCGGGGGCGTGCCGGGCGCAAACGGCACCGCGGCCGGTGCGGTCATCAGCTTCTTCTGTTGCTGCATGCCCTTCGGGCACGGCATGTTCTGCACGGTGAGCGCGCCGCTGGGATCGGTGCAGCGATAGATGGCCACGTCCTGGGCATTGCTGCCCGACACCCAGCCCATCATCACCAAGGCGATCAGGCGCATGCGGCTCATACGCCGCCGCAATCGCGTTGCTGGCGCGCTTCGATGCCGCGCTGTTCGCGGCTGAGCTCCACCCGCTCGCTCTGCAGGGCGCTGTTGTAGCGACGGATCAGCTCCCAGCGCCGGTCGGCCAGGCGCGCGCACACTTCCTGCTCGGGCAGCGCATGGCATTCGTCGCGGATCTGCACATTGCCGTAGGGCACGATCACCGTGCCGCCATGACCGCCCTGATAGTTGCCTCGATAGCGCCCCTGGTAGGCGTCGGTGCCGACGCTGGCGCTGCCGCGGATGCTGCCGCCGCGTCCGGAGGAGCCACCCTGCACCGCGATCGCGGGGCGCGGGCTGACCGGCAGCGGCGGGCGCAGGGTGCCGGCAGGCGGCGGAGGCGGAGCGATGCCATTGCCCACATAGGCCGGGCCCCAGGTCGGCACCCAGCGCGGATTGCCTTCCGGGCTGTCGCTGGTATAACGCTCGCCGTCTGCGGTGGTGCATTCGTACATCGGCTGTGGCGGTTGCACAGTGACGATGCGGACCTCGCGCGTGGCCGGTGCGGCGACCGGTGCTGGCGCTTCCACCCGCGCTGGGCGCGGCGGTGGGTCCTGCGGGCGCTGCATGTCCAAGACCTGCTGGCGGCCGCTGCTGCACGGCGCGTCCTGCAGGGCGACGGTGCCGCTGCTGCTCACGCAGCGGTAGACCCGCACGTTCGGGTCCGGTGTGTTCGCAGGAGTGGCGGCCGACGCAGGCAGCGCCGTGGCGAGCAGCAAAACAGTGAGGACGGTGCGCATGGCCGCAGTGTGCGCGTCTGCCCGGCTGCCGCAAAGGGGTGCGGCTGAACGGCGTTGCGGGTGCGTAGGCGGCAACACGTCGCCTGGCTTGGAGCCGCTGCCAGTGGGCGAGCAGTGGTCAGCCGAGCGAGGACGATGCGCAGATGCCGGAGCCTACGAGGTGACACCCCCTGACTCCGAGCGCCGGTCGCGCTCGCCGCGTGCGGGCGCCGACGGTTTATCAGGCCGCTGTCAGTCGCGCAGGATCTGGCCGCTGCGCGCGTCGCGGATCTGGGTTGGCTGCGCCAGCGCGCCCACCTCGCCGTCCACCACGCCGTCGATCGTCGCCAGCAGCGCCGGGTCCAGCGTCTCGCGGCTGCGTGCCGGCGGCTGCCCGGCCAGGTTGGCGCTGGTGGACACCAGCGGCGCACCCCAGGCCGCGCACAGCGCTGCCACCACCGGGTGCGCGCTGATGCGCACCGCCAGCCCGTCATGCGTGCCGGTGACCCAGCGCGGCGCCTGTGCGGTGACCGGCAGGATCCAGGTATGCGGGCCCGGCCAGCTGGCCAGCACGTCCTGGCGGCGGGCCGGCTCCAGCGCGTCCAGATCGACCCAGTCGCGCAACACGTCCACGCCGGACGCCACCACGATCACGCCCTTGTCGACCGGCCGCCGCTTGATCTCCAGCAGCCGCAACACGGCCGCTTCCCGGGCCGGGTCGCAGCCCAAGCCCCACACTGCCTCGGTGGGGTAGGCGATCACGCCACCCTGGCGCAGGGCGGCGACAGCGCCATCCAGGCTGAGTGCGTGATCCATGGCGTGGCTCAGCCTGCGGCCTTGCTCGCGGTCTTCTTGACCACGCGCTTGGTCGCCTTCTTGGCGGCGGCCTTCTTGGCCGGTGCCTTCTTCGCCGCCGTCTTGGTGGCAGCGGTCTTGGTCGCGGTCTTCTTGACGGCCGTCTTCTTCGGCGCCGAATCCTTCACCGCAGTCTTCTTGAGCGTGGCTTTTTTGGCACCGAAGCCCTTGCGCACCGGCTTGCCGGTATCGGCCAGCAGTTGCTGCACCTCCTCAAGGCTCAACGACGCTGGCTCGCGCTCCTTGGGGATCTTGCCATTGAGCTTGCCATCGCTGATGTACGGGCCGAAGCGTCCGTTGAGCACCTGGATGTCGCTGCCGTCGAATTCCTTGATGACGCGGTTGCGTGCGATCTCTTCCTTCTCCTCGATCAGGAACACCGCGCGCGCCAGGTCGATGGTGTACGGATCGTCCTCTTTCTTCAGCGATGCATACACGCTGCCGCGGCGCGCAAACGGCCCGAAGCGGCCGATGCCGACGCTGACGTCCTGGCCCTTGTCCTGGCCGAGGGCGCGCGGCATCTTGAACAGCTCGAGCGCGTCTTCGATCGAGATCGAATAGATGCTCTGGCCCGGACGCAGCGAGGCGAAGGTCGGCTTTTCTTCGTCTTCCACGGTGCCGATCTGCACCATCGGGCCGAAGCGGCCGATGCGCGCGCTCACTTCCTTGCCGCTGACCGGGTCGGTGCCAAGCACGCGCACGCTGCCGGCGTCGGTCTTGTCCAGCGAATCCTTCTTGTCCTCGACCAGTTCCTTGAACGGGCCCCAGAACTTCTCCATCAACGGGATCCACTCTTCCTCGCCACGCGAGACCGCATCCAGGTCGTCTTCGAGCTTGGCGGTGAAGTCGTAATCCACGTAGCGGGTGAAATGCCCGGACAGGAACTTGGACACCGCACGGCCCACATCGGTGGGACGGAAGCTGCGGCCTTCCATTTCCACGTATTTGCGGAACTGCAGGGTCTGGATGATCGAGGCATAGGTGGACGGACGGCCGATGCCGTACTCCTCCAGCGCCTTGACCAGCGCCGCTTCGGTGAAGCGCGGCGGCGGCTGGGTGAAGTGCTGGTCGGTGACGATGCGGTCCAGCGGGACG
The DNA here is from genome assembly GCF_012848175.1 of Xanthomonas campestris pv. badrii. Lineage (NCBI taxonomy): Bacteria > Pseudomonadati > Pseudomonadota > Gammaproteobacteria > Lysobacterales > Lysobacteraceae > Xanthomonas > Xanthomonas campestris. The sequence goes on along the minus strand of NZ_CP051651.1, from coordinate 3,810,333 downwards.
TTGTCGCCGGCCTTCATCAGCGGCAGCTTGCGGCCTTCGTCCTCGTCCTCGCTGCTCTTGGTGTCCTTGCCTTCTTCGTAGACGGCCAAAAAGCCCGGGACCACCACGGTGGTGCCGCTGGCGCGGAACACATGTTCGCTGCCGGCCGACAGATCCACGCTGACGGTATTGAGCGTGGCCGGGATCATCTGGCAGGCCACCGCGCGGCGCCAGATCAGCTCGTACAGGCGGCGCTCGTCTTCGGACAGGAAGCGCGCCACCTGCGCCGGGGTGCGCAGCGCCGAGGTCGGGCGCACCGCTTCGTGGGCTTCCTGCGCGTTCTTGGACTTGGTGGTGTAGGCGTTGGGCTGGTCCGGCAGCGAGGCGGTGCCGAAGTCGCGCGCGATCACGTCGCGGATTTCCGCCAGCGCGTCCTGCGACAGGTTCACCGAGTCGGTACGCATATAGCTGATCAGGCCGACCGAGCCTTCGTCGCCCAGCGCCACGCCTTCGTACAACTTCTGCGCCACCTGCATGGTCTTGCGGGTGGTGAAGCCGAGTTTGCGCGAGGCTTCCTGCTGCAGCGTGGAGGTGGTGAACGGCGGGGCCGGGCGGCGCTTGCGCTCCTTGCTGGCCACGTCGGTGACGTGCAGCACGCCTTGCGCGGCCTGCTGGATACGCAACCGCGCCGCTTCGGCGGTATCGCCGTCGGTGACGGTGAACTGCTCGAACTTCTGCCCGTCCAGCTTGATCAGCCGTGCAGTGAAGGCTTGCGAGGGATGCCGGCAATGCGCATCGATGGACCAGTATTCGCGCGCGATGAAGGCTTCGATCTCTTCCTCGCGCTCGACGATCATGCGCAATGCCGGCGACTGCACGCGGCCGGCAGAGAGCCCGCGCTGCACCTTGCGCCACAGCACTGGCGACAGGTTGAAGCCGACCAGGTAATCGAGCGCGCGGCGCGCCTGCTGCGCGTCCACCAGGTCGCCGGCGATCATGCGTGGCTTGGCCATCGCCTCCTTGATCGCGCGCGGGGTGATCTCGGTGAACACCACCCGCTGCATCGGCTTGTCCTTGAGCAGGCCGCGCTCTTTCAGGATCTCGGCGATGTGCCAGCTGATCGCCTCGCCCTCGCGGTCCGGGTCGGTCGCCAGAAAGATGTCGTCGGCGCCCTTGGCGGCGCGCGCGATGGCTTCGACATGCTTCTCGTTCTTCTCGATCAGGTCGTAGCGCATCGCAAAGCCGTTGTCCGGATCGACCGCGCCCTCCTTGGGGACGAGGTCGCGCACGTGCCCATACGAGGCCAGGACGGTGAAGTCCTTGCCGAGGTATTTATTGATCGTCTTGGCCTTGGCGGGCGATTCGACGATGAGCAGGTGCTTGGGCATGGTGGCGACTTCTTGGGGCGCAGGGCCCGGGGGGCGGGTAGCGTGGCCTAATTGGCCGGTCGAGGGAAGCAGATCGGCCGTTTCCCACACGTTAACGCCCGGGAAGTAGCCCGGGCGTTCAGTTCTCTTATTAGAAAGATCACGGCGGACGCCGCCGTGTCAAGCGGCCAGCGCCGCGAAGTGCTAGCGCTGGCTCATCCCGATCGCCGCCAGCATGAAGCCCACCACCACGATCGAGACCACCAGCAGCAGCCCGTAGATGGCCAGGACCACGATCGAAACCGTATCCAGACCCTTGGACTGCAGCTCCGGGTGGTCGGTGAAGGCCCAGCGGTCCACCACCAGGGTGTCGCAGACCTTGTCGTGCGGGGCCTGCTTGCGCGCGCTCATGCCGGCCATGAAGGCGGCCACGATCACACCGATGCCCAGGGTGAGCACGCTGATCAGCATGTAAGCCAGGTAGCGCAGCAGGTTGCGCCAGAAGCCGACGCGTGCGCCCTGGCTGTCGGCGCGGACCACCTTGATCCCGCAGGCGAGCTTGCCCAGGCTGGCCTGGAGCCGGCTGGACTGCATCCAGGCGAAATACAGGGTGGGGATGGCCAGCCCGATGCCGTAGGACAGCACCAGCAGCGCAATGCCGAGCGCGCTGCCATCGTCCAGCGCGGAGCCGGCATCGCTCAGCCCGGCGCCGAAGGCAAGCACGAACACCAGCGGGATCACGATCAGGTAGACCGCGAAGGTGGTGACCAGGCTGTCCAGGATGCTGGCCGCCACGCGGCGCCACAGACCGGCGTAGACGACCGGCGCGTCGGGCGCTGCGATGCCGGCGGCCGGTGCGGGCCCGGCCGGGGTGTCCCAGGCGGTCGGTAATGGCGTGGCGGGCGGTGGCGGATGAAGTGCCGCTGCCGCTCCTGCTGCGGCAGGTGGCTGCACGGCGGCGTCCGCTGCGCCCGGTGAAGTGGACCGCGACGCGTCGCCGTCTGGCGCGACCGGCTCGCTGGCGGACGGGTAAGGCTGCGCCGCTGCCGGGTGCGGACCCGACTGCATTGGGCCTTGCGCCGACGCGCCGGATAGCGCCGACGCGGTTGCCGGCGTCGGCGGCGTGCTGGCGGCAGCTTGAGCGGGCTCGACCGGCGCCTCCGGATCGGCGACGGCAGGGGCGGGCGGCCGCGACCACTCCTGCGCTGGGGCATCGGCAGCCGATGCGCCCGCCGCCGGCGAGACTTCCTTCGTCGCCGCGACCGCCGGCGCATCGGCGGCTGGCGCTACTGGCGCCGGTAGCGGCGTATCCAGGCCCAGTTCGGCCGTGACCTCGCCCAGCGCCACCCACTGCGGCAGACCCTCGCGCCAGACCAGGCTGCTACGGTCGATCAGCCCCTGCGACAGGCGCGCGACCAGCGTGTCCGTGTCCACCGGCCCCTGGCGTTGCCGCTGTGCGTCGGCGTAATACCACTGCGTCATTGATGTTCCCCTTGGGTAGTGCGAAGCGCGTTTGCGTGCAGCGGCCGCTCAGCCGCGGCACTGCTGCGGAAGTTGCTGGTCGTCGATCTCGGAACTGCAGTGCCAGCGGCCGGCATCGGCATCGAAGTCCAGCCACAGCGCCTTGCCGTCGATCCTGGGCGAATCCGGCGAGCGCAGCAGCGCTTCGACACCGCAATCGCTGGTATCGAAGCGGCCGATCTGCACGCTGGCCAGCACATCGGTCGCGTAATGCTCCGGGGCCTGGAAGCCGGTGTCGCCATTGACCGGGCAGCGGCCTTCGCGGGCGAGAAATTCGGCAATCTGCGGCTTCAGCGGTGCCAGTGCGGTCACCGCCTCGGTGACCTTGGCGCGGCTCAGGTAGTCCTTGTAGGCGGGCACGGCGATCGCGGCCAGCATGCCGGCCACGGCCACGACAACAAAGCCGCCAATGATTGCGATCAGCGTCAACACCAGCGGCCAGCCTGAGGCTCTCGACTGTTGGGGTGTCGGAGCAGCAGGGCGGGCATGCCAGGCATCAGGTGTCGCCACCGGTAGTGGCGGTGGCATTGGTGCAGCGTGCAGATCGGTGGACACCGGTGGGCCGAGTTCGTCGGCGCAGGCGGAGAGCGGCCGCCATTGGTCCAGCCCTTCGCGCCAGGCCAGCGTATCCAGGGCGATCTGGCGATCGCGATACAGGCCGCGCAGGACCTCATCGGTCACCGGGCCACGCCGCTGGCGGTTGCCCTCGGCGTAATACCAACTGCTCATCCCCGTCCCCTCGCGCGCACGTCCGTGGCGGCTTCAGCCTTCAGTGTACGGGTTCAGGCTCGTCCAGGAACATCTGGGTTTCCATCCAGGCATAGGCCGCTTCTGCGCCCGGCTGGTTGAACAACACCATCAGCACCACCCACTTGAGGTCGTCCAGGTCCAGCTCGTCCTGGTCCAGCGCCATGGCACGGTCCAGCACCAGTTCGCGCTGGTCGGCGTCGAGGATGCGGTGTTGTTCGAGGAACAACAGGAATCCCCGGCAATCCAGATCGAGCTTGTCCAGCTCCGGGCCATGGTAGATCCGCACCGGCCCATCGACATGCGGGCGCGCGACGCTCGGCCGCTGCTCGGAGAGCGCGTCCAGCCAGTCGAAGGCCTTGCTGATTTCTGCGGGGCTGAAACCGGCCTGGATCAGGCCATTCTGAAGCGAGTCACGGTCACGGACCAGGTCCGCGTCTTCGCTGAAATAATGTTCGAACAGGTACAGCAGTACATCGAGAATGCTCTCTTTCATTGCCCTCGGCCTGCGTCGCGCGACGCTGTGGAGGTGAAGAAACTAGGGATTGCGGGTATAGCGACCGTGCTCGGTGACCACATTTCCCTCCAGTTCCATGATGAGCAGCATGGAGGACAGCGCGGCGGCCGTCAATCCGGTGCGTTCAACCAGGCAATCCATAGGGGTTGGGTCGTGGCCCAGCGCCTGCCACAAGCGCTGGTAGTCGGGATCCGGACGGGTGGGCGTGGCGCGACATGTCGTGCTGGACCATTGAGTGGGGGCGGCCAGGCGCTCGCGCAAGGCGGTGGCCAATTCGCCCGACAGCAGTTGCAGGCCCTCGATGACCTGGGCCGGGTCCTGCGCCAGCGTGGCGCCCTGGCGGATCAGATGATGGCAGCCGCGCGCGAGCGGATTGTGCAGCGAGCCGGGCAGGGCGAACACCTCGCGCCCGGCCTCGGCGGCCAGCCGCGCGGTGATCAGCGCGCCCGAGCGCATCGCTGCCTCGACCACCAGGGTACCCAGCGCCAGCCCGGCAATGATGCGGTTGCGGGCCGGGAAGTGCGCCGCCACCGCGCCGGTGCCCGGCAGGTATTCGCTGACCACTGCGCCGCGTGCAGCGATGCGCTCGCGCAATGCCCGGTGATGCGCGGGGTAGGCCACGTCGGCCCCGGTGCCCACCACCGCCACCGTGATGCCGTCCGGCTGCGCAAGTGCGGCTTCATGGGCGATCGCATCGACGCCGGCGGCCATGCCGCTGACGATGCCCAGCCCTGCAGCCGCCAGGTGCGATGCGAAGGCGCGGGTGTGATCGCGCCCGCCGGCGGTGGCCGAGCGGCTGCCGACCACGGCCACGCCTGGATGCCACAGCGCATTGGGATCGCCGTCCACGAACAGCGCCAGCGGCGGGTTGACGATGTGGCGCAGCAGCGCCGGGTAGTCCGGTTCGTGCCAGCCGATCAGATGGTGATCTGCGTGTTCGCACCAGCGCAGCGCGGCATCCAGCGCATGCAGGTCAGGCGACTGCAGCCGTTCCGATTGCAGCGCGTCGCAGCCGGCCGCGCGCCAGGCGCCGGGCCCGGCAGCCAGGATATCGGACGGGCTGGCGTGGGTGCTCATCAATGCGCGACGGGGTGGGCTGCGGCCGCCCGCCAGCAGCAGGATCAGCAATGCGCGCAGGTCGGAATCGGTAGAGGTCATGCGCACAGCCTGGGCCGCAAACGACGACGGCGCCCTCAGGCGCCGTCGCGTCACCGCATCGGAATTGACGCCTACTGCGCGTCGGGATGCTTGACGAAATACCCCAGGCCGGTCGGCTTGACGCTTTCCATCACCAGCGCATAGCTGACCTTGTCATAGGTGCGGAACACCATCGCGTGCGAGGCGTACTCGTCCGGCAGGCCGACGGTGGAGCCGGCCGGGCCGCTGAAATCGTCATCGGTGCGCGAGAAGCGCGAGTGCTTGACGCGGTCGCTGACCGTGCGGCCCTTGCGCCAGATCGAGAACACCGTGCCGTTGTTGATGCCTTCGCGGGCGCCGCCGGAAATGGCGATCACATCGCGGGTACCGCCAACGATGAAGGCGTCGGAGATGGCCAGCACGCGCAGTTCGGTCTGCAGCGCCTGTTCGGATGGCGGGTGCGGAATGAACTGCAGGTCGTAGGGCTGCGCTTCCACCGCCACGATCCGGTCGCCGGCGCGTACCTCGCGGCCGCTGTCCTGCAACAGCAGGGTCGCCGCCTTGGAGTTGCCGCCCGCCGCGCTTCGGGTGATGGTGCCGACGTTGACCTGCGCCAGTTCGTAGCCCAGCGATTCACGGCGCGTGCTCGGCGCGATGAAGTTCTTCCAGATGTTGCCGGCACCGGCGGTGATGTTGCCCGCCATGTCCAGGTCTTCGTTGTGCTTGGGCAGGCTGAACTTCACGGTCGGGCGGACCACCGCAAAGCGCTGGCCCGGCTGTGCGTCTTCCAGGCCCACCACGTAGGCCACCTGACCGGTGGTGGCGCGCGAGCGACCGCCTTCCAGCCCAACCACGTAAGGCAGCTGGTCGAAGTCCTCGACCACGCGCAGGTTCTTCAGGAACGGCTCGACGTCGGCCAGCGGAATGGCGTTGATCGGCGCTTCCTGGCGCGGGCCGGGCTGGATCGTGCCTTTGCCGACGCGGTCCAGGTAGGCCAGGCTGATCACGTCACCCGGGTAGATCAGGTGCGGATTCTGGATCTGTGGATTGGCTTGCCAGATTTCCGGCCACAGCCACGGTTTTTGCAGGAAACGCCCAGCGATGTCCCACAAGGTATCCCCCTTGCGGACCACATAGGTGTCTGGATGCTCGCCCACCGCTTGCGCGGCAGCGTAGGTCGCGACGGTCAGCATCGCCGCAGCGACGACCGTACGAAGTCGGTTCAACATGAGTGCCTTCTTGCCTGATTCCCCAACAGGTCCGCGCACTATAGTCCAGAAACCGGGGCGCCACGCAAGCATTGCGCTAGAATGACACCGTCTTGCCGGCGCAGCGCCGGTATTCCCAGACGGGTAATCGCATGGCTTTGCTCCCTATTCTCGAATTTCCCGACCCGCGGCTGCGCACCAAGGCCGTGCCGGTCGACGCCGCCGACGTGGTCAGCCCGGCGTTCCAGACGCTGCTCGATGACATGTTCCAGACCATGTACGAGGCGCCCGGCATCGGCCTGGCCGCCAGTCAGGTGGACGTGCACAAGCGCTTCATGGTGATCGACGTCAGCGAGGAAAAGAACGCCCCGCAGGTGTTCGTCAACCCCGAAATCGTCGCCAGGCAGGGCGAGCAGGTCTACCAGGAAGGCTGCCTGTCGGTGCCGGGCATCTTTGCAGACGTCAGCCGCGCCGACGCGATCACCGTGCGCTATCTCGACCGCCAGGGGCAGGCCCAGGAGCTGAACACCGACGGCCTGCTGGCGGTCTGCATCCAGCACGAGATGGATCACCTGGACGGCAAGCTGTTCGTGGATTACCTGTCGCCGCTCAAGCGCGAGATGGTGCGCAAGAAGCTGGCCAAGATGCGCAAGCATGTGGCTTGAGGGCGGGGATTGGGGAGTCGGGATTGGGGATTGGCAGAAGCGGCTCCGCTTGCGCTGTTGAATGCCTGAACCTGGCTCCGAGCTTGTCTGCGGTGCGGCAGCGGCGGATGCGCGCGCAGTGGTGCCGCAATGCTTTCCTGGTCACGTGCCCGCGTGCAGCGGCGTTCGCCGGCAGGCACTCAGACGCGGCACTGGCCTCCCCGCGTGCGCCAGGGCGGTTTCCCGCCGCACCGGTATCCAGGCCGCGCGTCCGCCCATGGCCGCACCCGTTTTCCGCCCGTGATCCCGACGTCCGTATCCAATCCGCACCGGCACCCCGGCCCGGCCTCCGTCCGCGACCAACGCCGTTGCCAATCCCCACTCCCGACTCCCGAATGCCCTTATGAGAATCGTCTTCGCCGGTACGCCGGAGTTCGCCGTCGCCTCGTTGCGCGCCGCCGCGCAGCGGCATGAAGTGGTGGCGGTCTACACCCAGCCCGATCGCCCGGCCGGGCGCGGGCGCGGGCTGACGCCGTCGCCGGTCAAGCTGGAAGCGATCGCACGCGGCATTCCGGTCTACCAGCCGCAGACCCTGCGTTCGCCCGAGGCGCTGGCCACGCTGCGCGGTCTCGATGCCGACCTGATGGTGGTGGTGGCCTACGGGCTGATCCTGCCCAAGGCGGTGCTGGCCGCGCCCACCCACGGCTGCTGGAATGTGCATGCCTCGCTGCTGCCGCGCTGGCGTGGCGCCGCGCCGATCCAGCGCGCGATCGAGGCCGGCGACCGCGAAACCGGCGTGTGCCTGATGCAGATGGAAGCGGGCCTGGATACCGGCCCGGTGCTGCTGTCGCAGCGTATCGAGATCGGCGAGCAGGAAACCGGCGGCCAGCTGCACGACCGCCTGGCCGCGCTGGGCGCGCAGGTGCTGTCCGACGGCCTGGGCCTGCTGCGCGCCGGCATTCGCCCGGTGGCGCAACCGCAGCCGGCCGAAGGGGTGACCTACGCGCACAAGCTGGACAAGGCGCAGGCACGGCTGGACTGGGCGCAGCCGGCGCAGGAGCTGGCGCGGCGCGTGCGGGCGTTCAATCCGTGGCCGGTGGCCGAAGCGATCCTGGCCGGCGAGCGCGTGCGCCTGCATGGTGCCGTGGCGCTGGAGCTGGCGCATCAACAGCCGCCGGGCACGCTGCTGGCCGCCAGCAAGCAGGGCATCGACATCGCCTGCGGCCAGGGCGCATTGCGGGTGCGCGTGTTGCAGCGTGAGGGCGGCAAGGCGATCACCGCTGCCGACTACCTCAACGCGCGCCGCGACCTGCCGGCGCTGCGCTGATGGCGACCGACACCGTGGCGGCCGGCGTCGCCTCGCGCCTGGTGGCGGCGCGGGTGCTGACGGCCGTGTTCGATCAGGGGCGTTCGCTGAAGGCCGAGCTGGCCACGGCGCTGCCCGGCCTGGCCGATCCGCGCGACCGCGCGTTGGTGGAGGCGATCTGTTTCGCCGTGCTGCGGCGCCGGCCTGCCTACGACGTGGCGCTGCGGCAATGGCTGGAGCGCCCGCTGCCGCCGCGCGACGCCGAACTCAAGGCCTTGCTGATGGCCGGCTTCGCCCAGCTCGATGTAGTGCAACTGCCCGCGCACGCGGCGTTGTCGGCCACCGTGGACGCCTGCCGTGCGCTGGGCCGGCCGCGCCAGGCCGGCATGGTCAACGCACTCCTGCGACGTGCGCAGCGCGAAGGGTTCCCTGCGGTGGCCGACGATGCCGGCTGGCCGTCGTGGTTGCGCAAGCAGCTGCGCGCGGACTGGGGCGAGCGTGCCGAGGCCATCTTCGTGGCGAGCGCGCAGATGGCGCCGATGTGGTTGCGCGTGCATCGCGGGCAGACCGATCCGGCGGCCTATGCGGCGCGGCTGGCCGAGGCCGGTATCGCTGCGCACACCGACCCGGTGTTGCCGGATGCGCTGCGGCTGGCGGGCGCCGTGCCGGTGAGCCAGCTGCCTGGCTTCGCCAACGGCATGGTGTCGGTGCAGGACGGCGCTGCGCAGCAGGTGGCCGATGCACTGGTGCTGGACCCCTCGGCCCGCGTGCTCGATGCCTGCGCCGCGCCCGGCGGCAAGGCGGCGCATCTGCTGGAACGTCACCCCGCCGTGCAGCTCACCGCGCTGGATGTGGATGCGCGCCGCCTGGAGCGCGTGCAGCAGACCCTGCAGCGCACCGTGCCGACGGCGCAGGTCAGCCTGCATGCGGCCGATGCCGCCGACCCGGCGGCGTGGTGGGACGGTGCGCCCTTCGACGCAGTGCTGCTGGATGCACCGTGCTCGGCCACCGGCGTGGTGCGGCGGCAACCGGACGTGCTGCTGCATCGCCGGGCCGACGACATCGATGCGCTGTGTGCGCTGCAGGCGCGCCTGCTGGACGCGACCTGGCGTACCCTGCGGCCCGGCGGGCAGTTGCTCTACACCACCTGCTCGCTGCTGGCGCGCGAAAACCAGGCGCAGATCGCCGCATTCCTGCAGCGCACGCCCGATGCCCGGGCGCAACCGCTGGGTGCGCAGTTCGGCCATGTGGCGGGGTCGGGGCGGCAGCGCTTCCCCGGTGAGCAGCACTGCGACGGGTTCTTCTACGCGCGTTTGCTAAAAGCCTCCTGACCGCGCTCAGCCCAGCGCTCCAACCTCTGCGTCCCGTGCCGCCCACCATGCCCAAGCCCCGCGCTTCCACCGATGTCTGGTTGCTGGCCATCACCGCGGTACTGGTGATCGGTGCCGGGCTGGGCTTGCGCGACCCGTGGCCGTCTGACGAGCCGCGCTTTGCGCTGGTGGCCAAGCAGATGGTGCTGAGCGGGGATTGGCTGTTCCCGCATCGCGGCAACGAGCTGTATTCGGACAAGCCGCCGATGCTGATGTGGCTGCAGGCGCTGTTCTACACGGTCTTGGGCAACTGGCGGGTGGCGTTCCTGCTGCCGTCGCTGCTGGCAGCGCTGGGGACGCTGGCCTGCGTCTACGACCTGGGACGGCGGCTGTGGACCCGGCGCGTTGGTGCCTATGCGGCGTGGATGCTGCTGTTCACGCTGCACTTCACCTTCCAGGCCAAGAAGGCGCAGATCGACCCGCTGGTGGTGTTCTGGATCACCCTGGCCAATTACGGGCTACTGCGTCACCTGTTACTGGGGCCGGCCTGGCGCTGGTGGACGCTGGGCTGGTTCGCTGCCGGGCTGGGCGTGATCACCAAGGGCGTGGGCATCATCGCGTTGTTGATGCTGATCCCGGCCGGCATTGCCGCGGCGCGCGGCTGGCCGGGCGTGCGCGTGCATGTGCGCGACCGGCGCTTCTGGCTGGGGCCGCTGGTGTTCTTCGTGGCGATCGCGTTGTGGTTCGTGCCGATGGTGGCGACGGCGCTGACGGCCGGCCAGCCCGAATACCGCGTCTACCTCAACGACATCCTGCTGCGGCAGACCGCCAAGCGCTATGCCAGCTCGTGGGATCACGCGCAGCCGGTGTGGTACCACCTGCAGAGCATGGCGACGATGTGGTTGCCGACCATCCTGCTGCTGCCGTGGGCGATTCCGGCGTGGCGTCGGCGGCTGCGACGGCGCGATGCACGCTACCTGCTGCCGCTGGCTTGGTGGCTGCTGGTGCTGGTGTTCTTCACCATTCCCAGCGGCAAGCGCGATGTCTACATCCTGCCGGCGTTGCCGATGTTTTGCCTGGCGTTGGCGCCGCTGGCCGCGGGTCTGCTGCGCCGGGCCGGGGTGCAGCGGCTGCTGTTCGGCTTCGTGCTGCTGCTGACCGTGGCCTTCGTGGCCGGCGGGGCGGCGATGCTGGCCGGACATCCGGGCTTCGAGCAGAAGATCATGGACAGCCGCGGGGTTGGCAGCGAGGCAACCGACCCGCTGGGCTGGGTGCTGCTGGCGGTGGGCAGCTGGGGGGTGGCCAGCCTGTTGTGGCTGCGGGTCCGGCGCTCGCCGCTGGCTGTGGTCTCGCTACTGGGCGCGTGGTGGGTGGCGTTCGGCCTGATCTGCTACCCGGTCTTCAACGATTCCAGCTCGGCCGGTGCGGTGATGCGCGAAGCCGGGCGCCGCATCGGCCCGGATGCCCAGCTCGGCCTGGTGGCCTGGAAGGAGCAGAACCTGCTGATGGCCGACCGGCCTGCGCAGACCTTCGGCTTCAAGGTGCCGTGGGAAGAACAGCTGCGTCGTGGCGTGGCCTGGCAGGCCGCGCAGCCATGGCAGCGTTGGCTGATGGTGCAGGAGACGGCACTGCTGGGCTGCGTGGACCGCAGCCGCAGCCAGTTGGTGGGCGTGGCCAACCGGCGGCGCTGGTGGCTGGTGCCGGCCGATGCCGTCCAGGGCAACTGTGTGGCCAGTTCCACCGAGAAGGCGGTGGAGGAAAAGGAGCAGGGCAACCTGGATGTCGAATGAGCCAGTCGACCATCCACTGCTGGTGTGCGCCGGCCACCCTCGGTGCCCCCAGCCCCTCGTCTAACAAGGATTCATGCCCGGCATCGTTAGCTTGGCCGGCGTTTGAACCCGACCCGTTCGTTTCTTCACCCCTTGACCGATGTCTCGATGAATTCCCTGCGCACCCAGCCCGCTTCGCTTCCTCACTCCGCCCCCGTGGCATCGCGGGCAGGCGTGGGCATTGCCGAACTGGGGGTGTTCGCGCTGACGGCGCTGGTGGTGAGCATGCCCAGCGGGCTGCTGCCGTTTGGCCTGTGCCTGCTGCTTGGTTCGCTGGTCGGCTGGCGCAGCCTGCGCGCGGGCATTGCGCGGCGCAGCTGGTCGCTGCGGACGCTGGGCTGGTTGACGGCGGCGGTGATCGCCATGTCCTTGCTGTCGATCGCCCTGTTCGAGCACGGCCTGCGCGATGTCGGCAATCGCTCGCGCTTTCTGGTGCTGCCCTGGGCGGCGTTGTGGGCCTACACATTGCACCCGCGCCAGATCTGGTTGTGGCGCGGCGCGCTGGTGGGCGTGGCGGCGGCGATGGTGATCGCGATCGTGCAGGTGGTGCGTGGCGCCGACCGCGCCGAAGGCTTTACCAATGCCATTGTCTTTGCCGATATCGCGATGATGCTGCTGGTGGTGGTGGCGTTCTGCCGCCCCGCCGGTGCCGTGCGCTGGCTGGTGGGCGCGGCCATCGCCACGGTGGTGGTGATCGTGCTCAGCGGTAGCCGTGGGGTCTGGCTGGCCTTGCTGGCAACCGTGGGTGTGCTGATCTGGGGCGCGCCCTGGCGCAGCGCGCGCATGCGCCTGCTGACCTTCGTTGGTGGCGCGGTGGTGGCCGTGGGGGTGATTGCCAGCGTGCCCGCGCTGACCGACCAGATGCGCCTGGGCGAATTGCAGAGCGATCTGCAACGCTATGAGGTCGGCGATAGCGATTCGTCGGCTGGTGCGCGTATCGAACGGCTGCACGTGGCCTGGGACACCCTGCGGACGTATCCGCTGACCGGTGTCGGCGTCGGCCGTTTCGACGATGCGATGCACGAGTTGCCGGCGTGCGCGGCCGACAACGCCTTGTTTCGTTGTCACCTGGGCCATGCGCACAACGACCTGGCCGAGTGGGGTGCCACCCAGGGCGTTCCCGGCTTGCTCCTGCTGATCGCGGTGTACGGTGTGCCGCTATGGATCTTCGTGCGCCTGCACCGGCGCAGCGGGCATGCGCAGTTTCGCGGCCCGGCCGCAGCCGGAGTGATGTTCGTCATCAGCTACGCCTTGTGCGGGCTGACCCAGTCCATGTTCGCGCACCAGGTGGCGGCGAGTTTCTATACCGCGATGGTGGGCGTGCTGGTGGGGCTGGCGGCGCGGCAGGCGCCGCAGGCAACGCCTGGGAGTGCAGATCACCCGTAACGGGGCGTGATCCGGTTGCGTCTGCGCACTCAGTCGCCGCGCGGTGGGTCCTGCACGGGCTGGTCGTGCTGCAACAGCCACAGCATGATGGTCTTCTGGCGTACGTAATTGGCGCGCACGTAGGCGTAGATCAGCCCGTGCCAGCCATCGCGAAACCCGCCACGCAGCAGATAGCCGCGCCAGAAGCGCCAGGCCGGCGCCAGCACCAGCTTGCTCCAGGTGGCGCGCTTGCCGCGTGCGTGATCGTGTTCGGCCATCATCTGCGCATAGCGCTGGGTCTTGGCCAGTTGTTGTGCCAGCGAGCGGTAGGGATAGTGGATCAGGTCGCCGGACAGGGTGATCACAGTGCCATCGACACTGGCCGCCTCGTGGATCTCGCGCTTGCCGCGCCAGCCGCCACGGCGTCGGTCGAACAGGCGTAGCACGCGGTCGGGATAGGCATTGCCGTGACGCAGGAAGCGACCGAAATAGTCCGACAGCCGCGCGAACCGGTAGCCGGCCGCACCGGCAAAACCGGCATCGCGCGCAGCGAGGATGGCATCGCGCAAGGGGTCGCTGATGCGTTCGTCCGCATCCAGGCACAGCACCCAGTCGTGGCTGGCCTGTGCGACGCAGTACGCCTTCTGGCTGCGGTAACCGTCGAAGGCGCGTTGCAGCACGCGCGCGCCATGCGCGCCGGCGATCGCTGCGGTGGCGTCGGTGGAGCCGGAGTCCACCACCACGATCTCGTCGCAGAATGCCAGCGAGGTCAGGCAGTCGCGTAGGCGATCGGCCTCGTTGAACGCGATAATGCAGGCGCTGATGCGCGGCCGTTGGTCGGGTGCGGTCGAAGAGGACATGTGATGGCCGATTACCTGCTGTTCGCAACGGAACGTTACGCCTTGCCTATTCTGGCGCCATTGGCGCAGGCATTACAGGCCCGCGGCGATGCGGTGGCCGCCTGGTACGAAGGCGGCGCGCGCGGCCTGGTGCTGCCGGGCGTGCGCGAAGTCGGCCTGCGCGAGGCGCTGGCCTTGCGCCCGCGTGCGGTGTTCAGCGCGGCCAACTGGGTGGCGCCGTTCGTGTCCGGCGCCAAGGTGCAGCTGTTCCACGGATTCAACGTGCAAAAGCGCGAAGACAACCGCGGCCATTTCCGCGTGCGTGGGCTGTTCGATCTGTACTGCACGCAGGGCCCGGCCACCACCGCACCGTTCCGTGCGCTGGCCGCGCGCGAAGGACATTTTGCGGTGGCCGAAACCGGCTGGCCCAAGCTCGATCCGGTGTTCCGCGACGATGGCGGGCACAGTGCCGCACTGCGCGCGCCGGCCAACGGACGCCCGGTGATCCTGTTCGGTTCCACCTTCACCGAGCGGCTGAGCGCGGCACCGGTGCTCTTTGATGAGATTGCCGCCGACATCGCGCGCGGAGCGCATTACTGGCTGCTCACGCTGCACCCCAAGTGCGCGCCGGAATTGTTCGATCGTTATCGCGCGCTGGCCGGCGCCAATGCACGCTTCGTCGAACCGGAAGAGGTGATGGCCGCGCAGCGTGCGGCCGATGTGCTGGTGTCGGACACCTCGTCGATCGTGTCCGAGTTCGTGGTGCAGCACAAACCGGTGGTGACCTTTCGCAACCGCGTGCCGCAGCCGCATATGCTCAACTTCGAGCAGCCCGGGCAGCTGCCGCAACAGCTGGCGCGCGCGCTGGCGCCGGATGCCGAGTTGCGCAGCGCATTGGCCGCCTATGCCGATGCGATCCACCCGTATCGCGACGGGCATTCGTCGGAGCGGGCGATTGCCGCCACCGAGGACTTCATCGCCGGCAGGCTCGGCACGCTACGGCGCAAACCGCTGGGCGCATTGTGGCGGGGCCTTCAGATCCGGCGCGAACTTGGCTACTGGGGCCCGGCGCAGCATTGATGGCCGCTGGTCGATCGCTGACCAGATAGCGCTGCCAACAGCAACGTCCACCCAATCCCGAATCCCGAATCCCGATTCCCCGATTCCCCGATTCCCCGATTCCCCGATTCCCCGATTCCCAATCACCAACGCAGCGTGCGACGTGCCAGCGCCGCGCCGAGTTGCGCCTGCAGTAGCTGCGCCTGTGCCAGCGGCACGAAGCGCAGCCGCAACGCGGGGCCGGTGGCGCTGGCACCGGCGGTATCCAGCCACAGCGTGGCGGTGCCGGTCAGGCGATCCAGTGGCGAGCGTTGCAACTGCAGTGCCTGCAGCTTGTCCAGTTCGGCCAGCCGCCACCAGCGCGTCCACCAGCCGCCGCGCACCGCCACGTAGCGCGCATCCACCGCGTAACCCATGCGCCGTACCTGCCGATGCGCCTTGAACGCGCTCCACGGCAGCCAGAGCAGCAGCCATGCGGCCTGACTTCCGATCTGCCATGCCAGCCCGGCCACCAGCGGCAGCACCAGCAGGACCGTCGGCAGGCTCAGGCGCCACCAGCAGTGCGTGGCAATGCCCTGCCAGTGTGGCGGCGGCCAGGCGATACCGGGCAGCAGGCGTTGCAACAGGGCATCGCAGCGCTGCGGCGCGGCGATCGGCGCCAGCTCCTTCAGTGCGCTGCCGTGGGTGTCGCCGGTGCCGGCCACGGCGGTGTCCACGCGCAACTGGCGACGGCCGAACAGGCGGTGCAGGCGGCCTTCGTACAGCGTCCACGACTGGATGCGCCGTCGTGCGACGCTGCTGCGGATACGCGTCAGCAGGCCGCGCTCCACGGTGAGGCGGCGTTCCGATTCGCTGAGATGGAAGCGGTGGTATTGCGCCAGCGCCAGCGCCACCGAGAGCGCGCGCATCGCCAGCAGCACCGCCAAGGTGGCGAGCACCGCCAGCGTGGCGGCCACTGCGGCACCGGGATGGACCTGGCTGACGTAGCGGTACGCGATTTCACCGTTGGTCTCGATGAAGTCGGAGGCCACGCGGCGCGGAATCATCTGGTAGATCACGCCAAAGCTGGCGGCCACCACCACCATGCCGCGGTTGGAGATCAGACCGAGCCGGATCACTTCGCCCACCGGCAGGCGCAGCAAGGTATTGCTGTTGCTGTCGTCGGCCTGCACCGGTATTGCATCGGCAGACTGCACGCGGCGCCGGATCAGGTCTTCCAGCGCCAGCGCCTGGTCCAGCCGCAGCACGCGCATTTCCGCCTCCGGCTTGTGCCCGCCGGCCGATTCCAGCCGCACTTCGGCCACGCCGGCCAGCCGATGCAGCAGCGATTGGTGCACCACCACGTTATGGATACGGGCGAACGGAATATCGCGCCGGCTGCGTTCCAGCAGGCCGCTGCGAATCGCCACGCCATCGGTGCCGATGCGGTAGCGATAGGTGAAGTAGCGCAGCACCGAGATCGCCACCAGCACCGCCATCACCACGCCGGTGGCGATATGGTCGGCGACGTCGCGGCTGCCATCGCGGCTGCCGAACACGATCAAGGCAACCAGTGGGACCAGGAACTGGCGGATCTGTTGCAACAGCACGAACACCCACGACAACGGATGCAGGCGCTGCTCGTCGTGGCCGCGATGTTCGATCGCACTCACAGCGCGTCGTCGTGGTGGTCGAGCTGGCGCGCCAGCCGGTCGCGCAGCTGCTCGGCATCGGCCCGATCCAGCCCGGACACGGCCACCGCATTGAGCCGGCTGCCGGCGGTGTGCACCACCAGCGTGGTCAGGCCGGTGGCGCGTTCGATCGGCCCGCGGCGCAGGTCCACGTGCTGCACGCGCGAGATCGGAACCCGCGTATCGCTCTGCCAGAGATGGCCGCGTTGCAGCGCCAGACCGTGCTGATCGAGTTTCCAGTGGGTGAGCCGATGCCGTTTGACGGCCAGCCATGCGCACAGCAACGCGAGCAGCAGCGTCGCCCCCAGTACCAGTGGCCAATAGCGCCAGGCGTGCAGCACGGTAACGGTCACACCGGCTGCAATCAGACCGGCGCAGCCACCGCCGAGCACACCATTGATTGCCGCCACATAGGCGCCGCGGCGAGGGAGCTGTTGCCACTGCGCATGGTCCACCGCAGGGGTCTGGGCAGCTGCAGCAGTGACCAGGATGTCGGGATGCGGCGGTGGAGCGTCGTGCACGGTGCAGGCCTGCAGAAGCGGTGCGCAAGCATAGCCGGGCGCCCGGTCAGGACGCATCCGCTGCTAGCGGGCTCACGTGGCGCGCAGTAGTTTTGCGAGCTGGTCCAACTACTGCGCCGCCAGGATCAACGCATCCACGTCCAGCGCATGGCCGGCACGGGTCGCCTTGGTGCGCAGGTAGTGTTCGTTTTCCGGGGTGATGTCGCCGGTGACCGGAATGCGCTCGTCCACCGCGATGCCGGCAGCGCGCAACCGCTCGGCCTTGGCCGGGTTGTTGGTCAACAGGCGGATCCGGCCGACGCCCAGGCCCCGCAGCATCGCCACTGCGCTGCCGTAGCGGCGTTCGTCCGGACCGAAGCCCAGCTGCGCATCGGCATCGATGGTGTCCAGGCCGGCATGCTGATACCCATAGGCGCGCATCTTGGCGGCGATGCCGGTGCCGCGGCCTTCCTGGTCCAGATACAGCAGCACGCCGCCGCCCAGCTCCTTCAGCTTGGCCAGCCCATGCCGCAACTGGTCGCCGCAATCGCATTTGAGCGAGCCGAACAGGTCGCCGGTCAGGCACGAGGAATGCACACGCACCGGCACCGCCGCCGACAGGTCGGGCTGGCCGACCACGATCGCCACCTGGTCGCGCTGCGCCACGCCGCCGCGAAACACCACGAATTCGCTCATGCCCAGGCCACGCAGTGGCACCGGGGTGCGGGTGACCAGCTCGTAGCCGGCTGCGGCGGACTTGGCGCACCCGCTGCCCAGGTCGTCCAGCGCCAGCGACTGGCAGCCGGCGAAGGCGGCATGGTCGTGCACATCGCGCAGGTCCACTGCCAGCAGCGCCGGCAGCAGCAGCCCCAGCCGCGCAATCTCCACGCCGCCGGCATCCAGCGCGTCGCCCGCAGCCCAGTGTGCCGGTACCGGGGTGTCGCGCAGATAGGCCAGGGCGGCCAGCTGGTCGTAGCTGTAGTCGGCCAGCGCGACGCGCGCACCCTGCGGCGCGGTCAACCCCAGCACCTGCGCGCGCGTGGGCGTAACGAAAAGATAGTGGCGGCCCTGCGCCGCGCGCGCGAAAGCGGTGTACGACTGCGCCGTGCTGCTGTCCAGCGCCAGCACGGCGCGCGACTGCCCGCCCGCGGCGGTGAGCAGCACCGGCCGGCCAGCCCGCAACTCGGAGGCGGCGCGCTCACAGCGGATCGCCGCCGGATCGCCGAAGGCCTGTGCGCTGGGGGAGGGGACGGGGCTGCTCATTCACGACTCCAGATGGGGATGGCCACGGCCGCTTCAAGGCGAACGCCGCCGCGCCGTTGCCGGACGCGTGGCGCCATTGTGCGTGCTTCGCAACCGACGGTTGCCACCGTGAGGTGGAACGCTGCATCCAGCGGCCGCGCGTGAGTGACGGCACCGGCAGTGATTGGTTGCGCGCCGGCTGCGTTGTTCAGCGCCCGGCAATGCTTTCTAATCAGCGCTCTTTCCGTTCAGCAGACCCCATGCGTCTTATCGACTGCAGTCAGGCACGTCATGCCAGTGCGATCCTGGACATCTTCAATGAGGCCATCGCCCATTCGACCGCGCTGTACGACTACCGGCCGCGGCCGCCCGAAAGCATGGTCGGCTGGTTCGCCACCAAGCGCGCCGGCGGATTTCCGGTGATCGGCGTGGAAGATGCCGATGGCACGCTGATGGGCTTCGCCAGCTATGGCACCTTTCGCGCCTGGCCGGCGTTCAAGTACAGCGTCGAGCATTCGATCTACGTGCACCGCGACCATCGTGGCAAAGGCCTGGGCCGCGTCCTGCTGCAGGCCTTGATCACCGCCGCCGAAGCGCGCGGCGTGCATGTGCTGGTCGGCGGGATCGATGCCAGCAATCAGGCCAGCATTGCCTTGCACGAGCAATTTGGCTTCACCCATGCCGGCACGGTGCGCGAAGCTGGCTTCAAGTTCGGGCGCTGGCTGGACCTGGCGTTCTATCAGCGCATCCTGGCCACGCCTGCCGAGCCACACGACGATTGAGCGTGGTGGGATTGCACTCCTAGTGCGGATGCCGCTCGGTGGCGTACGGGTTGGCCTCGCCGCTGCCCGGCGGGCGCAGCGTGTAGCGCTTGTAGGTCCACTGGTACTGCGCCGGATCGCGCCGGGCGATCTGCTCGATGCCGGCATTGAGCGCGCTGGCCGCATGCACCGGGTCAGGATCGGCCACCGCCGGGTCGGCCGGCTGCACATGCAGCGCAAACTGCAGATCCTCGCCGGCACGCTCGCACCAGCCGTACAACACCGTGGCGCCGGTGCGCTCGGCCAGCCGGTTGACCAGGGTCATGGTCAGCGCCTGCCTGCCGAAGAACGGCGCAAACACGCCATCGCCCATCTTCGGTTGCTGGTCGGGCAGGATGCCGACCGCACCGCCGTCCTTGAGCACCTTGAACAACTGCCGCACGGCCGGGCCTTCGGCACGCACCTGGCGCACGTTGTCGCCGCCACGCGCCAGCTGCAGGAAACCGTCCACCGCCTCGGACTCGGGCGGCCGGTAGACGATCGCGATCGGCCCGCGTTCGGAGAGCCACTGGTTGAGCAATTCCCAGTTGCCGAAATGCGGCGCCGCCACGATCACCCCGCGCCCGGAGGCCAGCGCCGCGTCGTAGAGTTCCTGGCCGTTGCGTTGCAGACGGGCCAGGTTTTCCGCCGGCGGGCGGGTCCAGGTGCGCAGCACTTCCAGGGTCTGGCGTGCGGTCGAGCGCAGGATCTGTGCATGCAGCTGCGCGCGCTGGGCATCGCTCTGCTCCGGATAGGCCAGTTCCAGGTTGCGCCACGCCACGCGCGCCTCGCGTGCATCGAGCTTGCGCCAGCTCCAGGCCAGCGTGTCGGCCATGCGTTTGAGCAGCGGCCACGGCAGGCGGCCCACGGTGACGGCGGTGGCGTAGAGCAGGCGAGCGCGAAGATCAGGTGTCATCCGCGCAATTCTAAACAGCGTGGCCGGCGAAGACCCGCAGGTGACAGTGCGGGCAGCGCTGGGCATGCTGCGCGACACACTCTGCTGCCCAGGACTCTGCATGCTCGCCTTGATCCAGCGCGTCACCCGCGCCAGCGTCACGGTCGATGACCGGATCGTCGGGCAGGTCGGTCCCGGGCTGCTGGCGCTGGTTGGCGTGGAGCCCGGCGACAGCGATGCACAGATCCGCCGCCTGGCCGAGCGCCTGCTCAGCTACCGGGTCTTCGGCGACGACGCCGGCAAGATGAACCGCTCACTCACCGATACCGGCGGCGGGCTGCTGCTGGTCAGCCAGTTCACCCTGGCTGCGGACACCAGTTCCGGCAACCGCCCGGGCTTCAGCACGGCCGCGCCACCCGGGGAGGCTGAACGGGCGTTCAATCGCTTGGTGGAGATCTGCCGCGAAAAACACCGCGCCGGGGTGGAAACCGGGCGTTTTGGTGCCCATATGGTTGTCGACCTGGTCAATGACGGCCCGGTGACCTTTCTTCTCAGACCCTAGATACACCACATCACTAGTGGTCCCGTCTTGATTCCGGCAGACCGGGCTTCACGCTGGTATAATGCTAGGTTCTCTTTCCAATCTCAAAGCCGGTGGCGCGAGCACTCATGGCCAACGAACGTCCTGCCCAGCAATCCGACATCAAGCTACTGATCAGCAAGGGCCTGGAACAGGGCTATCTGACCTACGCCGAAGTCAATGACCATCTGCCCGACGACCTCGTCGACCCGGAGCAGATCGAAGACATCATCAGCATGATCAACGGCATGGGCATCGATGTCCATGAAGTTGCCCCCGATGCCGAAACCCTGCTGCTCAACGATGGCAACACCGGCAACCGCGAGGTTGACGATACCGCCGCCGAAGAAGCCGCCGCCGCGC
Organism: Xanthomonas campestris pv. badrii; assembly: GCF_012848175.1. Classification (NCBI taxonomy): domain Bacteria; kingdom Pseudomonadati; phylum Pseudomonadota; class Gammaproteobacteria; order Lysobacterales; family Lysobacteraceae; genus Xanthomonas; species Xanthomonas campestris. The sequence goes on along the minus strand of NZ_CP051651.1, from coordinate 3,789,455 downwards.
TGACCGCGCTCGATACCGAAGGTGGCCGCACCACCGACCCGGTGCGCATGTACATGCGCGAAATGGGCACGGTCGAGCTGCTGACCCGCGAAGGCGAAATCGCCATCGCCAAGCGTATCGAAGAAGGCCTGAGCCAGGTCCAGGCAGCACTGGGCGTGTTCCCGCTGTCCACCGAAATGCTGCTGGCCGATTACGAAGCGCACAAGGAAGGCAAGAAGCGTCTGGCCGAAATCGTGGTCGGCTTCAACGACCTGATCGAAGAGGCCGACGCCGCCGCTGCTGCGCTGGCCGCCGCCGGCCCGGTCGCCGTGTCCGACGATGAAGCGGTGGACCAAGACGACGACGAAGACGGCGATGACGACGCTGCCGAAGAAGAAGCCGGCCCGACCGGTCCGGACCCGGTGGAAGTGGCCACGCGCATGGAGAACCTGGCCAATGAATATGCCAAGTTCAAGAAGGCCTATGCCAAGAACGGCGCCGAACACAAGCTGGTGGTCAAGGCGCGCGAAGACGTGGCGGCGATTTTCACTACCTTCAAGCTGCCGCTGCCGCTGACCGATGCGCTGGTCACCCAGCTGCGTGGCGTGGTCAACGGCATCAAGGACCACGAGCGCAAGGTGCTGCACCTGGCGACCACCGTGGCGCGCATGCCGCGCAAGGACTTCATCCGCTCCTGGGAAGGCAACCAGACCAACCTGGAGTGGGTGGAAGACGCACTCAAGCGCAAGCAGAAGTGGTCCTCGGCGCTGCGCGACGTCAAGGACCAGATCGTCTCCGAGCAGCAGGGCTCGATCGAGATGGAGAAGGCCAACTACCTGACCCTGGGCGAGATCAAGGAAATCAGCCGTGCGATGGCCTATGGCGAAGCCAAGGCGCGCAAGGCCAAGAAGGAAATGGTCGAGGCCAACCTGCGCCTGGTGATCTCCATCGCCAAGAAGTACACCAACCGCGGTCTGCAGTTCCTGGACCTGATCCAGGAAGGCAACATCGGCCTGATGAAGGCGGTGGACAAGTTCGAATACCGTCGCGGCTACAAGTTCTCGACCTATGCAACGTGGTGGATCCGTCAGGCCATCACCCGTTCGATCGCCGATCAGGCGCGCACCATCCGTATCCCGGTGCACATGATCGAAACGATCAACAAGTTGAACCGCATTTCCCGCCAGATGCTCCAGCAGTTCGGCCGCGAGGCCACGCCGGAAGAGCTGGCCAAGGAAATGGACATGCCGGAAGACAAGATCCGCAAGGTGATGAAAATCGCCAAGGAGCCGATCTCGATGGAAACCCCGATCGGCGACGACGAGGATTCGCATCTGGGCGACTTCATCGAGGACACCAACGTGGAGTCCCCGATCGACAACACCACCAACATCAATCTCTCCGAGACGGTGCGCGATGTGTTGGCCGGCCTCACCCCGCGCGAGGCCAAGGTGCTGCGCATGCGCTTCGGTATCGACATGAATACCGATCACACGCTGGAAGAAGTGGGCAAGCAGTTCGACGTCACCCGCGAGCGGATTCGCCAGATAGAGGCCAAGGCGTTGCGCAAGCTGCGTCACCCCAGCCGCTCGGAACAGCTGCGCTCGTTCCTGGATATCGACTGAGTTGTCGGTCGTCGCGCTCAGCTGATCACACAACAGCCCCGCACCTGCGGGGCTGTTGTGTTGTGGGGCCCGGTGAAGCGATGCTTGCCGCGTGCGCTGCCGGGAACAGCGCCGGCCAGGCCACGCAGCTTCACGTTCTGGCGACGAAACCGCACCGCACCGCACTATTAAATGGATGTTTCCTTCAATCTCACCTGATGTTCCGGCCGGCGCTTCTACGTTGGTGCTACGAATGGAAACGAGACCGTCCGATGAGTAGGCAAAGCCGCTTCGAGACCACCACCTACCGCGATCACGAGATCCGCGTACGCGCTGCGCAGGCGTCACCGACGGCTAGGTGGACGTTGTGGGTGGATGTCTATGCCAACAACGGCAGCACGCGGCTGCCGCGCATCAGTGGCCAGGACCAGACCTGGGAGACCTACCAGGACGCCATCGCGCAGGGCTTCCGCGCAGGCCGCCAGCTGATCGACAGGCAACGACAGACGGCTGATGCGTAAGGCGTGGTTTGTGTGCCTGGCCTACAGCAGACAAGCCCGCGGACAGACAGGTAAACTTGCCCCACTCCCATGGGCCCGATGCATGCATGCGGCACCAGCGAGCGCTGTGCAGCAGGGCCTATAGCTCAACGGTTAGAGCAGAGGACTCATAATCCTTTGGTTGAAGGTTCGAATCCTTCTGGGCCCACCACACAGGCATTTCAAGAAGTCCAGCACCTTCCGATGCGAAGACAAAAACCCGCTCTCCTGCGGGTTTTTTCGTTTTATGCTGTCCGAAGAAATTGTATAACCTCCGGTCGATAGGTGAGTAAGGGTGTGAGTAAGAATCGCCCTGCAGCTATCGGTACTCACAAATGACGTACTCACCCGCCTATGCTGACAGATACGAAATTGAGAGCTTTGAAGCCCAAGGAATCCGTTTACCGCGTCGCCGATGCTAATGGCCTTTGTATTGAGGTTAGACCTACAGGCGCACGCCTGTGGCGCTACCGCTACCGGTTCGCAGGCAAAGCCAGCATGGCGGGCCTGGGAGAGTACCCATCAATGTCTCTCGCGGAGGCGAGGGCCGCCAGGGACAAAGCCCGCGCCGTGCTGAAAGCTGGTGCTAATCCCGTCCAGGCAGCACGTGCGCAGCGGGCCGCACTGATCGAGAGCTCTGAGACGACCTTCCGCGTCGTGGCCACAGAGCTTCTTTCCAAGCGCGTAAGAAAACTGAGTCCTGGGTCCGTCGTGCGAGAGCGACGCTTGATAGAGAAAGATCTAGCGCACATTGGAGAGATTCCAGTGGCTGACGTGACTGCCCCGGCGCTTTTGACTGCCCTGCGCAAGATTGAGCAGCGTGGTGCCGTCGAGTCAGCCCATAGAGCGCGAGCATTGGCTTCTCAGGTCTTTCGCTACGCCATCGCAACCGGCAGAGCGACCAACAACCCTGCGCATGATCTGATCGGGGCTCTTATGCAACCCCAGGTCACCCATTTCGCGAGCGTGACCGAGCCCGCGGAAGTCGCCCCCATGCTCCGGGCGATCTACGGATACCAAGGCTCCGCCGTCGTCGTTGCCGCCCTCAAGCTCGCCGCCTTGGTCTTCGTACGTCCTGGGGAGCTGAGGAGTGCACGTTGGGCTGATATTGACCTTGAGTCTGCGGAATGGCGCTACGTAACAAGCAAGACAAAGACGCCCCATGTCGTCCCTCTCTCATCCCAAGCCCTGGACATTCTGCGTGAGCTACAGCCTTTGACAGGTAGGCACGAATTCGTATTTCCGAGCGTACGAGGAGTGAGGCGGCCGATGAGCGAAAATACGATCAACGCTGCGCTCCGACGTCTTGGTTTTGACAGCAGCACGATGACCGGCCATGGCTTCCGGGCCATGGCCCGGACTATCCTGGACGAAGTGCTGGGCTTTCGACCTGATTTCATTGAGCACCAGCTGGCGCATGCAGTACGAGACCCACTCGGACGAGCCTACAACCGCACATCCCACCTCAGTGAAAGGCGGAAGATGATGCAAGCCTGGGCCGACTATTTAGATGAGCTCAGGGGGGGGGCTTAGATAGGGAAACGAGGGAGATCGTCCAGGATGGACTGGGCTGTTGCACGGGGTGACAGAGCGAGATAGGTCTGATCGACGGCTTTCTGAGACATGCCTCCACGAATAAGTGAAGTCAGGAGCCCGGACTTGTAGGCCTTTTCAACGTTCGCGCCTTCAAAAGACCCCATATGGGCATAGAACCGCATGGCGGAGCCACGCAACACATACTCAATCAGGAACTTGAGCACGGTCGCTTCGTAGAGCGGCTGATAGAGCCGATCGCTCCGCGTGGTGCGTTTCACTGCAATTGCCATCAGAAAGCCACTGCTGTCTACCTGCCCTTCGAGCAAGGCGTGTGCATCCTCGAGTGCAGCAAGGTTCGCGCTGTTCAGGTTAGGCAGGTCCTCCAGGAATATCTCCAGGCCTGGAGGAAGGGGATGAGGTAGGCGGAGCGCCACGATGTCGGGCGAAGACAAACCCAGAGTCATGTCTGCCATCTCCATTGAGTGCTCGAAAGCCTGGATCGTGGCGCGCACATCGGGTCTAAAAAGCTTTGTTGCGTTGTACCCCCGTGGCAGCTTGACGATCGCGACTTTTCGAGCGGGCGTCGCAACGGATGCGACAGGCTGCGTGAATGATTGCGACGTCCAGAGGCCAGTCTCCATGAACCGATTCCAAGCCGCAGCAGCGTTCCACAATGCAGCTGCTTCCAGCAGCTCAAAAACGTCGCCCTCAACCTTGTTGACGGCATTCCCCTCGAACTTGAAACCCGCTCCAAAGTTCGCGACGCCCGCGTTAAAGGAGTTCTTTCGGAGCTGGCCAAGATATTCGTTGAAGGTCCGGTCCGGGGCCGGGTCGTTCGCGCAACCAGGGACGAAGGAGTCAAACGTACAGGCCGTGATGGTGGCCTGCCGCAAACGGAAGTCCGTACTTCGCCCCTTGACCCTATTAGTGCGTCGATCCTCGATGCATACGCCGTAAGGACAGTTGGCACAGTCGATTTGTAGATCAGGGGCGAAGGGCATCCGGCCTTTCCATGGCTGTTGCACATTGACGTGCTGTTGCGAATAGAACATCCAGGTCAGAGCCGAGGGCGTCTGCAAGTTTTTGCATGACCTGAAGCGTTGGATTTCGAACGCCTCGCTCGACCCCACTGATGTAGGTGCGGTCCAATCCCGACCGGTCAGCCAAGTCCTCTTGGCTGAGTCGTAGCAATTCTCTCTGGCGCCGAACGGCGGCGCCGAAGCTGGCGGCAAGATCCATGTCTCGCAGCGTATTTGCCTGTGGACGAAGAGGCTACGGACTATGAGTCACAAAACTGCATGTAGCGCCAGATGGCGCTAGGTGCCCCAGCAACTTGAAGTCTGATGACAGCCAAGATAGGCTCTCACGCAGATTGAAAGTCACATTTAAACGCCGGTGGAGCCGCGATGAAAAAGACGACCATGCCGACAGCCCTCTCCCTGTTTTCGGGCTGCGGTGGGTTCTGTGAGGGGATGAAAACAGCGGGGTTCGATATCCGGGCAGCAGTGGAGATGGATCGCTACGCCTGTGAGACCTATCGCCACAATTTTCCGTCCACCCCCTTGATTGAGGGAGACGTGCACGAGTTCTTGAAGCCTCGTTCAAGCGACTTGAAGAAGTACCGTCTAAACGACGTTGATGTGGTGTTTGGAGGACCGCCGTGCCAGGGCTATAGCCAGATCGGCACGCGCCGCCTGGATGACGAGCGTAACGAGCTCTATCTCCAGTACACACGTATCGTCGAAAAGCTGCGCCCGCGCGTCTTCTTGATGGAAAACGTGCCGAACATGGTGCTCCTCAACAAGGGGCACTTCCGTAAGCTGATTACCGAGAAGTTCGCCTCTATCGGCTACAGCAACGTGGTGGTGCTTCGGGTGTCAGCAGCCGACTATGGTGTGCCTCAGCTTCGCCAGCGGGTGATCTTTGTTGGCACCCGTGATGAAGATGCGTTCTCGTTCGACATGGAGAGCTTCTGCAACGCCGTTCTCGATAGTTTGAAGGTTCGAAAGCACGTGACTGTCCGCGAGGCGCTAGATGACCTGCCGAGCGAAGTGGTACACAGCGGCGAGGTGATGAGCTACCCCGCCGCAGATTCGCCTTCACGCTTCCAAAAGATGATGAGGCTGGATCACGGACTTGCTCAGTACAGTAAGGCCACCAAGCGCCAGCGGGGGCTGGGCTCAGGCGAAGCTGTGCTGCACAACCACCACACGAAAGAAATACAAGCGCGCCGTGCCAATCTAATTTCCCTCTTGGAAGCTGGAAAGAAGGCTGACAGCCTTCCAAAGGAGATCTGGAATGGGAAGCGTCCAGAGAAGTGGCGTCGCCTGCATCCAGAAGAGCCTTCGTACACGATCCTTGCCCACATGCATCGTGACCTCAGCGAGTGGGTACATCCCTACTTGAATCGCTGGATTACCGTGCGTGAGGCCGCCCGCCTTCAATCCTTCCATGACGGCTTTGTCTTCCGGGGGAGTGAATGGCAGCAGTTGAAGCAAATCGGCAACGCTGTGCCGCCACTTATGGGGCACGCACTCGGTGTCTTAGCACAGGAGGTCCTGAAAGCTTTAGACGAAGGCAACGCTTATGACGGAATTGCATCGGAGATGTTGCAGTTAGTCGCCGCCTAACGACTTGCCCGCTCTGAGCGCCAAGCAAAGCTTTTTCATCCGCATATGAATTTGATTGGGCTACTTGTGTGGTCAGTGCGAAGACTGATGAACTCAGTGGAAAAGGAGTCGAGTTGTCGGATCATCGGAGAAAGGGGTTCGGCTCTCGCTGTGGCTGAGCGAGCATCGCAGCACGGGACGTGTATGTGCATGGTCTGCTCAGGCCATCGACCAGCGGGGTAGACTCTGCCCGGCTGAGGTGGAGAGTCTAGCTAGGTGGACTGGGCGTAACTCATGGAGATCAAGATGACTAATCAGCCCCAAAAGGAAGAGTTCTTCCAGCTGCGGCCCGATGTCCGCCGAGGCGGGAAGGGACACGGAGTAATCTTTGAGAACGAAAAAGCCCTGCGAACGCCGCCGCGGCTCATCTTGAAGCCAGAGCAAGGGGGATTCCCTTCACTGCGCGAAACCCCACGCTTGGTCTATCACCCCGATGAAGGTGTGCTTCCTCAAGATCTCGAAGGTGGATTCAGCGGCTATTGGTTGGTCTCCGAACGACTCCGCCAAGTGATGGAGTCCGTGGACGCGGACGCCTTCGTTTTTGCAGATGCCGACTATCGCCTTGCTGATGGGTCGCCAGGGCCAACCGTCTTCCTTTGCGATGTTGTTCGCACGCTAGACGCTCTGGACGAGCGTGCCTCTGAACTCAATATCGAAATTAGTGACGAATTCGAAGCAGGCAAATACTACGATCTTACCGGTGACGTCCGACTGGCATTCAGGCGCGATGTTCTCGGCTCGGCACACGTTTTTAGGCTGCCGTTTCATGGGGGTGTTTTTTGCGATCGGGTATTCAAGGAAGCTATTGAGGCTGCAGGCATCGTCACACCGGACCAGTCCAATGGGCTTTGGTTCTACGACACGGTGAACTGCTGATCCACGCGTCAAGGGCACAAGGAATAGATCCTGAGCCATGCCGAACTATCGGACACTTTTCCAAGACCATCACAACATCGAACAGCAGACGCTGAAGAACAGCGAACTGTTGGCGAAGTTGCAGGAAGTCGGCAAGTTCCATATTCATGCCCCCGAGAACCGATTGTTTCTCCCGGCCAGTCCTCAGTTGGCGGACGCTCTCGGTGTCACACCACACAGTGGCGGACCGCTTGCCGAATACCAGAACGGGATGCTTGAGCGATTGGAGCGACTGCAGTCGACGCGAGACGGCCAATTAGCGCTGAGTGGCGACACGGACGCAATGGATCGGGTCGTGAAGCGCGTGGAACAGTTGCGCGATACCGTCAAGGTCGGACTGATCAACAATGACTTGAATACCAACACGCCAGTAGGTGAGCTTCCAGCGCAAACCAACCAGAGAGTTCGCCAGTTCTTTCGTGATATCCCTGCCTACTACCAACGCCACGCTCAGCAGATCGAGGCTCTAAAGGGATTCACGGGGGTGGACCATGGCTGGGGAGCTGTTGCGCATTCCGAGTCGCGCATCGTCACTACGCTCAACCAGATCCATGTCAGCAACACCGCCATCGTTCGAGGCGGAGACATCGAGCTTCAGCGCCATGGGTTGTCGCTCGCCATTGCCAATGCCCATCACGATGGGCGGGTGGTCTTCTCCGAGCGGAGCATCCTCAAGGTCGAGCAGGTTCTGGGCGAAGAAGCCGCCGGACCTCTGCGAGTTCCCCGTGGGCAAAGGGGTGCCGTGTCCATGGAAGTATTGCTCGGCAATGCTTCGGCCAGCACCTTGGTCCGCTCGGGTGGCTTGCTGGTGACCGGCGCGGATGCGGTGGTAACCGCTCGCCGATCTGCCGAGTTGCTGGAACAAGGCAATGCCACCGCCGCGCAGTCCGAGGTCACCCATGCATTGGCCCGCAACGTCGGCGGTTGGGCCGGTGGTGCGTCCACCGCCGCCGCGATTGGTGGCAGCGGCTTCGTGCCTGCGGCGTTGGTGGTGGGCGATGCTGTCTTGATGAGCAAGGCGTTCGACAAAGGCGCCGACTTGCTGGACAACCGCGCCATCTATCACCAGACCGACAAGGCCGGTGTGGAGTGGCAATTCAACGGTCGCAACTGGCAGCGCGACACGGCCATCGACCTTGCCCAGGACGGCGGCCGCACATCGGGCGAGCAGCCCGTGGTCGCCAGCTATGAGAAATCGCAGGAACTGGGGGCGCTGGCCAACGCCAAGGCCGTGGAGTTGGCGCTAGGTAAGGTGCCTGCGCCCCAGGACCCGTTCGACCTCCCTGCTCAGGCAAGCGACCAGGTAGGACTGGATAACCAAAATTGGCGACGCAATCCGGAAAGCCAGACGTGGGAACGACAGGTCAAAACCTCAGTGTCCGGTGCCAACGACCGAGGCAGCTACGAACACCAAACCGCTTCCCCGGAACGCGCGCAGCAACTCAACCAAGAAGCCCTGGCCCGTATCGAACACAACATCGCCACCGGGCGCGAAGCCATCGCCGCCGCCTATCTGGAAAACCATGCTGCTCAGCGAGCCCAGGCTTACGGTGTCGAAGTGCCTGCGGCCGTTCAAGCCGCCCAGGCCAAGCCCGGCGCTGTGCTGGGGTCGGACGCTCAGCTTTACCAGCGCACTGAGTCTGGGCAGTGGGCCGGCAAGGATGGCGTTGCCAGCGGCAACTTGGCGGTGGAGCTGGAACTGACCGACCATATGCGGCAACCCTCGCTGGAACGGTCACAAGAAGCCCTGGCAGCGATTCAAGCGCTCCCCGCTCCCACAGCGGCGCAGATGGAGCACAACGAGCTGCTGCACCGTTACCGGGCTGCCGGCGTCGATTTGAACGTCAACCCAGACACCCAGCAGGCCGTGAAGCTAGCCTCGCAGCGGACCATGGAGGTCAACGGCATCACCGGGCCGACCATGCAGCAGTTGCAGCGCAATGAGTCGGGGCAATATGGGTATGACAGCCCCATCGCGCACCTCCAACGCGGCAGCGATGGGGTCGCTCGTGTGGTTGCCATCACCAGCAGCGAAGAAATCCGGCAGGCGTTGAGTGAGGCGCGGGACCACCGACAGGAATCGGCAACCGTTGCTCGGGCGTCCGAAGCGACGGGAGATGGGGACGCCTCGACCTCCGAGTCGTCCAATCCGCAGCAAGTGCTGGATATCCAAGCACGCATGCAAGCCTCTGTCGCGGCGCAGGCGCGGCAAGAACGCGAGCAGCAAGATCGTGTTGCGCAAGAGCAGCACGTCGCGCAGGTGCGCGAGCACCTCCAGCAGGTGCAGCCTGAGCACGAAGACAGGTCACAAAGCGAGCAAGCGGTTCAGGCGAACGCGGTGTTGGAAGGTCAACGCCAAGCTGAGCAGCAGCGTGAGCTAGAAGAGCGCCAGGTGCAGGAGCGCCAAGCGCAGACCAGCCAGCAACGCGAGCTGCAGGAGCGTGAGGAGAGGGACGCTCAGCAGCGGCAGGCGCAGGAACGCCAAGCCGAAGACAACCAGCAGCGGGAGCAGCAAGACCGCCAGGCTCAAGAAACCAGGCAAGTTGAGGTCCAGGAACGTCAGGCTCAGCAGGCACAGGATCAGCAGCAACAAACTCAAGCACTCGAACCGACGCAGGACCAACGTCAGCAAGCCTCGCAGCAACCAGACACTCAGCATCACGCACCAGAGCTCGCGCCGACTCAGCAAACAACGCTCCCTCAGTCGCTGGAGGATGCACGCTCACTGCTGGAAACACAGAATCAACCGGCGAACGAACGCCTTGCTCCTGACGCACATGAATCACTGAAGCAAACGTCCGAGGCAGGTAACGCCCAGCCGCGTCAAGCCCAAGAAGCAGAGCACTCGCTGGAAATGTCGGGGGCGGAGAATCGCGCCGCTGCCCGCGTCCAAGTGTCTTCCTCCAAAGGTCCGGAGCCGGGAAGCCTACCTTCCCACAGCGTGCAGGCCGATGCGGGGCCGTCAGCGCTGACGCAGCAGGTGGAGATGGAGCAAGCGTTGGTCCGCCAGCAAGACACGGCGCATGAGCAGGAGGCAGAGCCGGTTCGCGTCATAGCTCAAACAACACCTGCGACAGTAGAGCCGTTGAGTGCATCGCAGTCCGCAGCGTCTACCAAACCTGAGCAAGAAACGACGTCAGAGCAGAACCGTCCTTCGGACACGTTTCTCGCTGAGCATGACGCGCCAGCGCTATCCCCTGCATACCTCGCGCAGGCACACGGGCAATCGTTAGGAGGTAGCGCAGAGAATCGCTTTCCCAAGGAGCCAGCAGACGCGGAAAACCAGCAGCCCCAATCGACCCCAGCGCAGGACCGCAGCGCCGCCGACCCGGGTGGCGCACTGTTCCTGGAAGAGACCATGCGCTCGCTGCGTCAACTGCAACAGGAGATTGAGGCGGCGGATCGGGAAGACGAGCGCTTCCACCAGGAATGGAAGGAGTATCGCGATCGTGGAGAACCCTATCCCTTCGCTCGCGACGACACCCGAAGCGTGGACGGCGCCAGCCTCGACGAGTTCCCGCAGCGCGAGCAAGCGCATCGCTCTCCCAGTGAAGCGGCTGAACAAACCGATGCCTTTCCACCTCTAGCTCAGCGCTTCGCCGGTCCAGGTGCAGGGGATGCGCCAAACGATTCGTCGCAGACTCAGCGAAAATCCATCACGGGCGACCCAGACGTAGACGAGGTGCTCTACGCGCTCGATAGCAAGAACGAGCTGGCGATCGAGCAGGCCTTGAATCGGGTGGCCAACAGCGCAGCAACGCAGGCGCTGATCAAAAGAGGCAACGAGTTCCTGGAAGCGCAGGCCCAGCAGGAGGCCCAGGAGCACGTCACCACACGCCAGGCGCTGGGGATGGATGTCTCAGCAGAGGTCAACACCAGCCGCGGACCTGTGATGGTGATGACGCTGCCGGAGTTCGCCAAGGGGCCGATGCAGAGCGGTCCCCAAGGGGACGGCGGTGGAGGCGGAGACGGCGGCGGCGGGGGAGGAGGCGGTGGTGGTGGAGGGGGCGGTGGTTAGTCAAAATCGCTTCCGTGATTAGTCGAGCTTAGGAGACCTCATGGACAGGCAAGACGCCGCCGCAATGGCGGAAATGATGGCCACGTTGAACGCATCGAACGCCTCGTTACAGGAGACGGTCCAAGTGCTAACGACGCTGGTGGCATCCATGCAGAAGCGCGAACAACGGCTGCGCGAGGTGGTCGCCGAGCAACTCCAGGCGCTCCAGAACGCGGTGGGCAGCGCTGATGCCAAGGTCAATCGGGTATTGGACAACGCACTGCCGAGTTTGACGCAGCTGACCAATCAGGCGCTGACTCAAACGCTGGAACCTGCCGCCAAGCGGTTCAACAAAGAGATGGCCCATGCGGACGAGACGTTGCAGCAAGCCACTCGACGTTACGCGCAGGCCCAGCAATCCTTGGAAACACGGATCACGCGGCGCATGTGGATCGCATCGGCCACGATGCTCGTGGCGGGCATCTTGGGGTTGGGTGCGGTGGCTTACTCGTTTGGCATCATCAACGAAAAGCGAACCGAACTCGCCCAGCTTCGAGCTTCCATCGATTATATGGACCGTATTTCGCGCGCCGACCTGGCACCCTGTGGCGAAGGTCGGCTCTGCGCCACGCTCGAAAAAAATGGGCCGCGTTACGGCAATCAGAAGCAATATCGCGCTGTCAATTTACGAGCTGTGCAGGCTGCGCGGTAATGCTTGTCGAGGACGAAAGAAAGCATGTCATCTTGCAAAGTTGAGGGCGTGCCGGCGTCATTCCCACCGATAACATCGAGCTGCTCGATGCGCTTCCTCCAAGCAAATACATTTGAAACCCTTAATACCTACATGAGAGCCAGGAGGTGTCTGGCCTTGCGTAGGGACGGTCCGTACTGATCCGTCCATTGAACAGGTGATCTGATGAGGGACAAGTCCGAGTTCCTTTACTGCGTTTTCATTGTGGCTGCCTCTGTCTTGGCGGCCGTCGCGCGCTGTTCCTTTGCTCCCAGTGGTTCGGAGCCCTTCCGTAACGACTGATCCACCATCCATCGGCACTGCACAAAGCCCGGCATTGTCCGGGCTTTGTGCGTTTATGCCGCGTTTTCAGGAGAGACAGATGCATCTTATTGAATCGATGGCATACAAGGGCCAGGCGCCTTGGCATGGCCTGGGTAACAGGTTGGGCAAGCACCAACCCATAGAAATCTGGAGACGCCAGGCCGGTATGGAATGGGAGATAAAAGAGTCGGAGGTGCGGTACACCACGCAGGGTCGGAGTTCGACCGGGACTAGCACCTTTCCCCAGCAGAAGGTGCTCTATCGGTCGGATACTCAAGCGCCGCTAGCGGTGGTGTCCAAACGCTTCCAGGTTGTGCAGCCCGGCGAGATCCTGGAGTTCTACCGCGACCTGACAGCACTCCACGGGTTTGAACTTGAAACTGCCGGCGTCTTGCGTGGAGGAAAAAAGTTTTGGGCTCTGGCTAGGACCGGACAGAGTACCAATTTGAAGAGGCGCGACAGAGTCGATGGATACCTCCTACTCGCAACAGCGTGCGACGGAACACTGGCAACGACAGCGCAGTTCACGTCCGTTCGCGTGGTATGCAATAACACCCTGCAGATTGCGATTGGTCAGAGCGGCGGAGCCATCAAGGTTCCGCATCGCAGCCAGTTCCAGCCCAACGCTATCAAGCGGCAACTCGGCATCGTCGTTGGTGGGTGGGTCAATTTCGTGGACCGGATGAAAGAGTTGTGTGATGTGTCTGTCCCTCCGCATTCGGTGGAAGGGCTTCTGCGTCGTGTGTTGGTGTATGGAGGCGCCGCGCCTGGTTCACCAGTTGTCAATCAACAGGCAGTGGCGAAGGTGCGCGCGCTGTACGAGGGCGGTGGGCGTGGTGCAACGCTCCCCTCTAGCCGCGGAACTGCATGGGGCGTGCTCAATAGTCTGACCGAGTTCGTCGACCATCACCGACGTGCGCATAGCGATGACAACCGCCGGGACGCTGCTTGGTTCGGACTGGGTGCTGCGATCAAGCGACGTGCTTGGGAACAGGTTCTGGAGTTGGTCCCATGATGGCGCTACCGCAACTTCTGGACAGTTCATGGATCGGCGCCATCGCTGCAGCAAGGATTCGGGAGAACCGGACTATCACTCGCGCGCTCAAGATCATCGAGCAGCGTGCCGTTGAGCGCGACCAGTTGATGAGTAGCCCTGATGCCTGCGGCAACTTCTTCCGCCTTCGGTTGGCAGACGAGCTACGGGAGCACTTTGAGGTCGCTTTCCTGGATGTTCGGCACCGGCTCATCCAAGCAGAACGACTGTTCTCTGGATCGGTGGATCAGTCCACAGTGCATCCGCGCATTGTTGCCCAACGCGCGCTGTCGCTGAATGCAGCGGCAGTTTTGGTAGCGCATAACCACCCAAGTGGTGACCCAGAGCCATCGCATGCAGATCGTGCGGTTACCAAACGGCTTCGGGAAGCCCTGGCATTAGTGGATGTCAGGCTACTCGATCATTTCGTTGTGACCAACCGAGCTGCGCTGTCCATGGCGACACGCGGGCTGATATGAAGGGAAGGGCATTGCAGGTCTACTGGACCAAGCTCGGTCCAGGAGGTGCTTCACGCTATTCCTTGGCTGGGCTTGCCTTGCCCGCGTTGCTCGCAAGCGCAAGTAGTCTAGCCAGTAAAGCCGGGTCGGAACCCAGTGCTTTCAATAGGAGGGCGACGTCGGCCTGCTGGGCTGGGTCGACCTGCGCGATTGCAAGGATGGCATCAGCCATCTCTGGGGTCTCAGCCAGGAGATATGCAGCAGGAACCTCAAGAGTCTTGGCCAGCAGGTCAAGGCTGTCAAAGCCCACGGCTGATGCCTGCTGCTCATAGCGGTTGATCCGCGTGGAGCCCTTCTCTTTGCCCAGCCCCATGCGGTCACCCAGCCCGCGCTGACTCAAACCACGGAGTTGTCGCGCCTGGATCAGTCGTGCAGCGAATAGCGAGCGAGGGGTTTGGGACACCAGAAAGCACTGAGGAAGATCGGCCGTTCAGCATGACGAAACCTCCGTTGCTATGTCATGCTCTACATTAGATGTAGAGTGTCTAGGGAGTCAACAGACGGGGAATGAAAACCAAGAAAGCTGACGCAACCCATAGAAAGAGGCGGTCGTAACAGAGGCGGCAAGCTGTTGCGAGCCCCCAGGCAACTGGGACCGAATGCATCGCAAGAGTAAGCAAGTTCGCCCCGAGCGGGCTGTCTGCGGAGAGGGCACTGTTCCAGATCAGCCCGCTTCGCACCATATTTCAAGCCATAGGGACCTCATGAAATTGAAATTTTTTGTTGCCATTGCAGCTGCTGGATTCTTATGCGGTTGCGACCGCAGCGGCGCACCGAAGATACAGCTTGATGAAAAATTCACATGCAGTGAATTAATTGAGGCGCGTGCAATCAATGATGCCGTCACTTATGGAAATATATGGAAAATGCCGGTCAACGCGGCAGCCAAGAGTTACGGCACCAATACGGAGATTGAGTCGTATTTCAAAAACTCAGTCTTGAACAATTCCAGCCTAATTAGTGACATACACCGAAAGATCTATGAGCAATGCGTTGTCGACAGCGACAAGTCTATGGCAACCGCTTTTCAGGAAGCGTTGACCCAGTCTTTTGAGCAAAACAAGAACTTGCCCCGCGCTGGGGTATGTGTCGCCTTCAATGACGGGCGCATTACGGTAGAAAGTATTATGGAGATGGTTGTCGGGTGGGAAGGAAAGCTCAGTGCTCAAGTAGACCCTAAAGATCCCCGTATTCGGGTTTATCAGGAGAGGTTAGAAGCGCAGTGCGCTGAAAATCCTAATTCGAGTTTAGTGACGCAAATTCAAGTAGTGACTCGGGAGCTGACGAAGAAAGAGCAAGAGAAACGCCAGTACGCGATGGATCAAGCAAAGGAGGCGTTCATCTCTGAGACTAAAGAGCTGGCCGAAAAAGTGTCATCAGATGTAGCCGCTGGTCGATTACCGACATGCGCTCAGATGGTGCGCATCAGTGCTGATAGTAATTCTGAGAGCAGCAAAACAATTGACGCTGCGGTTGCTCTTGTAACGGATGCTGCTCTTGATAAGCTTCCGATTGATCAAGCGGCTTACACCAGGTGGAATATCGAAACTACCGCCAGAGGCATCGAATTCGACTCGTGTGCTGAAGCCGGAGGGAACATAGCTGATGCAGTTGCTCAATACAACTGGTCGAAAGAAGATGTTGGCCCTTGGGCTGAAAAAAATCAGCACTTAGTGCAGCAAGAAATGACGAGGCGAAGCCGCGATGAGAATAGTGAGTTGTAAAGAAGCCGTGACATCAAGCTGCATGTTTTGAAACTCGGCAGTGCTAGTCTTTTTTAAAATATTGATCTTTAATTGCGGTAATGTGCAATCCACATGCGATAGCAGCCAACCCGCCAGCTAAAAGGTTTAAAACAGCTAAAAATGGATGAAGGGTATGAAGATGCACACGTAGGTAAACACTTGGAAAGCCACTTGCTGGCCATCCGAATTATACCGGCCGACCAGTAGGATAGCGTCCAGGTGCAATCGCTGGCCCAGGAAGTTCGGTATGTCATTGGCAAAACGGTGAAGTTGGCTTTCGTCGACCGATGGTGCAGCGGCAAAGATCCGGCCTAAGCCTTGCGAGAAGAAGATATCTGGCTTCGCGTAATGAAGCTTCCAGATCTCAAGAAACGATTTGTATAGTTGCCGCGGCATCTGGCGGTGGGGGCGTAACTCCGGTTTGATCAACCGGACCCAACGCCCTGACTTGGGCTGTGAACGATTATCGCAGCCCTAGGCAGGGCTGCATGTCCTCATCTTCACCACTTCGCTGATGGGGACTTCCACCTCAATGATTAAAAAAGTGCCTTGTAAGCGCGGCTATAACTCAGTGCATACGAAGAAGCCCAGCCTCGTGCTGGGCTTCTTCTTTGTGCGTCCTACCTAGGAAGATCGATTTGGGCTTTAGCAAGATTGAGCAATCTGTCCATCAGACGCCGTAGGAAGCCCTCGGATTGAGGGAGGGTGGAAAAGTTAGGTCCAACCCAAAAAAGTTAGGTCCGGGCCACTGTTTAGCCTCCACAGCCTCCATGTTTGCCAAAGCGCAATGAATGCTTCTGGGCTAATCGATTTACGGCGTTCCTTGAAAGGCCTTATCGTCTAGCCTCGTCAACGAGATGAGAGCAATGACAAACATTTCCTACCAAGTTCTGCGCCATGAGGAGCTTGAATCCAAAACTGGTCTGAGTCGTTCAACCTTGTATGCAATGCGCAACAAGAAGTCGCCCTACTACGATGCATCTGCACCTAAAGCAGTCCGCCTCTCAAAGCGTTCAATTGGTTTCTACGAGCACGAGGTCGACCAATGGCTCCTTGCGCGCTCAGCTAGCCGCAGCTGAGCAAGATCACTGCACTAACCCGACACTGAATAGAGAGGAGGGGGCGCGGCGCAAAAGCAACGCCGCAAGGCATCAATTTCAATGAAAATATAAGTTATCTGCTGTACTGGAGGGGGATCGTACGTTGTTGACACCTGCCTTACCCACTGCACCGATAGATCCACTTCTCAAATATAGATGCACCATATCTGCTAGCAAGCACTTGAAGCATCAGCAATCTAAACCGAGGCCTGAGCACAACTATTGGAGCCGTAGCGCAAGGCTTCCAGGACGGAAATTCCTCAAGTACTCGATCAACAGAGCATTGATCGATCAAGGCGAAATATGGGACGGAAAGAATCCTATTCCTATCGCTAGGGGGCGTGTCGCAAGCGCTGTCGCCAGAGCTATTGACACGATCGCCGACGTAATAAAAAGTTCAGGAGAACTATTCACCATAAAATCAGCTGGTAACCATAAGTGGGTTTACGCAACCGAGCTAGGCAAGTCACTCATTCAATGCTTCAACATCGATGTGACCGAGGTTGCGCATCATTTGCAGGAGCACAAGTTCAACCCGTTGTGGGAACTGTTCTTAGAGTGTTCCGCGACGATCAGTCATATCCCATCGCCCTTTCCTGTTGATCGCGTTGCAGAGCTCGAATATTTAGCAAAGGAGATCCGGCGCAGGGCAAAGCAAAAAGACTTTATTCGAATGCTCGACAACGAGCGCAGGACCATGGCTAAAAATCAGGCAAAGCTAGTCCGAGACATAGCTCGCCTGCGCAAGCGTTATCGTCGGATTTTAGCAATCCGACTAGACTTGCTTTATCGAAGCGACTTTGACGGATATAGAGGGGCCTTCAATGGCGAGAAAAAAGACTACGGTATGATCGCCAGGAATCGTGAGGCATTCTTGCGATATCTAAGGCGCGGCGGTTTTGGTAATGCCTTCCTATGGTACGCCTGGAAGCAGGAAACGGGCGTTGAGAAAGGGCCGCATACCCATGTGCTGATCTTTCTTGACGGAAAGAAATTGCGAAATGACTCCTCCGTTGCCTACGTCATGGGGCGGTATTGGGTCGATGTCATAACGAAAGGGGAAGGGGTTGCCTTCAACTGTAACGCCAGAAAGCGCGAACGGTATCGGAGAGTAGCTATAGGTCAACTCAAACGCGATGATGATAAGACCTATCAAGCGCTGCACGATCTGGTCGTTACCTACATCACCAAGACTGATTACTATTTCCGATATGAGGTGCCGGACAGTCGCCGAGCCTTTGGTCGATCAGCGTTGCCCCTAGGTTGCTGAGCCCAATTTACTGCTTAGGTCTGCGAGGGAGGCTGCTGATAAGCGTCTTAATTTCTGGATGTTGAGCATAAAGCGAAGTCCTCGGGTTCGGACCAACAGCCAGACCATGCAGCTCCATAGAAGCTTCAAGCTTATCGATGGCTTCAGCCTTCGTACTTGGCTTACCGAAGTTGGTTAAAAAGTGCTTCACCGCGGCCGCCCTGCGCTCCTCAAAGGCCTGGGTGGCCTTTTCACGCCCCTTCCTCGCAGCCAGCGCTCTGGGCGTTATCCACACGGCCTGCAAGAGTGCGTCCACGGCGCCCATCTCGATGCTCGCTCTGATCAAGGAGAGCCAGGCGGCGTCAGCGTCGCCGGCTTCAAAATCCTTCTCCGCCTTTTCTAGGCAATTTTGGCCATAAGCTACGCGATCTGCGATAGCGTCATGGAGTTCAGAGAACTGATCATCTTTGCTGTCCTCGAGAGCGTCAGACAGTCCCTTGGCGACCAAGCTACGTGCTTGACTGAATGTGCTGCGTGTCTGGAAAGCTAAGGACATAGAGCAAGGCTTACTGGGCTGCTACTTGCTCTCAGACTACTTCTTTCTGCCATGTCGAGGAACCTTCAAGCAATATCGCTGAAGTGAGTAAGATTGTGAGTAAGAATTCTGCTAGTGTGAATTAATCTTCTGTAATTACAGTCATTTAGTGGTCAAATGTGGTTCATGGTGGGCCACCATAAAATCAAGCGCTTAGCTCATGCCAAACGCTCTGAATTGATGCCACCGGGAAAATTGCCGGAAAAATTAGCTGCGCTTTGGCGGTTTTACCACCGGCAGCGCGTGGTCATAGCGGCCGGTCATCTCTGGCGTCGCGTGCCCTGCAGCGTCTTGTTTGTCGCCGCGGTTACCCACTGTATCGGTAATGCCGCGATGCTTGAGGCCGTGCAGCAAAAAGCGCTCCTGCTTTGAAATGATCCCGTCTTTCATTGCGAGCGTGATGAATCGCTGCCAGGCGCTATCAAGCGATGACTTAGCCATCGGATTACCGGTCTGTTCAACAAGTAGGCGCCGATCCTCAGCCTTGATCGGGACTGCAAAATTTCGACCGTTCTTGGTCCATATGGCGGTTCGTCGTGCTACGAGGAAATCCCACGCTTCGATCATCTCTGGATCCCACTCGGTAAGCGTGTCGCGTGATCCCTTGCGCCGTTGCGCATGGATGCCTGTTGGCTGCTTATGTGTGTCGTTGAGTGTGCACACCTCGATGCCGCGTAGGCGCGCGCTATACGCGAGCACCATGACTGGCGCGAGATAGCTCGGGCAGCTGCCTTTTGTATGCGGCGGAAGGGAGCCGCGCTCTCTTGCGAAGGTCAGCACCTTGTCGAACGCGGCCGGCGTCGGCATTCGGTGTTTCTTTGCTTCGCGTGCTTGCCTCACGCCGATGGCTGGATTCGATCTGCATAGGCCGACGCGCACGCCCCACGCGAGTGTGCGACGTAAATAGCGGTGAAGGTGATTTGCCTTACTAGGCGTTGCTGGAAGCGCGGGTTGGAAACGGTTGGCTGGCCGCCCCATCGCGAAGACTTCTACGAGTCGCTGCACCACAGGCGTGGTGATGCGATCAACCTGCACCGAACCCAACTTCGATCCATCTTTGCGGAGATAGTTGGCAATGGAGTCGGCATAACGCTGGTAGTCATCTTGCGTGTCGGTTGTCAGTTCCTTGAACTCCAACGACTCGTGAAAGCGATCGAAGAGATAGCGCAACGTGCCGCGCGTGCCCCTACCTGCACGTTCCTCAACGATTCCATGCAATTCCGATAGACGAGCTCCAGCGTACGCCACGGTTTGCTTTCGTGTGGCACCGCCTTCTGGATGCGGCTCGACGACGTACCACCGGCCATCCTCCCAATACAGTCCGCGCGGGAGCGCGGCCTGGTCAATGTGTGCCGGTATGAGCGGATTAAATTTGCGCTTGCGGCCTCGTGCCATTACATCAGCTCCTGTTCTGTATCCATCTCGGTGTCATTTTCGTGCTGCAACCCAAGGGCGGCATTGAGCGCATCTAGCGTTGTCCAGATCCCACCTCGACCGTCGTACTTGTAACGGATGCCCTGATCGTTGGCCCAACGCACTACGGTAGCTGTACGAGGGGAGGGGCCAGCTGGCGCGCATAGGCGCCGAAGATCCTCAAATGTCAGTACACCTCCGCTCATGCATCTTGCTCCTTCATCCACTCCCGCCTGTGCCGCCATTGCTCGCGCATTGCCTCCACGAGCATGTCAGCTGCGGCGTAGCCGCGCTGGGCCGCGATTCGGAGCCGTAGCTCTCGCACCTTGGCTGCATCCACGTAGCCCTGCCGAAGCCAGTGGCGCGCTTCGCAAGCCCTGCGAAACCCCTCCATATTTGCGCCATCGATCATCGCTGGCGCGCACCGGTGAAGCGCAGGCCGAGCTGCACGACGTTCTGGGCGCTGGGCTGTGGCTGACGGGGCGCGCGGATGCGATGAGCACGCCGCCATTCGGTCATGGCCAACTCGAAGCTGGGGTGCTTCTGTGTCCGCCCACACACGCACTCAATGAAGTGCCCGCCGCCCGCCTCGGGGCGGCGGGCGTCGAGCATATGGCGAGCCAAGTGGCCGTTCTTGCAGGGCGGCAGAGGACTGTCGTGGTCAATCTGGCGTTGTGTCACGGCACCTCCAAGCGCAGCACGCGCTCAGCCTCCCGAAGATGTTGCACGGTGTCTGGATCGATCCGGTCCAACGCCTGGGCGATGGTGTAGTCCATCTCGGCCAGCCAATCGGCACGGTTTAGCACCAGAGCGGCAGTGAGCGCCTCGCCGGTGGACAAGGGGCCAGGCCCTCCCATGCGCGCGGCGGCGCGAGCAATCTCGATCACGCGCTGCAGGTTCATGGATGCGTCCTCCATGCGGAGCCGAGCTGGATGCGGGCTTCTTCGACACGAAGGACGCGAAGACCCCAGCGCACTGACCAGGTCTGCGCCTGCTGTTCGTTGCAGGTCAGCATCAGCTGCCCCACGGGTTCAAGGCGATCAGCGCGGAAGGTGTGCAGGATGTCGTCCAGCTCGATCACCTCCCGCAGGCCCAGCACTTGGCGCAGAGCATCGGCATTGAGCGATTTTCCCGTGCCTTGCGGGCCAAGAAAGATGACGGACTTAGCCATGGATGGCCTCCCGGCGGACTGCCATACGGCTGCGGCCGCGGCGACGCTGTGGCACCTGGCCAACAGCCAGTCCGGTCCGAGTAAGGCGTGGGCGGCGGGTCGTCCACAGCCTGTAGACCAGGGCGCCACCGATCGCCGGCGCAAACACCATCGCGAGCGCGAGCAGCTCAGCCATTGGCCACCTCGCGTGCAGCCTGTGCCACTGCGGCGGCAGCCGCCGCAGTCGGACGGCGGGGCAGCATGTTGGCCAGGTCGAAGGGGAAGTCCAAGCCATCCATGAACTCGGCCAGCTCCGTGCTGATCGAGTCCTCTGCAGCCGTCCACAGGCGGGGGCCTTCTATGAGCTTCCAGCCGCCGCCGGAGCCGCGACGCCGCTCCCAGGACTGACGGGCCTCACGCAAGGGCCCCATGTTCAACGATGCAGTGACCACCACGGAACCATGCGTCACGTGCAGGGTGATGGTGGCCGAGCAGTCGCCCATGCCACGATCGTAGGCGACGACGGTCGGCGTGCTAGCCTCCGCGTCGGGTCCGGTGCCCAAAGCCAGCGGGCGTGCTGCCGTGGCTGGACGTGTTCCAGTTTGCTGTTGCATATCGACTCTCCTGAGTTGCGGTGGTGGAGGGCCTTGGGGCGGTGTTGCAGCACCGCCCGCCGGCCCGCTGTTGCGGGGTCAGATCAGGTCAGCGCCAGATGGCGGAATGCTTGGGTCGGGTTCGCGCAAGTGCTGCGCGCCATTGAGGACATCGAGCAGCTCGTGGCGGATGTACTCGGCTACTGCCGCTGGTCCGTCGTGGTTGATGCCTGCCTCGATCGCCACATCGTTGGTCAGCGCGGCGAGCAAAGCGGCCGCGTGATAGGCGCGCCAGAGCCGGAACTGTTCTTCTTCGCTGATCGAGTAGTCAGCGCCCTCCGGCAGCTGGGTGATTGGACTGGCTGCGTCCATCAGGCCACCTCCGGGACAGGCAGGCGGGCAATCATCCATTCGCTCAGCGAGGCAGCATCGGCTCCGGGCATCACTACGTGCATCGAACCGATGACCAGGCCGGTGCCGTCATCGACGAGGAATACGTCGGCAGGTCTTTCGATTGCACTGCAGGCGAACATCACCGGCGCCCGGTCGTGCAGCCCATCTGCATACAGCTCGGCGAGCACGTCCTGGCTGCGGGCCTGCAAGCTCAAGTAGACGCCAGGCGCGATGCGGTGGGTCTTGATCAGGGCGCGGCGGCTCATTGGCGCACCTCGGCCTGGTCGGCGTTGATGGTTGCAATGGCCATAGCAACGTCGGCCAGGGTCAGCGCTTCAGGCGCCTTGCCGCCGGCCTGCAGCTTCGCCTGCAGGGCGAGCCAGGCGGTGTGGTTCCAGTCGAGGGTGTCGGCGATCAGGCCGAAATAGTGGGCGATCTGGCGCGCGGCTGCGGCCGGCGCTTCTTGAGCGTCGTAGGACATGGTGCAGGCTCCGTTGAGATTGGAGTCCTTGGCCACCGGCAGTGTGTCCAGACCAGGTGCGCCCAGGATGCGGGGACGCACACCCAGCTGTGCCTGCGCGGCGAGTAGCGCATACAGGCCGGTGTAGCCGCTGGACTTGGCCTCGCCGATGACGTTGGACGAGGTGTTGTCCGCGTCTGCGCCTTCGGCCACACGCACGACCACGGTCACAGGATTGGTCTGGTCGGCGATGCCCTGCAGGGTATCGCGCAAGGTGCCCTTGGTGCCGGCACTGGCAATCGCAGCCAGCACGTTGGTGACCAGCACGGCCTTGTTGAGCGGAAAGACCGCCTCGTCCGCATCGGAGGCCGTAGCGACCAAGCCGACGATGGCGGTGGAAACGGTGCGGATGACGCGCGCACCTGCGCTGACTTCGATGACGCGAACGCCGTGGTGGTAGGCAGTAGACATAGGTTCCTCGATCAGGACGAGCGGAAGCGAAGCGGGATGGTCATGCGCAGTCGCGCATTGGCGGGAGCAACGTCGGTGCGTTCGCCTTCGATCGTCAGCACGAAGCTGCCGGGCGTATCACCGATGACCAGGTCGACGCGGGTCAGGCGCAGGCGCGGTTCCCAGCGCATCAGCGCGGTGGCGGTGGCGCCGTAGAGCAGCGTGCGGGTCGCCCCATTGGACGGCTGGTCGATCAGCTCGGGCAGCAGCGAGCCGAAGTCGCGGCGCTGTTCGCGCGTGCCGATAGGCGTGGTGAGGATGCAGGCGATCGATTGGGCCAGGTGCTGCTCGCCCTCGATCACACGGCCGGTGGCGGCATCGACGCCGATCACTGCGGACCATCGCTGAGTGCGCTGCCCGCCGTCACGCCGGTGGTCTTGTGGTTCTTGAGGCTGATCCCGCCGCCGATGACATCGGTGGTCGCCTTCGCGGTACCGGTAATGGTGGCGTCACCATTGAGCATCGTCTTGCCGTTGACGGTCAGCGGGCCATTGAGCGTGATGCCGCCATCGGCAGTAATGGACGCGGTGCCGCCGCTGGGTAGGGTGGCCTGCAGCGCATGCGCGTCGGTGTCGTACTGGATCTGCGCACCATCAGCGAAGCGCAGCACGTGGAGCGTGTCGGACGCCGCAGGCGCTGCGAATTGGTCGGAGTACAAGCCCCGTAGCACTACGCCATCGGCTAGGTCGCCAGCCGGCGACAGCACCACGACTTGTTCGCCGATCGCCGGCGCCGACCAGATGATGGTGGTGCCGGCCAGGGTGACCACCCAGGGCAGATAGTCGGTCAGCATCTCGCCGACCTGCACCCGGCATCGCGCAGTGGTTAGATTCACCTCGGCGACGGTGCCGAGGCGAATGGCGTTACTCAGTGCGGAGGATGCGTTGCCCATGCAGTCATGGTCGTCGCGCGCGTGCAGCATGACACTGCAGTTGTGCTGTAGCTGCGCGATCTACGCAGCGCAGCGGTGCTACAAATTCTCAGGGGATTCCGGTGCAATCAACTCGCGCGGGGTGAACTTCGCATCGAAGTAATACAGCCCATCGCCGCGATTGAAGTACATGCCAGGCTCGCACACGGTCTTGTCTTGGAGTGCGCGGAACTCGAAACCATCAATGGTGAAGCCGCTGTCGGAAACGATGATGTTGACCACCACGTCGGTCCCGCGTTGGATCATCGCGTAACGTCCAATCGTCATCTCAGCACCACTCAATAAAAACGAAGCCGGGGCACCCAGTGGCCCCATCCTTGCCGAACGTTGCGGCGGCGGCGCCATTGGACACGCCGCCGCCCCCAGCGCCAAAGCCGAAGCCTCTACGACTGGCCGAAGTGGTGTCGCCTGCACTGCGACCTCCAGGCCCGCCGCCGCCGAAGGGGCACGAGCCTCCGGTTCCTGCTGGGCCGTAGGGAGAAACTGCAGCAATAGATGCCGAGTCACCGCCGGCCGGGTAGCCATCTCCGCCAGCAGCGCCTCCCACCTGGTTGGCGCCGGTGAACCCACCGCCGCCGCCCTGGCCTCCAGACAACGACACCAGGCCGCCGATGACCGTGGCGCCGCCAGCGCCGCCGGCAGCGCCAGAGGCGCCGTCTGTGCGCGAGCCTGCGCCAGCTGCTCCGCCGGCACCGATGACAATCGGAAGCGTGCTCCCTGGCGTGACTGCAAAGCGCACTCGCTGAATCGACCGTCCAGCGCCGCCACCACCGCCGCCAGTCGCTGTGTACGTCCCGGACCCGTTCGACTTCTCGGCACGGGTTCCACCGCCGCCACCACCACCGCCTGCGGCGCAAGCGCTGACGTAGATCGCAGTCACGCCTGCCGGCACAACAAAGTTGCCAGATGCCTCGAACCTCGCACGGCCACTGCGGCTATCGATCGCGGCTTTCAATGCGTCCGGTGTGACGGCTCGTTGTGGGTCTACACCTGCAATTGCTTCTAAGCGCGTGGCAAGTTCGACAATGCCTTCCTTCTCGGTGGTCGCGGCCGGGTTGGTGAAGTTGGCATCGCCAAACGTCACCGAAGACACGGTAACGCCGGAAAACAGGATATCGGCCGACATGAGCAGGTCCGACGCGGCGGCCTTCTCCATGATCAGATCCGGCTGGGAGTAGCTACCCAGCAGCGTGCCGTTATCCAGGTACAACCCAAACCCGCGTACCTCATAGCTCGCCCGGCTGGTGTCGCTGACTGTGACGTGGATGGTGGTGGACGACGTCGTGCCGCCCGAGATACTGGAGAGCTCCAGGTGCTGACCGGGGACGGTCTTCAGGTCTTCCGCTGCAGCGAATGCCGCCGCAGTAAAACCGATGCTGGCCACCTTGACAGCGTTGGTACCGTTCTTCTCGGCGTTGATCAGCGCCGCGCGGCCAGCGGTGGTGAGGACCAATTGCAGTGCCATGGTTTACCCCTGCGCCGTCATCGACAGACGGCGGTAGTTGATGATGCGAATACCGGTGACCAGCGAGACGTTGCCGGTGGCTTGCAGCCCCTGCACGAAGCCGAAATGCGAGCGAACGGGCTTGGTGCGCTCGACCTCGGCGATGACCTCATCGACAAACCGAGCGCTCGCAGCTCGCCCATCGGACCCGTTGAGCGTGAGCGTCAGCTCGAAGGTGTGCGGCTGGCCGCGTGGCTGCTGCTGCCACCACTCGCGGATGGTTACCGCACCCCCGAATGAGGCGACCACCATGCGGACGCTGTTGGCGGTGCCCTTGCGACGCTGGATTGCCATGGCGCTACGCAGGCGCGAGCGCTTGACCGCATCGCTCCAGTCGGCCTTCCAGTCGTCTACCGACAGCGTCCACGCCAGCCACGGCAGATGGCCGGCCGGGCAGGTGTCCGGATTCCACAGGTCCGGATATGGCAGCGGGATCGCTTCCAGGCGCTCGGTGACTGCGGTCAGGGCGCGCTCCATCGGCGTAGCGTTGGGCGGCAGCGGGGAGTTACTCATCGATGCCGGCGTGCACGATGTCGATCGAGGTGCAGTACGCAGCCTGCGTGCGGCTGATCCGGATGTCGGCAGCAGGCGAGTCCAGCTCAACGCGCTGCACGCCAGCGACGAACAACATGGCCTTGATCGCTGATTCGGGCACGTCACGGCCGATGCGGTGAGCTTCGTCCAGATACGCCTGCAGGCTGCGTAGCGCCTCGCGCATGACCACTGCCGAGTCTGGGCCAGCGTAGGTGTAGACGCGCCCACGAATGGCATACGGGACGATCTGGGCGCTCTGGACCGCAACATTGTCGGTCAGCGGGCGCACGTCGTCGTTGGTGAGGATCGCCGCGACTTCATCCAGCAACGCCTGGGGAGCAGTGCCATCGCCGGTGCGCGACTGGACCGTGACCAGGACTTGGCCAGGCGCGGGGCTGGTGGCGCTGGCGTCCATGACATCGGCCGCCGCACTGAGCGCGTGATAGATGTAGGCGCCCTCGGGGCCGGCAACGCTGAAGCCCTCCGGCGCCAGCTGGATCCGGCGGCGGAAGTCCACGTCCGACTCATAGGTCGGTGCAATGCCGTTCTCCGGTCGGCCCGGATCGAGCACCAGGCGCGCGACGCCGAATAAGGCGCCAAGGTGATCGAGGTTGTTGCCGGTGGCGAAGGCCAGCATGGTCTGTTGCGCTTTGTCGTTGGCACGTTGGCGAAGCAGCAGCTCGCGAGCCGCGAATAGCTGCACGAGCTTGTAGACCGGGTCGGCTTCGGTGAGCGCGGAGAACTCCGGCATCAGCTTCTGAAATTGGGCAAGCGCCTCGCTAAAAATTGTCTCGAAGTCCAGCGGCTCAATTAGGTCGGGCGCTTGGAGCCTTGACAGGTCAACCGCGGTGAAAGAGGTCATCAGATGATTGCGTCGAACGGTACGCAATGATCTCGTGCCACCTCAGGAAGTTTGCAGGCAGCGACTTGTCGGGTCTCGTTCTACAAAAAATTGATAGCTACTTTAAATCGTAAGCGGCAACAGATCTTCGCATATTTGATGTGGCTGAAATGCGCGACCTGAGACAGTTTATGTTCTCATGGGAGCACTTATGAAACACAAAAATATGCTTGGGGCTAGCGTCTTGGCAGTAGGCCTGCTCATTTCTTCGGCCGCATTTGCAGACGTTGCCGCCATTAGTTTTTATGGAAATAACGCTTCTCGTCCTGCTGAATTTGTTCAGGGTTGCAATATATCTGAAGATACAGTCAGCAGCATGAACTACCAGGTCGTGACAGTTTCGGGTGATATATGGGATAACGGTGCTGCTTGTGGGAGGCGCTACCGCATGCGCTGTGTTTCTACGCCAGGTAAGCAGTCTTGTACTGCCAATATAATTGACGTAATTGTTGTTGGCCGTTGCCCCAATGGTAGGTGCACGGTTGGCGGAAAGGATGTAAGTATGAAAATTGCATTCATCAGATATTCGTTGCTGGTCCGAGCGAGAACAGCGCCCTGGGCATTTATTGAATTTAATATAATATAAATATAAAGAACTAGAAGTACATTATTGTAGGTGATTCAAGAGCTGGTTTCGGATGAGGTACCGGTCTGGCTCGGTGAGCCCCAACAGCACGCGCCGTTCGTAATGTGCCCTTGGACCTCTAGGCCGCACTCTTTCGCTTAAGCCGTCTTGGTGCACACGTGCGATACGGGACACACGCCCCATGAATCCCACGCTCACCTCGTTGGGACTGGCGCTCACCTTGAGGAACTTGGTTTGCCGCAGCTTGGCGAACATCTTCTTGCGTTTCACTCTGCCGGCCTTATCCCGCACCGGCATTTTGCGCGGTGCGTAGGATGTCCCGTCGGGTGCCTGTTGTCGACCGATGCGCTGGCTCTGCGATCGCCGCAGCGCGGTGCCGATCTTGCGATGAACATGCCGACAAAAGGCGACCAGGCGATCCACCAGCCCCAGTAAAACAGCGTCCATCCGCCGAGCCATCCGGTGGGCTCGTAGGCGTACAAGTTGAACGTCATGGAGAAGAGGTTGGACACGTACATGCCGGTGTTCTGGACAAATGCCTGCATCAGGTGAACCGTCGGCCCCCAGATCAGAACGAATGCAAGCAATGCCGCTGCCAGGATCATGTTGATTTCCGACAACCGCCTTACCCCGCTGTCCAATCCCGCAACCACCGAGCCGGTTGCTACCAGGGTAATGAGCGTGATCAGGCAGACCTGGACAAGCGTGCTGACCTCCAGGCCGAAAAGGTAGTTCAGGCCGGCATT
Source organism: Xanthomonas campestris pv. badrii (assembly GCF_012848175.1). Lineage (NCBI taxonomy): Bacteria > Pseudomonadati > Pseudomonadota > Gammaproteobacteria > Lysobacterales > Lysobacteraceae > Xanthomonas > Xanthomonas campestris. The sequence continues at coordinate 3,761,201 of NZ_CP051651.1, read as the reverse complement.
GATCTGCATGACCCCCAGGCCGAGCGAGGTGGCCAGGCCGAAGATGGTCCCCAGCGCGGCGAACGTATCCACTGCGTGTCCGAGCGGGCCGTGGATGCGATCTCCGATCAGCGGATAGAGCGCAGATCGCACGCGCAGCGGCAGGTTGTGCCGATACGCGAAGTAGGCCAGGGAAAGTGCGACGACAGCATAGATCGCCCAGGCATGGATGCCCCAATGGAAGAACGTGATACGCATCGCCTGACGCGCCGCGGCCGCCGATTCCGGCGCGCCGATCGGCGGAGTGGCGTAATGCATGATGGGTTCGGCGACGCCGAAGAACATCAGCCCGATGCCCATGCCTGCAGCGAACAGCATCGCAAACCATGACCATAGTTGTAATCCGCTGTACTGTGGTCCGGCCCCAGCTTGATGCGGCCATAGCTGCTTACCGCAACTGCGACCACGAACACCAGGAATCCGGCGACCGCCAGGATGGTGAACCAGCCGGCATCGTTGGCGGCCCAGGTCTTGGCCGCAGTGAACCAGCGGGTAGCGACTGTCGGCGCAAAGGCCGCCAGTGCCAGCAGGGCGATCACGATCGTCGCGGTCGGGATGAACACCTGCGGCAGGATGCGCTGGCGAATGGCGGGACGTTGCGGAGCCGAGCCCTGCATGGATGCCTCCGTGGAATGGCGGGTTGGGGGTCGCCGGTACGGCCGGACGACCAAACGTGGAGGCCATTATTCTGGTTCGGCCACGAATGCCTGTGTGATGAGGCACGATCGTCGCTAGCAATGCAGTGGCTACCGGCGAACCATCCGCTTCATGCTTCCTAGATGCAGGTGCGCTTGGCTGTTCTCTTATTCTGACCACGCTCCTGGCCAGTTCGCTGCGGCGTTCAATGTGGCAACAACATGCTGCACGCTGTGTCCGGGCGCCCTTGGCCTGATGTGTGCAAGGCCGGCAGGCCAATGTCCGGACGACCAGATGCTGTCGACCGCCATCGAGGTCAGCCATCAAAGAATCACCGCCGCGATGGCAGCTGCATGCCTGACTGGCGCCACAGCATCGCTTGTCGACAGCGACGCTTGGCTCTTGCCTGTTCAATGCAACGGCTGAGACACGCTCGCCACTATGCTAGGCCCCTGCGCCGTCGATGCTCAATCGCACCGCGCGTTCCAGGTCGCTGCGTGTAAACGGCTTGACCAGAATGCCGGCATCGCTCCGGGATACATCCCTGGCACTGAAATCTCGGGGATAGCCCGAGGCGAAAAGGATGCGCAGCCCAGGCAGATGGGCCTTCGCCCTGCGCGCAAGCTCCCAGCCATTCATGCCCGGCATGACGATGTCAGAGAGCAGCAGGTCAACCTTGACGTCACGCCGTTCGAGCAGACGCATCGCCGAGTCGCCATCGTGCGCTTCCAGCACCTTGTAACCCAGCTGGCGTAGCGCCCCGACGGTGTAGGCGCGCACATCGTCGTTGTCCTCGGCCACCAACACCGTTTCCTCGTTGACACGGTAGCGGGTGGGCTGGCTGTTTCCATCGACCTGCACGCGCGGCAACGGCAGCGGCGAGCGGGGAAAAAGCAGCGTGATCAAGGTCCCGTCACTGGGCGCCGACTCGATCAGCACATGGCCGCCGGACTGTTTCACGAAGCCATAGACCATGGACAGCCCCAGCCCGGTGCCTCGTCCGACCTCCTTGGTGGTAAAAAACGGCTCGAAGACACGCGACTTCACGTCCTCGGGCATGCCATGGCCGGTGTCGCGGATTCGCAGCATGACATAGCGGCCCGGCGGTACATCCGTCAGCGGCGTGATGTAGTCGTGTTCCAGGTGTCCGTTTCCCACCTCGATCGTCAGCTGTCCGCCATCGGGCATGGCATCACGCGCGTTGACGGCCAGGTTCAGCACCGACGCCTCCACCTGGCTCGGGTCGAGCTCTACGCACCATACGTCCGGTGCGGTGACGATTTCCAGCTGCACCAATTCGCCCAGCGTCCGCTGGAGCATGTCCTGCATCCCCAGCAGCTGCTCGTTGAGGTCTATCGCCTGGCTGTTGAGTGGTTGCTTGCGGGCGAAGGCCAGCAGGCGCTGGGTCAGCGAGGAGGCGCGCATGACGCCTTTCAGCGCGTTGTCCATCGCACGTGAGGGCGTGGCGGAATCGTCCATGCGGTCGATATACATCTTGGCATGCTCGACGTTGCCGGCGATCACGGTCAGGATGTTGTTGAAGTCGTGCGCGATCCCGCCGGTCAGCTGGCCCACTGCCTCGATCTTCTGACTCTGCCTGAGCGCCTCCTCGGCCTGCCGGCGTGCGGTGGTTTCCACCGCTTCGGACACCACTGCGGTGACCGTTCCCTGGTGATCGAGCAGGGGACGGAACGAGAAGTCGAATGAGCGCCGGCCAGTGGGCAGATTGAGGTTGAACTCGTGTCGCGATGCGTGGCCTGCCGCTGCAGCGACGATCGCCTCGACGACGCTGTCGCGCACGTCGGGGGTTTCCGAAAACCAGGGCGCGTCACAGTACGGCAGGCCGAAGACCTGCGCCTTGTCAGCGAGGATCGCCGACAGCGAAGCACGATTGGAATCGATGATGTGGCCGGTAGGCGTGAGCAGGTTTTGATGCTGGAAGCTGGACTCGAACAAGGTTTGCAGGCGACTTTCGCTGCTGCGCAGGGCCGCTGTACGCTCTTCCACCTGATGTTCGAGGGACTCGTTGACTTCGCGCAGCGACAGCTCGGCCTGCTTGAGATCGCTGATGTCGCGCACCATCGAGTAATAGCCCTTGACCCGTCCGTCCTGCGAGCTTTCGGGCACGCAATCGACCAGGGCATAGCGGAAGCCGCCCTCCTTGCGCGGCACGCGCGCCTCGAACTGGACCCGCTCGCCGGCCGCGGCCTGGCGCAGGAATGGGGCGATTTCCTCGAAGAACGGCGCGCCTACGATGTCGCGCACATGCATGCCGATCAACCGGTCCGCGTCCAGACCATGCCAGTGGGTGTAGGCGCTGTTGACGAATTGATAGTGGTGATCGGCGTCCAGGTGAGCGATCAAAGCTGGCAGCGAATTGGTGATCAGTTGCAGGCGGACGCGGCTTTCCTGCAGCTCGCTTTCGGCCGCGCGCAGCTTTGCGCGCTCGCGGCTCTCGTTGATGCAGCGCTTGATGGCATCGGGTAAACGTTGCAGGCGCTGCTTGACCACGTAATCGCGCGCGCCGCGCGTCAGCGCCTGCACCGCCAGTTCTTCGGTGAGCGTGCCGGAAACGAAGATGAAAGGAATCTCCGGCAACAGCGCATGTGCCAGCTGCAGGGCGGTGTCACCGTCGAAGCCGGGCAGTACGTGGTCTGCCAGAATCACGTCGTGCTGTCGTGTCTCCAGCGCGTCGACGAATGCGTCCCGGGTCCAGACCCGGGTGATGGCCACATGCAACCGTGCGGCGGCAAGCTGGGCGCTGATCAGTTCGGCGTCGAGCGCGTTGTCTTCCAGCATCAGGACGCGAATGGGCGCGTCCATGTTTGCATCAGTCATTCGATGAGCTCTTGCCTGGTGACATGGGACGGTGCGGCGGGGGTTGGTTGGTGATGCCCCAGAACATGCCCAGCCCCTGGATGGCTTCGAAGAACTCCTTGAAATCCACCGGCTTGACCACGAAGGCATTGACGCCCAGCTGGTAGCTCTTGATCAGGTCCGGCTCTTCGCGCGACGAGGTCAGCATCACGATCGGCGTGCTGCTGAGCGCCGGGTCGCCGCGGACCTCGGCCAGCACTTCCAGCCCGTTGACCTTCGGCAGCTTGAGATCCAGCAGCACCACCACCGGGCCACCATGCTGCGCCCCGGCATAGGCGCCCTCGCAGCGCAGGTAGTCCAGTGCCTCGGCACCGTCGCGCACATGGGTCACATCGTTGAGAAGCTGGCAACGTGCCAGCGCTGCCATGGTCAGCTCCGCATCCTTGGGATTGTCCTCTACAAGCAGGATAGGGCGAAGATCTCTCACGCGCTGTCTCCAGTCGAATGCGGAATGGTGAAGTAAAACGTTGCGCCCTTGCCCAGCTCGCCCTCGGCCCAGGTCCGTCCGCCATGGCGATTGACGATGCGCTGCACGTTGGCCAGCCCGATACCGGTGCCTTCATATTCGTCGGAGTGGTGCAGGCGCTGAAACACGCCGAACAGCTTGTTGACATAGCGCATGTCGAAGCCGCATCCGTTGTCGCCGACGGAGAAGATGTCTTCGTGCTCGGTGCGGGTGTGCGCCACCTCGATCCGGGCCGCGGCGCTGTCGCGGGTGAACTTGATCGCGTTGGCCAGCAGGTTCTGCCACACCAGCCGCAGCATGGTCGGGTCGGCATCCACCGTGGGAAGATCGGCCACCTGCCAGTCGATCGACCGGCCGCCGGCTTCCATGGCCAGTGTGTGGCGCACATCCTCGACCAGCACGCCCATGTCGATGGGCAGGCGCCCCAGCGTTGAACGGCCCATCTGCGAAAAGCTCAACAGGTCATCCACCAGCACGCCCGCCGACTTGGCCGATTCGGCGATCGTTGCCAGAAAGCGGCGCTCGGTGTCGTTCAAGCGCTCGGACGCCGAGGCACCGAGCAGCTCCGAATAGCCGACGATGTGCCGAAACGGCGCACGCAGGTCGTGGCTGACCGAATAGGAAAACGCCTCCAGCTCCTTGTTGCTGCGCACCAGCTGCTCGTTGAGCTCGGCCATCTCCTCGGCCTTGCGCAACACGATGTCCACGATGGCCACGCGCAATTCCATGGCCGCATCCCGGTCTACCTCGTCCCAGGGCAAGGCCTGCTTGCGCACGATCTCCTTCCAGGACTCGAACGACATGCGCGGCGACAGGACCTGGCCGGTGGCCTTGCTGCGTGGATCACCGCCCCAGCGCACGGTGCGCACCACCTCCGGGCGAAACCACAGCACGAAGCTGTCGTGCAACTGGGAGATCGACAGCGACAGGACGCCGCTGGCCACATCGGCGAAGGCATCGGCCTCCGGCCACAGCGCCGGCAGCCGGTCGGTATGGAACAGATCCTCGCTGCCCTGGTGGGCCGTCAGCCATTGCACCAGTTTCAGCACCTGGGCCTGTGTCGGGCAGTCGCCCAGCAGCACGCAGGCATCGCGATGCACGATGGCGACCCCGCTGGACTGGGTCAGGGCCATCAGGCTTTGTGGATGCCGTCCCAGCGCAGCCATGAAGTTCTCGTCGCCCGCCATCCGTCCCAGCAGCTGCACCTGGATTGCACGCCGCCTGACCCGCTCCTCCACCTTGAGCGCGCGTTCGCGCTGGGAGACCTGCAGCGAGAAGATCTGCCCGATGAACTCGCAGGCTGTGCGTACCGGGTAGGGCACACGTTTGGCGTCGTGGTTATGGCAGGAAATCAGGCCCCACAGGCGACCGTCGCAAACCACCGAGATCGACAACGACGCACCGGTCCCCATGTTGCGCATGTACTGCAGATGCACCGGAGACACGCTCCGGAGCACCGTCAGGCTCAGGTCGGTCGGTGCAGTGGCCGCCTGCTCAGGGGTTGCGACCAGCGGGACGGGAACATAGCAATTGCTGGCAATCAGCCGTATCCGATGGCGCCGATAGAGCTCGCGGGCCTGTGCCGGAATGTCTGACTCGGGAAAGCGCAGATCCAGATAGGAGGGCAGGACCTCGTTACGATCCTCGGCCAGTACGGCACCATTCCAGTCACCATCGAACTTGTAGATCAATGTCCGGTCGAAGCCGGTCAGTTCACGGATGTGGGTTGCTGCAACCTGGCACAGGTCGCTGGTGGTGGTGGTGGCCTCGATCACTTCGATGAAGCGACGGATTGCTGGATAGAAGTCGTTGGGGGAATCCGACTCGCCTGCAATGGGCGCTTCGAATTCAACCAGCAGGTCGCGTTCGGAGCGATGCGCCAGCACGGTATGGGTGCCATGCTCGCCGAGCGGCAAAAACCCCACCAGCGTGGAGGCCCCAGGCCTGAGCGCGGCCAGCATCGAAGAGAACGGCGCCAGCACCGCACCCAGGACGGTTGAAGCAGCACAGCCCAATGGATCGCCATAGGTGTCCAGCATGCGGGAGTCGGACACCGCGCGCTGGGTGACCGATAGGCTTGCTGGATCGATGACGAGCAGCAATCCATGCGGCTGAATCGCACCGGGCGTATGGATGGGCTCCTTGGCACAGCTGGACAGGTCCAGGGTGGGCTCAAGCGCTATTTCAGATGGCACGACCGACTCCTACCGCGTGGTGTGAACCCCCCGGTCTGTTCTGCAGGCAGGGGGCGCAGCGCCTGCTGCAAGGTGCCGCAGGATCGTTGCGGCCTAACCCTGTTATGTTGCCCGAACGATACGAACCTGCCTACCAGCAGCCGGTGAGCACGCATGAGAACGCGTGCCTGTCATCCGCTTGGAGCCGCATGGCAGTGCGCTTTGCAGGATGGAACAAACCTGAATTGATCAGTTTGGGCGATAGCAAGGGCGTTCGACGTGGTGGACGTGTGCTAGAAAAATACGGGCATCGCCCTACAGGGCGGATACGATCGCGGGAGATCCATGAGCCGGGTGGCCTACCGTTGGTCCATGGATCGACGGCCAGGCAAGGTTTCACCTGCTCGTTTCTCTGCTTACTTCACATGGAAGCTCTCCGAGCGGGAGCACCACGGGGGCGAGGACTACGTGGACGCCGGACAGATCCTGCCGTCTCGTCGCTCTACCCCGGGAAATTAAAGCCTGGCAGGATTGACGCCTTTCGTTGTGCATACTGCGTCGGCGACATCCCGGTATGGCGGGAGAAAGCGACACTGAACGCGGTTGCAGAGCCATAGCCCAGGCGCTCGGCCAACTGCGCGATGCCGATATCCGTTTCCTGCAATAGTTTCTTGGCCAGAGCGATACGCCAGGCCAGCAAGTAGTGCATCGGCGCAACGCCCAATGCGCGCTTGAACCGCTCGAAGAACACCGATCGTGAAAGGGCGGCGACGTCGGCCAGCAGGGCAACGGTCCACGCCTTCCCTGGGTGTTGATGCATGCTGCGCAGTGCCACGGCCAGCCGGTCGTCGGCCAAGCCGCGCAGGAGGCCCGGAGGTGCATCGGTTCCGGTGTCAGCGCGGAAGGCTTCGAGCAGGATCACTTCAAGAAGGTGTTTCAGTATCAATTCGCGCGCGGGCCGATCAGCGCGCGATTCATCGCGCAGCAGTTGCACCAGTGTCAACAATCGCTGCTCGCCACGCACATGGATCAGTTGCGGAAGCAGGGAAGTCAGCAGCGCTGCATCTGGCGATCCAAAGACGCAGTAGCCAAGCAGGGCCTCCCAATCGGGCATTCCGTGCTGTTGGCCTAATCGCACCCTGCCATCGCGAATGACGATGGTGGCCGGATCGATGTCGTCAGCGGCTACCGGTTCCAGGCTGGACATCGCAAACCGCCGCGCAGACGGTATCAGCACGAAATCGCCAGCCTGGAGCTCGAGCAGGGCACGGCCCTCGACCTCCAGCCTGCAACCGCCTTCCAACACAACGCAATAGAAGGGGCGTCCGGCCTCTGACCGACGTACCCGCCAGGCTCCGGCAGCACTCACTTGCTTGGTGAAAGGCGCGCTGGGCTGGAGGAGGCCCACCACCTCGGCAATCGGGTCGCTCATCTCTGAATGTTCCGCTCCGGGAATTGCACTGGGTGTGAGGCCGATCCAGTGCGGTTGGCGCTGGCGTCGATGGTCGCAGCCCAGCGAACAGGCAGCCGCTACGAGCGCAGGATGCGGCAGCAGAAAATGCCGCAGGCGCGTCGTGCCGAGGATCGACGGCCGATGATAGCAATCGATCTATCCATGGATGGGGCTTGGACCGGATCGCTTCGTTTGGATGGTGCCCAGCGTTGGTGCATCCGAACCAAGCGCATCGGCGGCAGCGCGCCATGTATCGTCGCCCGCGTACAGCGCCGAGCGCAGCCAGGCCGCTGTCATACGCTGTGTAGTTGCGAGCCGATCCGGATCCTCGTCGTCCGCTTCCTTCGCATCGAAGCCGGAGATCCCGCCCAGTCCATGGCGCCCGCCGGTCAAGGTAAGCAGGGCCGTGGCCCCTGGACTCAGGTGATACGGATCGGCGTGCCAATCGGCTCCTCGGACAGTCATATGGGGCGAAACGTCATGTTCGCCCGTCACGACCATGGTCTGTGTCCTCATGTAGGTGAAGTCAGGGTGCAACTCCGGGTAGTTGCGTGCCGCCATCTCGCTGAGACCATCGCCATGCCCGGGGCCGGCGAGGATGACGCCTGCCTTCAGGCGAGGCTCGAAGAAATCGAGAGATGTGTTTGCCGGGGAAGTGATGTCGGGGATCCTTGCGCCAAGCAGCATGCTCGCGGTCATGCCACCAAGCGAATGTCCTACGACCGCGATGCGTCCCGTGTCCAGGCGACCTGCCAGATGTGGCACCTGTGCCTGGATGTCCGGCAGCTGGTCCAGCACCAGTGACAAATCAGTAGCGCGCGATCGCAGGAACAACGGTGCGCCCGGAGTGCCTGCGGGCAGCCCGGCAACTTTGGAGTTGGCATGCGTTGGCTGGATCACGACGAAACCCTGCTCTGCGTAGAAGCCCGCAAGCGGCGCGTAGCCGTCCTTGGACGGCAGATAGAGCGAGGGTCCGTGGCCGTGCGATAGCAGGATGATGGGAAGTGCATCGCCACTGACCCTTCAGTCAGACAGGGGGCTGCATTACGAAGCAATACCTGCTTCGCAACTCAACGCAGACATCCATGCCGCCTACTGTCTGATGCCAGCGGTTTGCGTGGCGTGCCGCTTTCGGCCTTTGTGCGTGATGCGGTCATGCGCGAGGCCGAGAGCGTCATGGCTGCCGAGTTGACGGTGACATCGTCGACGGTGGAGCCTGGGCGATTCCTGAAGGCCTTGGACGCACCCTTCCAGCCCAACGCCAAGTTGGGCAAGGGGCTTACCCACCTCGCGCAGGGCTGAGTGCGCGTCGACCTCGAGGGCGATGCCGGTTGGCGTGTTGATGGTGGCCAGGCCCAGCGCTTCATGCAGGCTTGCCGATGGCGTGGTGCGTGGATGCGCAAACAGGATGTCGACCGCAACGTCGGAGCCGGCATCGGTGCTGATGGTGGCAGCGTGGTTCCCTTGGCGGGCAATTCCGGTGATGCGGCCATCGATCACGGGCATGTTGCGGCTTGCCAGATCGGCGCGTAGATCGGGTGCAATGGCGTGACCATCGACAAAGACCGACGTGCCCGACCCTCTCACGTCCGCACGCTTGTTTGCCGCGCTTTTCAAGGGGTCTGACCTGTTGATCGTCGCGCGTTTCGATGCGTCCAAAGCCCAGGACAGCAAGGAGATCCAATCCTGTTGCCGGTCGGCTGTCGGACTGTTCCTCGCTGCCCATCGCGGCAAGCGCAAGGCGTCCAAATAGCGTAGCGCTCCCCAGCCGGGTCTAGGAGAGCAGCGCGCTCCACAGCACCCGCTGGTCCATCCGTAAGGAACGCCTCAGGACGTGGGGGCGTTCAAACGTGCCGCACGCCTGGCGTCTGAGCTGCTCGGCGGTGTCGCCGATCGTGCCTTCGATCTGATCCTGCGCATGTTGCCGACATGCACAGGCGTACTCAGCGTTTGCTCAGGCGTGTGCGTTCAGACCTCGTGCCGAGAGGATGCTGCTCCACACATACATCGCACAGCCGATCCAGATCAGGCTGAACGTGGCGAGCTGGATGGGGCGGATGGGTTCTCGGTAGACAAAGATTGCCTCCAGCAGAAGCAACGTGGGGGCGATGAACTGAAGCAGCCCCAGCGTCGTGTAGCGCAGCCGCTTTGCGCTCGCCGCGAAGAGGAGTAACGGCAAGGCGGTAATTGGTCCTGCGAGAATCAACAGCGCATCGATGAGGCCACTGCGTCCGAATTCACCGTCGCCGGTGATGCCGGTGGAAAAAAGAAAGCCAATCGCGAGCGGGGCGAGAAGTCCCGTCTCCACCATCAGCCCGCCAAGCGCATCGATCGCGGTCATCTTGCGTATCAGCCCATAGAAGCCGAAGCTCAATGCCAATGTCAGCGAAATCCACAGTTGGCCACCTCCGCTAATGGCAAGGATCGCAACGCCTGCACTCGCAACGCCGATCGCCACCGACTGCGGGAGGCTCAGCCGTTCCTTCAACAGCAAGGTGCCGAGCGCGACATTGACGAGCGGAATCATGAAGTAGCCAAGGCTCACCTCGACCAGGTGACCGTTAGCAGCCGACCATATAAACACGAACCAGTTGAACGCGATCAGCGCTGCGCTCAACGTCAGCAGGCCGAGAATTCGGCCACGCGCCGCGGCGATGAGTGGCCGTAGCCGACCCCACGCCGCAAGAAGCGCACCGAACACCAGCAACGACCAGACAACACGATGCGAGAGAACTTGCAGCGCATCCACGCCCTTGAGCAGGGCGAGGTATAGCGGCAGTACGCCCCACAGGACATTGGCCGCAATAGCGTAGAGCAACCCCGTACGGTCATCCGGAGTCTCGTTCATGGGAACCTCGAGGGGATCAACGACTTGGAGCGGCTAACAGAACGTAGCGAGCAGTCGTCAGGTGGGTGTAGGCGGCGCGCAGGAACCGGAGTGTACGCGTGGTACATGCCGATTCCGAGCACCGACCGCGCCCGCCTGACGGCTGCGCAGTAGTTTTGTTAGCCGCTCTTACTGGAATGGCGGGCCGCATCGCGCTGAGGTCAGACAGGATGTCTGATGACATCGAAGGCCTCGATGGTTGGCTCGGCCGCAATGAAGGGGGCTGTCAGCGGGCGATGGTGCGTCATGTGCGAGGCGTTGCGGTGGGATGCAAGTGCGGCCTGGTCTTCGTAGATCTCAAGCAGCAGGTAACTGTCAGGTCGCGTGCGCGACCTGAGCAGTTCGTACAGATGGTTTCCCGGCTCGTTGGCACGGACGGCTGCGGCCTGCGCGCCGAAAGCGCGCTCGAATGCCTCGCCGCTATCCGGTTTGATCGCCAGTGTCACGATCATGCCGATCATCGGGTCTTCTCCGGTGCAGGATGCAGGTCAAGCCTGCTTGACGAAATCCTGAGTGGTGATGGCATTGGCGTAGAACGGCGCAATCTCGTTCAAGAACGCTGTCTGCTGGTCGCGAGTGAACGCGGCCGACGCGTCATAGATCACGTTGGTGTTGTAGCCCAGGTCGTGGGCGTTGCGCATCGATGACTCGACGCACTGCCTGAGCGCAAAGCCCGCAAGATAGATATCGAAGATGCGGTTGTTGCGCAGGTAGCTGTCGAGCGTGGTCGAGACGAAGACGCTGCTGCCGCCGGCACGTTCGCGGATGACGTATTCGCCGTCCTGAGGCTCGAAGCCGGGGAAGAAATCGGCCTGCTCACCGAGGAACGAGCCGTAATCGCGCATCATCTTGCGCAGACCGTATTTCCCTTCGCCAAGCACCTTGAAGCTTGGCTCGAACTTGAGCGAGGCATGGATGACGTCCATGCCACGGCGGCGGGCTTCGGCCAGCATCGTCTTCGAGTTGGCGATGGCAAGATCGACCTGCTCGCGGTCCTGGAATTGGCCGTGGATTCCACCCGTGGGTGCCAGCCAGTCGTTGACATATTCGATCAGGATCAGGGCGCTCTTCGGTGTTGAAGCATGCGAGGACGTGGTAGTCATTTCGGGTTCTCTTGGAGATGCCGGGAGGTGTCGGGTTGGACACCTCCGGTGAGTGATCGGTTGAGGTGGATGGAGCGCTGCCGGCGCAATGGTCGACGGCGCGATGAGGTCATCGGTTCAGCAGGCGGCCGCCATCGACCACGATTTCCGAGCCCACCGTCCAGCGGGACTCGTCCGAGGCCAGGTACAGCACGGCCTTGGCGATTTCTTCCGCGGTGCCGAAGCGACCCATCGGAATGCCGGCGATGATCTGCTCGTTGACCTGTGCGCGATAGGCATCGGGAATGCCGGCCTTGTCGTACAACGGGGTTTCCACCGGGCCAGGGCTGACCGCGTTGATGCGGATGCCGCGGTCAAGCAGCTCGCTCGACAAGGTCTTGCTCATGTTCAACAAGGCGGCCTTGGTGGCGCTGTACACCGAGGAGCTGGCCGCACCGATGTGGGCGCTGATGGACGTATTGAGCACCACCGACGCCGGGTTGGCCAGCACTGGCAGCAGCGACTGCAGCAGGAAGTACGGTCCCTTGACGTTGGTGGCGAAGGATGCGTCGAAGGCCTGCTCGGTCCAGTTCTCGATCGGAATCCAGACCGAGACGCCGGCATTGAGGAAGGCCACGTCCAGCTGGCCGTAGTGGTCGGCGACCGCGCGGGCCAGTTCCTGCTGGGCGGCGACGCTGGCCGAATCGGCGCGCAGCACGGGGACTTCGGAACCGAGGATGTCCTTGGCCTTGGCGATGGAGTCGGGGTTCACGCCGGTGACGATGACGCGTGCGCCTTCGGCGAGGAACTGCTTGGCCGTTTCCAGCCCGATGCCACTGGTGCCGCCGGTGATGAGGGTGCGTTTGCCTGCGAGACGGTTCATGCGTGCTCCTGTTTGAGGGGCTGGCCTTCCACGTTGGTGGGCCAGCTGGTGGAGCCATCATCGCGTCATGTATTGCTTGCCAGAAGCGGTCGCAGCTGCATAACCTTCATGCACCAGCCGCATGAATCGAGAGCGCATGGATCGGTTTCTGTTGATGACTTGCTTTGCCCGCGCCGTGGAGACAGGCAGCTTTTCTGCCGCCGGCCGCGACCTGGGCCTGGGGCAGCCCAATGTCAGCCGCCACGTGGCGACGCTGGAAGAGCATCTGCAGACCCGGCTGCTCAATCGCTCCACCCGCAAGCTGGTGCTGACGCCGGAGGGTGAGCGCTATTACGCCGAGGTGCGCCGCATCCTGGATGCGGTGGCCGAATCGGAGATGGCGCTGCGTGATGATGTGCAGCCGTCCGGACTGTTGCGGGTCGCGTGCCCCACGGCGCTGTCGCACACCTACGTGTTGCCACTGGTGCCGACCTTTCTGCAGCGGTATCCGTCACTGGAACTGGATCTGCAGATCAGTGACCGCTACGTCAATCTGCTCGACGAAGGTGCGGAGCTTGCGATCCGTATCGGTCACCTGGATAACAGTGCCTTACGCGCACGGCGCATCGGTGCGTTCAAACGGGTGATGGTGGCCAGCCGTGCCTACCTGGACAAGCGCGGGGTGCCGAGCGTGCCAGAGGATCTACGCCATCACGATTGCGTGTTGTATACCTTGCTCGCCACCGGGGCGAGTTGGCGTTTCAAGGACACCGATGTGCCGGTGTCTGGTCGGTTCAGGGTGAACTCGCCCGAGGCCACACGCGCGGCGGTGACCGCCGGACTCGGTATCGGTCAGGGGCCTACCTGGCTGTACCAGGACGGCCTGGCCTCGGGCGACCTGCTGACCGTGCTGGACGACTTCGCTCCACCGCCGGCGCCGATGCAGATCGTGTACGCGGCCAATCGGCTGGTGCCCAGGCGCGCGATCGCGTTCATGGATTTTATCGCCGAAGAATTCGCCAAGATTCCGCAACTCAATGTGGCGATGTGAGGTGTGCGCGATAAGCGGCTGGGGAGGTGGTGCAGCACGCGCACGGCGGATGGGAATGCGCCGCTTGAACAACGGTAGACCCCAGCCGGAATAGATCCGCTTACAGCCGAGCAGCAGGGCGCCTTCGATCACCAACAGTGCCAGCAGCCGGTTGAACATCCGCGCTTCGTGTCGTGTGTCGCACCGCTCCGGCCGGCGGGCGACAGCCTGGCGAACCAGCGAGGCCATGACCACTCTGGCAAAGAGCCTTGCCGTAACGGCGGTCACTGGCGCAGCAGGCGGTACACGGATGCATCGCACGCAGCTTGCCTGGGGTCAGCGACGCGGGTGCACACTAACGCCGCAGCTGGCGTCGGCGTGGCCGATGCGCTGATCCGGCGATCACTCCTGTCATGCAGCCACATTCCCACGCCCCCACGCAGACACCGCATCCGCCCAGCGCGCTGGCGCGCCGACCGCTGGACTGGCTGCGCCGGCAGCTCCGCGCCAACGACCTGTGGTTCATCGGCCTGGCGGCGGTGGTGGGGTTGATCGCCGCGGCGTTGATGGTGGCGCAGTCCGGTATCGCGCACGGCATGCAGGCCTGGTTGTATGGGCTTGGTCCGGACGCGCGGCTCAGTACGGCCAGCACGATCACGCCCACGCAGCTGCTGGTCCTGCCGCTGGGCGGCTTGCTGGTGGGCGTGGTGACGATGCTGGCGCGGCGGCGCAAACGGCCGCTGGTGGATGCGGTGGAGGCCAACGCATTGCACGGTGGGCGCATGTCGATGCGCGACAACCTGATCGTTGCGGTGCAGACCTTGCTGTCCAACGGTTTCGGCGCCTCGGTGGGGCTGGAGGCGACGTACACGCAGATGGGGTCCGGTGCAGGCTCGCAGCTGGGCCGGATCTTGCGGGTGCGCCGCGCCGACATGCGCACGCTGGTGGGAGCCGGTGCGGCGGGCGCGATCGCCGCTGCCTTTGGCGCGCCGCTGGCCGGAGCGTTCTATGCGTTCGAGATCGTGATCGGCGCCTACACGCCGTCGGCGCTGGCACCGGTGGCGGCGGCGGCATTGGCCGGCGCGTTCATGGCCAATGCGCTGGGCGCAGCGCCGTACTCGCTACCGGCGGCGGTGGCGTACCAGTTGCAGCCGCGCGACTACGCGATCTATATCGCGCTCGGTCTGGTGTGCGCGTTGATCGGCATCGCAGTGATGCGCCTGGTGGCCGGGATCGAGCGCGGCGTAGGACGGATCAACTTGCCGGTCTGGGGGCGGCCGGTCATCGGCGGCCTGTTGCTGATTCCGCTGGCGCTGTATTCGCCACAGGTGCTGTCCTCGGGCCACGGCGCGCTGCACCTGGATCTGACCAGCAGCAGTAGCCTGCAGGTGCTGGCCACGCTGTTGGTACTCAAGTGCATTGCGTCGGGCATCTCGCTGGGGTTCGGGTTCCGCGGCGGGTTGTTCTTCGCATCCTTGTTCATGGGCTCGTTGGTCGGCAGCCTGTTCGCGGTGAGCCTCAACCTGCTAATGGGCGCTGCGGTAGTGGATGCCACCAGCGCATCGCTGGTGGGCATGGCGGCGCTGGCGGCGGCGATCGTCGGGGCGCCGATGACCATGGCGATGCTGATCCTGGAGGGCACCCACGACTTCGTGCTGGCCAGCGCGGTGATGGCGGCGGTATTGGTGGCCAACACCGTGGTACGCCAGGTGTTTGGGTATTCGTTCTCCACCTGGCGGCTGCATCTGCGCGGCGAAAACATCCGCAGCGCCCGCGATGTGGGCTGGGTGCGCAATCTGTCGGCCGGCAAGATGATGCGCAAGGATGCCAACCACACCGCGCACGACATCAGCGTTGCCGAGTTCCGGCGCCGTTTCCCGCTGGGGTCGACCCAGCGCGTGGTGCTGGAGGATGCCAACGGCCAGTACGCCGGCGTGGTGCCGCTGGCAGTGCTGTATGCCGACAACGTGCAGCTGGACGCGCCGGTCAGCGACTACGCCCGGCATCGCGATGCGGCGCTGCTGGCGCAGACCGACATCGTGGCGATCATGAAGGTGTTCGATGCCACCCAGGCCGATGAGCTGGCGGTGATCGACAGCGAGCGCAAGGTACTGGGCGTGCTGTCCGAAGGATTCGTGCGCAAGCGCTATGCCGAGGAACTGGAAAAGCGCGAGCGCGAGTTGATGGGCGAGCGCGCAATGGGCGATGAGTGAGGGGGGCGATGTGCTGTAGCCAGCGCATGCGCCCGCAGCTAGGGCAGTGCGCTTTGCTGGCTGGTTGCAATGCACTCGGCAGTGGGTATGGCCTGGGCGGTATGCTCGGCCAGCAACGCAGACAGGCGACGGTGACAATCGCGGAAGCCGGCATGTCGCAGGCGTCGAAGGTGTGCGCCTCTGCCTTCCAGGAGGCGAGCAGATCTTCCAGATCGCAGATCAGGCTCGGCATGGTAGTTCCTTGGGAGGCGTCTGCTTATCTACGGAGCCAGGCAAGACGCGGATGCAGGCCGATGCGGCAGCATCCGGCCTCAAGCGGGGTGGGTCCGGATGCTGGGAGAGGCGTCGCATCGGCTGCACGCGCCACACATGCGCATCACATGGCCGGGAGGAAGGTGATGGGGCGGTTTTCTGCCGCAGGAGCTGACCATGAGCAACAGCCAGAACGGCAATCGGGGCGTCGACGATCCAACACCGCCCAATGGCGTCAAGGCGCCGGGCAAGAACGAGGACCTGCTGCAGGATGGGCCTGCGCAGGACAGCGAAATCGATGACGACGACGGCATCGAACACGATGGGGACGAGGACGAAGACACCTCGCCCGGCAGTGGTTGAAACGCGGCGTCGCCAGCTGCGAGGCCGCGTGCGTCACCGATCCAGCGGCGCATGGAGGTAGGCAATGGACCTTGCCCGAAAGCGGGCAAGGCCTGCGCCAACGGCCCCACAGGCGTCGGCAGCTACATTGCCGCGGGCGCGCAGCACGGCAGCACGCTGTTTCCTGTCGTCGCTGCGTGCGGCTTGCTGCGGGCGCACCACGACAGGCGTGCAATGCAGCGCCGGCTCGTCAGCAACTGACAGCCGGCCTACACTCCACCGCCCTTATTGCGTTGAATGCCATGCAAGCATTGCCGCCATTACCGACCATTGCGCTGGGCGAGTATCGCCACTTCAAGGGCGGCCGCTATGACGTACTTGGCGTCGTACGCAGCAGCGAAACGCTGGAGCCGTTGGTGCTGTACCGGCCAATGGACAGCGACGTTGGCCTGTGGGTGAGGCCGTATGCGATGTTCGTCGAACAGGTCGAGGTGGACGGTGTCATGCGCCCACGCTTCGCACCGGTTGGGTGAGCCGACGTGCCGACTCTCGGGTACCAGCCATCGCCATGAGCGGAACCGACGCACCGCTGCGGACGCCGGACGGACGCTACCTCATCGTGCGTGGCAGGCGATGGCGCGCGGCCAATCCGCATCTGAGCGAAGCCATCCGTGTAGCGCTGGTAGGCGCACTGATGGATGCGCGGCATGCGGTCAAGGCCGCCACGCGCGATGACGATGCGCAGAGTCAGGCGGCGGCACGTCGCCAGGTCGACGCCGCCAAGGCCGCCCAGGGCGAACGCGGGCCGGTGTGGTGGACCGACGGTGCCGCCGATCTCGATCGGCATCTGGTCAGGAACACGCCGTATGCCGCGTGGTTTGCGGCGTGCGACACCGCGTGACCCAACCCGACAAACGCCGGGCTGGGTGCATCGAGGTGGATGTAAAGCAACTCAGCCCAGGTCGCAGTTGCTCGGCTGCGGCCAGGTGGTGGCGGGCAACATGGCCTTGACCGCGGCCGGGGCGGTGATGCCGATGGTGCTGGCACCGTACAGGTCTTCGAGTTCGTCGATGCTGACGATGTAGCTGTCCAGCGAGCCCAGATTGGCGCTATTGGGAATCAGCCAGCTGATGGCGCGGGTGCCGCCGCCCGGGTTGGCGGTGATGATGGTCTTCCAGAAGAAATCCGGCGTGCGGATGCCGTGGCTGCTCAGGAAGTAGTCGTTGCTGGTATCGCTGTAGATCACCCCGCCGTAGACCTGCACGCTGGCGATGTCGCGGTAACACTCGGCCACGTTCTCGGCGCGCACCCAGATGCCCTGATTGAAGCTGGCCACCTGCGGCACGATGTTGCTCATGAGGTTGGCGCGACGGATGTAGGTCGCGTTGTAGTCCATGTGGTTGGAGGTCACCAGATGGCCGCGGTCGTAGCCGGTGCGCACGCTGGCATAGGAGGCAGTGGAGGTCTGGCCGGCGCAGCCGCTGGGCAGTTCGGTATCCAGATTGAAGCTGGACGGACGTGCGGCCGAGCCGGTGTCGGCCTGCAGCACGTACTCGTAGCGCAGCGCGGTGCGGTTGGTGCAGTCATACCGCAGCGTGTAACCGCCCTTGTTGAGGGTGACAACCTGGGCATTTGCGGTGGCACTGACAGCGGCAAGCAGCAGAACGACAAACAGGGTCCGTAAGCGCATGGGAGTGAATCTCCTGGGAATCAATCGGACGCACGAAGCCACCGCCGGCTGCTGGAGGGCAGGCCGACGCTCAGCGAACGTGCGCTGGAAGGGGACGGTTGGCTCGCTGTCTAGCGAGCACAACAGCTATCGCATGTGAATGTTGCTTATTGGTGACGTATGCGTGAAGAATGTGCGGCCGCGCCACTTTGGGGCAAAAATGTGACAAAGACCGCCTATTTTCCTGGTCGCGCGAAGAGGGCGATAAGCATCTGGTTATGCCTTGCGCGCGCGGAGGCGCCCGCAGATCAGGCGTCTGCAGCAGTGCGCCACTGCGCGGCGGCCAGCGCGCTCACGGCCGGCTGACCTCCACGCTTGTGGCGGCCCGAGCTACGCCAGTATCCGATCGGACATGGTCAGGCCAGCGGCAGGGGCGGCGACACCTTGCAGATGAGCCGCGCCAACCCAACTGGTGCAGCAGCTGGAGGCGCCTGCGGGTGACCTTGCTCAACCGCACCACGCGTCGGGTGGCGGTCACTGCCGACGGCGCGGCCTACTACGCGCCGGTGGTGCGGTTGCTGGCCGACATGGACGATGCGGAAATCAGCCTGCCCGACGCCTCGCGCGTGCCACGCGGGCGGCTGCGGGTGGATGTGCCCAGTCCGCTCGCCCGGCCGATTCTGATGCCCGCACTGCCCGCCTTCCATGCGCGCTATCCCGACATCCAGTTGCATATGGGAGCCAACGACCGGCAGATCGATCTGATCGCCGAACACGTCGACTGCGTGATACGTGGCGGCGGCATCGACCCATCGCTGGTGGCGCGCCATGTGGGCGACCTGCAGGCTGGCGTCTACGCGGCGCAGAGTTATCTGGCACGCCTGGGCACACCGGCGCATCCGCGCGAGCTGGAAGCCACCGCGCACCGCACGGTGGGCTTCATGCGCTGGGACGATGGCGTGCCGTGGCCACTGGTCATGCAGCGCGATGGCGAGCAGATACAGGTGCAAGGCCGCGATGCGGTGGCCTGTGACGACGGCAATGCCTATCTCGCCCCCGGGTTGGCCGGCATGGGCGTTGTGGTTGCCGCAGTACATGGCGCTTGCGCCGCTGAGCCGCGGCGAGCTCGTGCCGGTAGTCACCGACTGGTATCTGGAGCCGATGCCATTGTCGATCGTGTTCCCGCCCAACCGGCGCGTGAGTACGAAGGTGCGTGCCTTCATCGATTGGGTGATCGCGCTGATGCAGGAGCATGCGCCGGTGATTACACCGCCGATGCGATGACAGTGGCGGCGCGCCATCGACGTCCCATGCCTGCAGACCCTGTGCTTGCTGCAGGCGGGCGTTGGCATCGTAGCGGTCGAACTGCGTCAACCAGGCGTGCGGCGAGCGACTGGGGTGGCGTGCTTGCAGTGATGGTCACTGCCCGCGCAGATCCGGGCGCTTGTGGCTGATTCGGCACACCGTCCTGTCACGTGTCATGCATGCAGTAGGTGATTGCGATTGTGGTTGTAACGGCGTACGGACACCGCCGTCCGGCGGCAATGCCAACCTCAGCTGCGCCGCTTTGCCGTGCTGCTGCGGCTGCGCTTCCTTGCAGCAGTGCCGATCGGTGCCGCAGTTTCATCCGCCAGCACGCCGCCGGTATGCATCTGTTCCAGCCACGACAAGGCATCCACATACCCGAGGAAATGCTGCAGATATCCCGGCGAGCGTTCGCGCATCAGGCTGATGCAGCGATGCACCAGCACGCTGGAATTGAGCGGGCCGGCGTCCTTGGGCGCGTCCTGCAGCGATTGCCGCACCTGGCTGGCGGTGCGCACGGTGGTCCAGGTGCGGCGGAAGTCGTCCAGTGCCGGCAGCTCGGGAAACGGGAGTGCATCGGCGGCAGCGGTCTTGCGGCTGTCCACTTCCATCAGCGCCGCGTGGCTGGCGAGCTGGTCGCTCAGTGCAGCCAATCGGCTGCGTTGGGGCGCGGGCGGGACGGCGCGGGGTGTCGCACGCGCGGCGGCCTGCTCGATCACTGCGGCGTACTGATCGACCAGCGCGGCGAGCCTGTCTTCCAGCACCGCACGCACCGCCGCGTCGGCCTGGGCCTTTGCGCGCGCTGCCAGCGCCTGCATCAGGTGGAAGCGCACCGGATCCACCTGGCCGGCACCTTCGGCGTGCCAGCGTTGCAGGCGCGCGCGCGCAGAGGCTGCCTGCCTGCTCATGGTGGCGCTGCGGCCGGCGCAGGCGCGTCGTGGCGCGTGCTGGATGGACGTGCGATCGGTGCGATCTCCACCCGGCGGTTCTTTGCCCGGCGCGCTTCGTCGGCGTTGGAATCCACCGGTTGCTGTGAACCGAACGCGGCAGCGAAGACCGAGGCAGCGGGCACGCCTTCGGCGATCAACGCGCGGGTCACGGTCAGCGCGCGTTGCGCAGACAGCTCCCAGTTGTCGGCGTAGCGACGATTGCCGCCCAGCACCGGGCGGTCGTCGGTGAATCCGCTCACCATCAGGATCTGCTCGCGCGCGGCCAGGTACTGCGCCAGCGGCGCAGCCAACGACTTCAACACCTCGCGGCCTTCCGGCTGCAGTTCATCGGAGTTGAAGGCAAACAGCACATTGCCGCGGATGCCGATGCGGCCATCGACCAGGGTCACGCGGCCGGCCGCAAGCGGCGCGGCCAGCGCCTGCTCCAGCGTCTTGCGGCGCTGCGCCTCGGCCTGCTGCTGCTTGACCGCCTCGTCCAGGCGGCTGGACAGCTGCAGCTGCACGCCGATCACCCCGACCAGGATCAAGACGAACGCGCCCAGCAGCACCGACATCAGGTCGCCGAACGCGGCCCAGATCGGAATACCCGATTCGCCGTCGATGTCGATCTCGTCGCTCATGCCGGCTCCGCGGCGGCGTCATCGCTGCGGCCACGGTCGAGCTGGCGCAGTTCCTCGATGATCTGCTTCTGCGACAGCATGCTCAGGTCCACCACCTCGCGCGCCTGCGCCACGTAATAGGCCAGCTGGTCGTCGCTGCGCGTCAGCGAGGCATCCAGTGCATTGGCGACATGCTGCAGGCGTTCGTTGAGTTCGCCGGTAGCGCTGCTGAACATTTGCACCGCCATGCCGAAGGCTTCGCCCAGGCTGGCCACTTCCACCGCGCTGCCGCTGACATGCGCAGCCACCGCGCCGAGCTTGCCGGTTTCGCTGCCGATCTGGTCGGTGAGCTGGTTGCCCACGCGCTGCAGCAGATCGGCCGAGGTGGTCACCAGCGCATCCACCGCGTCGCGTTGTTCGGTGGAGGCGTGATTGACCGCGTTGAGCAAGGTCTCCAGCGTGGCCAACAGGCGGCTGCGTTCTTCCAGCATGGCGGTGTCGCGCAGCATGCTCTCGGACAGGTTCTGGCGCAGTTCGGCCACCACGTCGGCGGCGGCCTTGGGCGCTTCGGAGGCGATCTGCATCAGGCGCGAAACTTCGCCGATGGTGGCGCTGGCCTGCGCTTGTGCCTGCGTGGACAACTCGCTCGCCGTGCTGGCCAGGGTGTCGCAGATGGTCTGCTGCTGCTGCGCCACGCGTGCGCCAGTCTGTTCCCACTGGCTGCCCAGTGCCGCGCTCATGCTGGTGAAGCGTTCGCTCCACAGCGCCAGGCGCTGGGTGTCGCGTGCCTCCAGGGCGGCCTGCAACTGGCCATGCGACTGCTGCAGGCTGCCGACCAGGGCGGCGGCCTGCGTTTCAAAGCTGGCACTTGCCGCGGCCAGTGCGCGCTGGTGCTCGTTCGCCAATGCCGCGCCGGCCTGCTGCTGCTGCGCCAGTGCCTGTGTCCAGGCAGTGGTCGCCTCGTTGCTGGACTGGTCCAGGCGCGCGGACACCGCATCGACCAGTGCGCTGGAGCGTGCGTCGAAGGTGCTGGCGAATGCGGTCAGGCTGCGCTGCAGGTCCTGGGTGAGTGCGTGGTTGGCACGCTGCTGTTCGGCAACCGCCGAGGTCCAGCCTGCCGCGGCGGCGGCGGTGCTTGCCTCCAAGCCGGTGGTCAAGCCTTCCAGTTGTTGCTGCACCGCCTGCCGGACGCCGTCCTGCAATGCGGCGGCTTGCAGGGCCAGCTGTTCCAGCGTGGCCTGCACCTGCGTGCCGATCGATTGGGTGGCGCTGCGTTGTTCGGCCAGCAGCGCCGTCCAGTGCTCGGCGGTGGTGGCATTGCTGCGTGCAATGCCCTCCTCGAGCGCATGCAGCTGCTGTTGCACGGCCACGCCCACGCTGTCCTGCAGCGCGGCGCTGCGTTGATCGGCCTGCGCCATGGCCGTTTGCAGCTGTTCGCTGAGCGCATGCTGCGTGCGCTCCTGCGCAGCCAGTGCGGCCTGCCAGTGCTCGGCCGCGGTGCGCGCGCTGTCTTCAAAGCCCGTGCTGAGGCCGAGCAATTGCTGTTGCACGGCCGTGCCCACACCCTCCTGCAACGCGGTGGTCTGCAGGGTGATCTGCTCCAGCGTGGCCTGCACCTGTGCGTTGAGGGCGGCTTGCGCCTGCTCCTGTGCGGCCAGCGCGCTGGCCCAGTGCGTGGCGGCACTGCCGGCACTGCGTTCGAAGCCGCTGCTGATGCCGTCCAGTTGCTGCTGCACCGCCTGGGTCAGCCGCTCGTGCAAGGTGGCGGTGTCGCGCGCGATGCTGGCCATGGTGGCCTCCATGGCCGGTTGCAGGGCCGCGCCGACCGCGCGTGCGCTAGCGGCGACGCCAGCCTGCAACGACTGCTCCATCGAGGTGGCCAGCCGCGCATACGCCGCTTCGGTCCTGGTGTGGAACTCGGCCTGCTGCGTGGCCAGGCGCGCGTCTGCGGCGACGCTTTGCTGCTCGATGCTGGTCATCAACGCCTGCAGCCGATCGATCAGGGCGGGCATCAGGGCGCTTTGTTGCTGCTGCAGCTTGAACACTTCGCCACGCTGATGCGCTTCCGAATGCGGATGCAATTCGGCTGCGATCTTCAGGTCCAGCCGCTGTACCGCCTGCAGGCGCTCGCGCCGGCACAGCGCCGACAACAGGCCGAGCATGGCCGAGGTGGCAACGCCGGCGATGGACGTCCCGAAGGCGAAGGCCAGGCCTTCCACCGGGGCGGCCAATGAGCCGCGAATGGCCTGCAGGTCGGTCGCGCTCTGCAGCGCAACGCCGGTGCCCTTGAGCGTGGCCATCATGCCGAGCAGGGTGCCGAGCATGCCGAGCAACACCAGCAGACCCACCAGGTACGGCGTGAGCACCGGCGCCGGCAAGGCCACGCGTGCGCCCTGGATGCGCAGGCGCACCGCATTGCGCAGGCTGGGGTGCAGTTGCCCCAGCCACGCATCCAGCGCGGTGGGGGCCGTGGTCACCGCGGCAAGCGCGGTGTCCAGCGTGGCCGTGGCCTGGCGATAGCGGTACAGCTCCACTGCGCCGGCCACGTAGCAGGCGCCGATCACCGCCGCAACGCAGGCTCCCAGCGGGTTGGAACCCAGATAGCCGATGCCGACCCAGCAAACCGCCAGCAGGCCGATGAGAAACACACACACGTGTACGAGAGTTCTGAACATGAGGTCCCAGTTAGCGGGTACGAAGCGCTGCAAGCAGGCCTTCGATCGGGTGAAAACGAACATCCAGTTCGGCGAGCAACACGCTCTGCATGTCCTTGCGGAAGATATCCAGCCAGCCATCGGACACCGCGCGTGGCGCGGCCTCGCTGTCGGCTGCTGAGCCAGGCGCATGCGCGGCGTCGCGCAGGCGTTCGAAATGCGTCCCGAGCAGGCCCGGCACGGTGTTCAACAAGGCTTGTTCGCGGGGACTCAAGGTCAGCTCCATCACCGCGTCCACTTCGGCCAGCCGTGCCATGTCGGCCGACACCAGGGCCAGCAGGTCGCGCAGCCGTCCGCGCAGGTCGCCGGTGGCGGTACGCATGCCGCGTTGCATGGCCAGGTAGTGCTGCCGGAACGGGGCGTAGTCGGGCGGCGCGGGCGCTTGCTGCGATTCGGCAGCGCGGCGCGTATCGGCCCGCAAGCGAGCGACCAGTGCATCCAGATCGGCCACGCTGCTGGTGGCCAGGTCCGCACGCACGCGTGCGCACGCGTGCGCATCCAGTGGGCGTGGCTCAGGCAGGTCAGCGGTGTCGGGCAGCTTGCCGTCCAGCGCCTTGGAGACGGCCACCGCGCGCGTCCAGTCGATCCACTGGCTCAACCGGTCGGCCAGCGCATGGTTGGACTGGGCGACGCGGGCGTCGCTCAGGCGTGCCAGCAGGCGAATGAACGCCGGGCCCGAGAGGGGCGCCCGTGGAGCAACTTTCGCCATTGTTCCGGTCAAAGACCGCGCATTTTACACGGGAATGTGCGCCGTTCGGCGCTTTGCGCCACCGTTGCGGGCAGGTCTCATCCGCCTGGGCTGGCGTCATTCAGGCGGCCTGGTGTGGGTAACCAATTCAGGTTCACGGCGGCTGTCGCACCACTGCCCCGGTTTTGTAAGCTGAACAGGTATACGCTGCGGGCCGGGGAAATCCCCAACGAGGTAACACAATGGACCACTCCGACATGCAAGTGTCCGATCTGCTGGTCTTGGAGCTGCAAGGGTTCCACGATGCCTATGGCCGTGGACCGGACTTCTGGGACGCGTATCAACGCATCATGGGTATCGCGGCGCAGGCCGGCGGCAACATGATCAACCTGGCCAATGAGATGGCCTCACTGGCGCAACGGCTCGGCGCGATCGACCGCGCACAGCTGCTGTAACTGGCGCCGCGCACTTGCTGGCGTGCCGCTACTGGCGGCAGCCAGCTGCAGCGCGCCAGTGACGTCCGCACTGCACGTTCGTCAACGCAGGGCTGCCACGTCGTGCGGCGCAGCGGCGGGTGGCGTCTTATTCGGTTTCGGCGGCGGGTTTTGCGGCAACCGCAGTGGCAACGCCCTCGGCGCCACGCTTCTTGTCACGGCGTAACGGCGTGTCGCCCAGGCGTTCGATCGCACCGCCGGATTGCTGAAACGCTTCCAGGTCGGCGGCCAGGCGCTGTTCGGCCAAGCGCGGCTTGCCCGGCTGATTGCTCACGGTCATCGACTGGCGGCGGGAGTTATTCATCGCGAATCCTCATGCGTTGTACAGCGTCAAGGGAATGCCCCGCCGGCGTTGATCGTCGTAGCTAGCACGCACGTCGCGGCAATACGGGCCGGACATGACGAAACGCCGGCAAATTGCCGGCCGCGTGCCGTAGATCGAGCAACACATGCGTGCCGCGTCGATGGCCACGCACCAGCCTTCCTCATCGCGCGCCATCACGTGCCAGCCTTCCGGCGTCACGCTGGTCAGATGGTGTGGGATGCGGTCGGATGGATCGACCATGACGGTGAGCCGGCAACAGACGGCGTCGCAGCGTTCGCAGAGAGTCTTGATGGAAAAGGCCAGGTAGAGTGAGGGCACGCCGGAGCCCGGGTGCCTGCGCACCATACACCCTGGATGGGCATGGATGTGAATGATGCTGGCGTCACCGCTTGCTCACGCGTGCAGCCGCGTCGCAGTTGCCCTTGCGCCATCGCGATGTGCATGTCCCGCGATGGTGATCGCCGTCGCGCGTGTGTGGCCGCTTATGCAGACTTGATTGGTACGCAATCGGCGGATGCGTGCAGCACGCGACGCGCCGGTGTTCAGGCGAGCAACCGTTGAAGTGCATACCTGTATGCGTTGGCTTTGTCGTATCGATGCGAAGGCAGGATTCACCTCTGCCATCGTTGGTGCGCCGTAGTGTGTGGTGCATCAACACAGATCAGGAGATCGGCATGACCACGCATCGCATCGACGGCCGCGTATCCCACAGCGCGCAAGAAAAAACCCAGGACGAGCACGCCAAGCAGGATGCATTGCAGGACGAGGCGGTAGAAGAAACATTTCCCGCCAGCGATCCTGTATCGCCGTTCGTACCCGCTAAACCGCTGGACTGATGACGGGGATGATCCAGCAATGCGGTGAGTACAGCAGGGGTTGTTGCGGGGCAGCGGCCGGCGGCAATGGCCGACTGCATCTCGCCTTCGCAGCGGGAGTAGCGCCTAAGGTCGTCACTACGTGGGACTGGATACCACCAGGCTAGGACACATCACAGCAGCTACTGCACCGACCCCACTTTCGGGGCGTGGGGCAGTAGCTGCAAGCGTCTACGGCGTCAGTACGACCTTGCGGCAGTCATCCTGTTTCTTGTCGAAAATTTCGTAACCGCGCGCGGCATCGGCCAGCGACATGCGGTGCGAAATGATGGCACTGGGTTTGAGCTCCCCATTGCCGATACGTTCCAGCAGATACGGCATGTGTTTCTGCACATGGGTCTGACCCATCTTGAAGCTCAATCCCTTGTCGAATGCATCGCCGAACATGAAGGCGTGGATGAAGCCTGCATAGACGCCAGGCACGCTGACCACGCCACAGCGCCGGGTGGCCGCAATGCACTGGCGGATGGCGACGCCGCTGCTGCCTTCCAGTTTCAGGTTGGTCAGCGCGGTTTCGAGTGTGCTGCCTTCGGCTTCGAACCCGACCGCCTCGATGCTGACATCCACGCCGCGGCCATCGGTCTGCGAGACGATCACGTCGGCCGGATCGTCGATCTCATCGAAGTTGATGGGGATCACGCCGTACGCCTTGGACGCGAAATCCAGCCGATATGCGTGGCGGTCGACCATGAAGATGCGCTCTGCGCCCAGCATCCTGCAGCATGCCGCGGCCATCAAGCCAACCGGGCCCGCGCCGAAGATGGCCACCGTGGACCCTTGCTTGACGCCGCCATCGATCACTGCCTGGTATCCCGTTGGCAGGATGTCGGACAGGAACAATACCTGCTCGTCATGCAGTGCGTCGGGCACCACCAGCGGCCCGATATTGGCCTTGGGAACGCGCACGTACTCGGCCTGGCCGCCAGAGAGGCCGCCATACAAGTGACTGAAGCCGAACAGGGCTGCCGGCGGGCGAATATCCTTGTGGTTCAACGCGGCGCCCTTGCCGGTATTGGTGGTTTCGCAGGCAGAGAACTCCTGCAACATGCAGTGGAAGCACTGCCCGCAGGCCACCACGAACGGAATCACCACGCGGTCGCCACGCTTCACCGCGGTCACGTCCGGGCCAACGTCCTCGACGATGCCCATGAATTCATGGCCGAGAATGTCGCCTTGCCGTAGGTCCGGAATCTTCCCGCGATACAGATGCAGGTCCGAGCCGCAGATGGCCGTGGCGGTCACGCGCAGGATCAGGTCGTCGCGTTCGACCAGCACCGGGTCGGGGACGGTTTCGACCCGCACGTCGCGAGAACCGTGATAGTTGAGGGCAAGCATGGCGAACTCCAGTAAAGCCGTTGCAGTCACGGCGACGGCGGTCAGTGTTGGCATCAGCGTGTTAAGCCGATCAGTGCGCAGCGTGCGTGCGATGTGCATGCGGCACTGCGCCGACGCCGCGTTGATGCCCAGGTCACGCCTGGATAACCCGTGCGCTCGCACCCTCACCGAACGCACTGCTGTTACCGGCAGCGCATCCGCATCCACTTCATCTCAACGCTTCAGGGCCAATCACAGGAGGCAACGATGGGACTTTTCAGAATGGTGACTGCAGGCGCGGTGGGCTACGTCGCTTACAAGGCGTGGCAGCGTCGCCAGGAGCAGGCCACCCAGGCGCCACGCACCCAGGCCGTGTTACAGGATCGCCAGGACGTCGCTGCCCGTGGCACGACGCCACCGCATGGCGACCCGTTGCGGAATACAGACGGTGCACCTGCCGAACGCAAGCAGGCGCTTGGTGCGCTAGCACTCTTCAACGAGCAGGAGCGCACCCTGGCTCAGTTGGCGGTGGTCAAGGGCGTGGACGGTCCGTTGCTGGAATTCGCCCGCAAGATGGACGAGGCGCACAGCGCTGCCTTGACCGACCTCAGCCGCTTTGCGCCTGATCGTACCGGCTCACAGGCCCAGGCTGCGGCGGCCCGCTCGGAAGGTACGCGCAAACAGCTCGAGCAATTACATGGCCAGGCGTTCCAGACCCAGTATCTGCAGGCCAGCGTCGCCAGCCACGAGCGTGCGCTCTCCCAGCTCGATACGCAGCTCAGCAGCGAGCCGGGCTCCAGCGATCTTGGCAAGGAGCTGCAGCGTATGCGCGCGACGATTGCCGAGCATCTGGAACACGCGAAGACCCTGCGCGCGAAGCAGAGCCAGCCGCATTGAAGTCTTCAAACACGGCGTGTCACTGGTGGTGACACGCCGTGCAGTGTCCGGTGATGAGGTCGATGGGATGGTCTGCACGCCATGACGTCTCCGCATTCAGATGGAGTGCGCGGGTACGATCTCATCCGTTCCATGGAACGTGTTGGTGGTCGATTCCAGCTGCCTCGGCGGATGGAAGTGCAGGCGACAAGCCGCGCCGGCGCGCAATGATTCAACTCATGGACCGACTACCGATAAGACCAGTTGATAACCCTTGACAACGGCGAGTACTCGGATCCAGCAAGTGGGTAATCGCATAAAGCACGCAACGCTGATTGCCTGCCTTCCACGCCTGCGGCTCATCCCTGGCACCAAACCCCTGCGATGCCACATGAACTTTCCGATGGCCGCCTGCAGTTGCCGGCGCCAAGGAGCCTCGCGTTTTTTTCTTGTCGGCTAACCCTCGCTGAAAACACAAAGACCCACTTCGCTTGCAGAGCAAAGTGGGCCGCGGTGACGCGATCAATGCCTGGCGCCGGTTACAAGGTCACTGCACCACCGGAAATCGTCAGCAAGGTTCCGGAAGTGTAGCTTGCGGTATCGGCTGCCAGCATGACATACGCCGATGCCAGTTCTACAGGCTGTCCCGGGCGGCCCATGGGAGTCTGCTCACCGAAACTCTGCACCGACTCCTCGTCCATGCCGGCCGGAATGAAGGGTGTCCAGATCGGCCCCGGTAGCACTGCGTTGACACGAATCTGCTTCTCGGCGAGAACGCCCGCCAGGCCAATGGTGAGATTGGCCAGCGCTCCCTTGCTGGCGGCGTAAGGCAGGATATTGGGCGTCGGTTTTTTGGACTGCACCGAGGCGGTATTGATGATGGAGCCGCCGCCGGACATCAGCGGGACCGACAAGCGCACCAGGTGGAAGGCGGCATGGATGTTGGTGTCGAATGTCTTGCGCCATTCGTCCATGGTGATGTCTTCGAAACGCTGGTAATACGCTTGATAAGCCGCGTTGTTGACCAGGATATCCAGGCCACCGAAGACATCCCGCACCTGTTCGATCAGCGCCTGGGCCTGGTGCTCGTCGCTGATGTCGCACGCTACCAGCAACGCCTTCACGCCGGCCTTTTCGATCAGTGAGCCGATCTTGGCAGCGTCTTCCTGCTCGGTGGGCAGGTAGGCGATGGCCACATCCGCACCTTCGCGCGCATACGCAATCGCCACCGCGGCACCGATGCCGCTATCGCCACCTGTGATCAGCGCACGCTTGCCCTTCAGCTGACCATGGCCGACATAGCTGTCTTCGCCATGGTCCGGGCGTGGGTCCATGCGCTCGGTGCGGCCAGGGAAATCCTGCTGCTGCGGCTTGAAGGGCGGGTGCGGATAGGTAGGTACGGGCATGGTCGTCTCCTGATGTCGAGGAGGACCAGTGTGGTTGGGCAGACGTAAACGTGCGGGATAGACAATGTCGCCGCCATGTGTGCTTGTACGTGGCTGCAGGGCGTACGTTTTAGGTGGATTACCACGGGACGCGCATGGGCTATCCGCATTTCATGCGACGTTTCCGCCAACGCTCGATACTGCCCGCCTTGTTGGGAGGGATCGCCATGTTCTTACGTCGCAATGGGCTGTCGCTGTGCCTGCTCGCGCTGACCCTGCTGTTCATTGGGGCCCAGATCTACGCGGGGCTGCATGCCTACAACCAGGAGCTTGCAGAGCAGGGTCTGCCGGCGTTGCGGTTGGCCGCCTATCTGCAGAGCCCGCATTTCATGTCGGCGTTGTTCGAAAACTGGGAGAGCGAATTCCTGCAGATGGGCATGTACGTGCTGCTGACTGTCAAACTGCGTCAGGTAGGCTCGGCGGAGTCGGGCCCGCTGGATCCCGCGCAGCAACCCGAGCGGATCGACCCGGGCAAGGCGCCCTGGCCAGTACGTGCCGGCGGCTGGTGGTTGCGATTTTACGAACACTCGCTGGCGATCGCCTTCGGGCTGTTGTTCCTGATGAGTTTTTTGCTGCATCTGATCGGAAGTTGGCGCCTGGAGCTGTTGGAGCGCGCGC
This sequence comes from Xanthomonas campestris pv. badrii, assembly GCF_012848175.1. Taxonomy (NCBI): domain Bacteria; kingdom Pseudomonadati; phylum Pseudomonadota; class Gammaproteobacteria; order Lysobacterales; family Lysobacteraceae; genus Xanthomonas; species Xanthomonas campestris. The sequence continues at coordinate 3,731,016 of NZ_CP051651.1, read as the reverse complement.
AGAAGGGCTTGCCTCCGATCAGCGTGCTCGACCACCTAACCGACGCCAGCTTCTGGTTCGAGTCGATGCAGAACTGGCAGAGCGAATTCCTGGCAGTGTTCGCGCTGGTTGTGCTGACCATCTGGCTGCGTCAGAAGGGCTCGCCGCAGTCCAAGCCGGTGCAGGCGCCGCATGCGCAGACCGGCGGCTGAGCGATCGCCACGTGCGGCATTCACGCCATCGCGCGGCATCGTTCACTGCCGTGCAATGCGCGCCGACCTAGGGTGGGTCATCAATAACTCAGGAGAGCGAGATGGGAAGCGAACCGAAGAAGCCGTGGGGTCCCGAGTCGGACCAGCAAAAGCCGTTTACGCCACAGGAACAGCGCAACGAGCGCGCCGACTGGAAGGTGCATGACATGCCCGATGAAGATCGTGACGTCAATAAGGCCGATCCCGAGAACGATTACGAGCGACCTGATGGCTCCGAAAAGCGTTGAGGCCAGCTACCAGGGCACGTCTGCGGATGCGGGCGCCCCTGGTAACTGCAGCTATTGAGAGGGTGCCGGGTCTGCAGCTTCTATGCGTGACCACGCGCACAGCGCCGACCACCGCAATCATGGCCAGCGCCACTCAGTGATGATGGTGATATCCAACATCGGCGGCGATCTTGCCGCGGAACACGCGGTACGACCAGACCGTGTAGCCGAGCACCAGCGGCAACAACACGATCAGCCCCACCATCGGGAAGATCTGCGAGGAAGGCGGCGAGGCAGCCTGCCAGATCGTAAAGCTCGGTGGCACCAGATACGGCCACATGCCCAGCACCAACCCGATAAAGCCCAGGACGAAGATCGCCAACGTCAGCAGGAAGGGCGCGGCGTCGCTGCGCGAGCTGTCGCTGCTGCGCCACAGCGCCAACGCCACCGCGGCAGTGACCAGCGGTATTGGCGACAGCCACCAGAAGTTGCCGTGTTCGAACCAGCGCGCCATCACGTGCGAGCTCAGGAACGGCAGCCAGGCGCTGACCAGGACAACAAAAGTGACCACCACACCGACCAGCGGCTTGGTCAGCTGCCGCGCAAGCGTATGGGTGCGGCCCTCGGTCTTGAGGATCAGCCAGGTGCTGCCAAGCAGCGCATAGCCGAACACCAGCGCCGCACCGGTGAGGATGGTGAACGGGCTGAACCAGCCGAACACGCCGCCGGTGTAGCGGCCATTTTCCAGCGGCATCCCTTCCACCAGCGCGCCCAGGATGATGCCTTGCGCGAATGCGGTCAGGATCGATCCGCCAATGAACGAAAGCGTCCACAGCCGCCGCGATCGATGCGCCTTGAAGCGGAATTCGAACGCCACGCCGCGAAACACCAGCGCCATCACCATGAGGAGCACCGGCAGATACAGCCCCGACAGGATCACCGCATATGCTGTCGGGAAGGCGGCGAACAGGCCGGCGCCGCCTAGCACCAGCCAGGTCTCGTTGCCGTCCCAGATCGGCGCGGCCGTGTTCATCATCAGGTCCACTTCCTGCTCGTCGCGGGCGAACGGCGCCAGCATGCCCAGCCCGAGCACGAAGCCATCCAGGACCACGTACATCAGCACGCCGAAGCCGATCACCCCGAACCACACCACCGGCAACCAGTAGCTCAGTTCCATGGTGTGTTCTCCTGTTCCAGGGATGTATCTGCGGCCGACAACGGGCGTGCCGGCGTATGTTCGCCACCGGCCACGTCCGGGCCATCGCGGCTGGCTTGCGGGCCGCTGCGCACCAGCTTGGTCAGATACCAGATGCCGAAACCGAACACGAAGGCGTAGCCCAGCAGATACACCAGCAGGGACACCGCAACGGTCACCGTCGATTGCGGGCCCACCGCATCGGCGGTGCGCAGCAACCCGTAGATCACCCACGGCTGGCGGCCGATCTCGGTGACGAACCAGCCGGCGACCAGGGCAATGAAGCCGGCCGGCAGCATGGCATTCCAGGCCAGCACCAGGGCCGGCGCATGCAGTCGTCCACGCCACCATGCCAGGGCAGACAGCCAGGCCAGCAGCAACATCGCCACGCCCAGCCCGACCATGATGCGGAATGCGAAGAAGACCGGCGCCACTGGCGGCCGCCGATCGCGCGGCACCGAGGTCAACGGCGTGATATCGCCGTCGGTGCTGTGGGTCAGGATCAGGCTGCCCAGACGCGGGATCGCCACTTCATAGTCGTTGCGCTCGGCCTCGGCATTGGGCAGTGCAAAGACCACCAGCGGCACGCCGGCACCGGCACCGGCGCGATGCCAGTGCGCTTCCATCGCCGCCACCTTGAGCGGCTGATGTTCGAGCGTGTTCAAGCCGTGCTGGTCACCCACCAGGATCTGGATCGGCAACACGATGGCTGCAAAGGCCACCGCCAGCCGCAACATGCGCGCAGCCGCATCCACATGCACGCCTTTGCGCAGGTAATAGGCGCCCACGCCACCGATCACGAAGCAAGTGGTGATGAACGAACCCAGCGCCATATGGACCAGGCGATACGGAAACGAGGGGTTGAAGATGATTTGCGTCCAGCTCACCGGCTGCACGATCCCGTTGAGCATGGCGTAACCCTGCGGCGTATGCAGCCAGCTATTGGACGACAGGATCCAGAACGTGGAGACCAGCGTGCCGATCGCCACCATGCAGGTGGCGAAGAAATGCAGCCGTTCCGAGACGCGGCCCCAACCGAACAACATCACCCCCAGGAAGCTGGCCTCCAGAAAGAACGCGGTGAGCACCTCGTAGCTCAGCAGCGGCCCGATCACGCTGCCGGCGATGCGGCTGAGTTCCGGCCAGTTCGCGCCGAACTGGAAGGCCATCACGATGCCGCTGACCACCCCCATGCCGAAGGACACGGCAAAGATCCGCAGCCAGAAAAAATACAGCCGCTTCCATACCTCATCGTGCGTGCGCAGCCAGCGCCATTCCAGAAAGCCCAGGAAGTTCGCCAGCCCGATGGTGAAGGCGGGGAACAGCACGTGAAACGAAATGACGAAGGCGAACTGGATACGGGACAGCAGCAGCGCTTCCACGTGGATCTCCCAGGACTGAGCGCGCGTGAGCGCAGTGACGGTGGCAACGGGCTAGGTCAGTGCGGCTGCAGCAGGGCGGTGCCGGCAGTACCGATCAGTGGGTCACGTGCGTTCGATCGTGAGTGGCGTCGAACGCTGACCCATGCTGGCAGCGTCAAGCGTGCGCGCATGTAGCGCAGAAAAGCGTGACCCGATGCACCGGCCGACACTGCGGAGCGCTTGCGGCTGGATCGGGCGCACGCCAGACCTGGGTGTGCGCTGCATCGGCGTATCTCGCACGCCGGCCTATGGTGAGCGCAGATGCCGCAGGCAACGGGGAGCCAGCCAGTCGGCAAGGTGTGCATGCATCGACCCGGGAGTCAGGCACAGCGACTGACGCACCTCCCTGATGGCGTCCTGCTCACTCAACTGCGGGTGCGCGTTATAGGCCTCGCAGACGGCGCGTACCGTCCCCTCCGGAACGCCCTCGAACGGGTGATAGCCAAGCTGGCCGCGTCGATGCTGCTGGCGCCAATAGTCCAGTTCGTCCTGGACATCAGCCAGGCGAGGGTCAGTTACTGCTTGCATAAGGCACCATGGTCAGTTGCTTTTCCACGAGTGTTGACCCCCTGAAAGAACGGTGCTGTGAGCACAATGTACACGCGCTCTGCACATCCACGCCGTAGGCTGTTGATGAAGCGCCTGCATCGCATTCATCGGCGGCAACTCGCGCTCGGCTCGGTCCTCGAGCCATGTACGGTCCGGTTGCGATGCAACAGCGAAGCGACCTGATCCGTTAACTGGTTGGCGACCGGGTTCAAGAAAAACTGCCGGCCGAGTCACGCGAAACCTTGCGCTGCTTGGCGTTTCGACAGTCCCGATGCGGTTGCCGAGCCCGACCATGACGCTTGGCACTGGCAAATTACCGGCCGTCCGTGCGTACTGCGAGCACACCCCACACGGCGAACTCGACTAGGGGGAAGAGTGCCGTCCCGATCATCGACATGATGGTTGCGCATCCATTCTCGTAGTGACAGGCAAGCGCGGCTTCGCGCGGCCGTCACAATTCTCAACTGAACATGTACTAGTCATTGCGGACAGAAGCGCTCATGGACCGTCTTTCCTGCGCCATCATCGACGACGACGTGGAGTTCTGCGATCAGGTGGTGGAGCTCGCCACCGATAGCGGATTCCGCGCCAAGGGGATCCACACCCTGGGCGAGGCCAGCCGTTGGCTGGACAGCAACTTCCCGGACCTGCTGGTGGTGGACGTCGGCCTGCCCGACGGCAGCGGCTTCGACCTGATCGAACGGCTGGACCCTGACCATACCCCGCAGATCGTAGTGGTCTCGGGCGACTACGCCTACGAGACCCAGGGGCGCGCGCAACAGTTTGGCGTCAGCGAGTTCCTGACCAAGCCCTTCGCACCGGAACGCCTGGAGCGTGTGCTCGGCGGCTTGCGCGAGGCGCAGCAGGGCAACCTGGGCATCATCGGCAATAGCGACAGCATCGCGATGTTGCGCAAGGACATCGTGCGCGTGGCGCCGACCGATCTGAATGTGCTGGTGACCGGTGAGACCGGTACCGGCAAGGATCTGGTGGCGCGTGCCATCCACCGGGTGTCCGGCCGTCGCGGTCGCTTCGTGCCCGTCAACTGCGGTGCAATTCCGGAAGAACTGCTGGCCAGCCAGCTGTTCGGCCACGAGCGTGGCAGCTTCACCGGTGCCGATCGCCGACATGCGGGGTTTCTGGAACAGGCGGCCGGCGGCACCTTGTTCCTGGATGAAATTGGCGAAATGCCCAAGCGCCTGCAGGTCTACCTGCTGCGTGCGATCGAATCGCGCAGCTTCATGCGGGTTGGTGGCAACGAAGAGATTCCACTTGACGCGCGTGTGGTTGCCGCGACCCATCAGCATGTGCAGCGCGAGCAGGCGGTGCTGCGCGAGGACCTGTTCTACCGACTCAACGAGTACCCGATCCAGGTGCCACCGCTGCGCGACCGCCGCGGCGACGCGCGCGTGCTGGGTCTGCGCGTGATCGACGAACTCAACGTCAAGTACGGCAAGCGCAAGCTGCCGACCAAATCGCTACTGCGCTACCTGGCCTATCACGCCTGGCCGGGCAACGTGCGCGAGCTACGCTCGTTCATCCATTATCTGTATCTGCGATCGGATGGCGATCTGCTGAGCGCGCCGGAGGTGGAGCAGACCGTACCGCAGGCCGCCGAAGACGGCTTGCTGATTCCTGCCGGCTGGACCATGCGCCAGGCCGAGGACGCCATGATCGAATCGGCGCTGGCACGCACGCGCTTCAACAAGAAGGCGGCTGCGCGCGAGTTGGGCATCAGCGTACGCACATTGCACAACCGGCTCAGTGACAAGGATGCGTAGTGTCTGATCCAGGGCGCGGTCATCGGCGCGAGTTGCTGCACCAGTTGCGCAACCGTCTCAACGTGATGGGCTTTGCGCTGTACGCACTGCGCGACGAATCGTCCAAGCCGTTGGAAACGCTACGCAACGCACATCAGTCGGCAGTCGAGCTGCTCAACCTGCTGGGCGAAGAGGAGCGCGCCCTGCAGCGGTTAATAGAAGCATCCGCAGATGCCGTGGGCCCGGCCAGCGCCGATCAGTGAGCGATCGACGCCGCCTGCTGGCCGAGCAAGCTGGCGATCGTGTGCGGGTTGTAGGGTTTCATGCAATAGGACAGATGTGCGAAGCGTTTGGGCAAGGTGTGACGGTCGTAGCCCGAGCAGAACGAAAACGGCACGCCGCGCTCCATCAAGGCGTCGGCCACCGGAAATACCGCCTGGCCACGCACATTGACATCCAGCAAAGCGCCGTCGATGGCTTGGCCCGATGCGATCAGCGAAAGCGCGTCTGCGACATTGCCGACCGGACCCACTACGCGCACGCCAGCTTCCACAAGTAAGTCGTTGAGCGATTCGGCCAGCAGATAATCGTCTTCGACAACGAGAATGCAACGGCGCTTGGGTGCGTTGTCGTGCATGGCGAGCTCCAGGGCGGCAAGCGCAGCGGAGTGCGCGCATCGCTATGGTGCCCCCGGTGCAGGTTAACAGGGCGCGTAAGCAGGCGCTTCCAATGCCGTCTGGTGCCGCGTGGCCGCTGCAGCAGGGGCATTGCGTGGCGGTCTGGCGCGCTTTGCGCCATCATCGCCGGCTGCATTCGGCTCTAGCGCACAACCGGCACTGCCCCATGACCGACGACCAGGCATTCCCCCACGACCGCGCGCCCGACGCGACGACTCAGCCCGCCTTGTTCGTCCTTGGGGTGGGCGCCTCCGGCATGGATGCGAGCCGCCTTGCGGAATTGCTCGATGCCGTTGCAGGGGCGTCGAATCTGGCCGTCATGCTGCTGCTGCGCGACCGCCAGCTGCTGGATGAGGCGCGTCTGCGCGAACTGCTCGGCAAACAGGCCGCGCTGCTGGCGGTGCCCAGCGATGGCGATCGGCTGCAACCGGGGCGCTTCTATCTGCCGCCCGCCAATACCGTGGTGACGCTGGAAGAGGGCCGCATCCGCCTGCGTAGCTTGCCTGGCGGCGAGAGCGACCACGGCCTGATCGACAGCTTCTTCGTATCGATGGCGCACGACCAGGACGGCAATGTGATCGGCCTGATTACCGGGCGCCTCGACGGAGACGGCACGCTGGGCACCGCGGCGGTCCGCGAATGCGGCGGCCTGGCGCTGGCCGTGGACGATGCCGCGCTGCATGGACTGGATCTGCGCAGCGCCAGCAACCCTGCCGCCATCACCGACGACATCCTGCCACTGCCCCAGGTCGCTGCGCGCATCGCGGCGCACATGCAGCGTCATCACGGCTTCGGTCATCCGGCGCCGGTAGGCGTGCGCAACGGCAGCGAGAACGACAAGCTCAGCCAGGTGGCCGGCATCCTGCGCAATACCACCGGTCACGATTTTCATGGTTACAAACGCGCCACCTTCCTGCGCCGCGTGCAACGACGCATGCAGGTGGCGCAGGTGGCAACGCTGGAGCAGTATCTGGAGATCCTGCGCAATCGCTTCGACGAGCCGTTGCAGCTATTCAACGATCTGCTGATCGGCGTGACCAAATTCTTCCGCGACCGTCGCGAGTTCGAATTCCTGGAGCAGCAGGTGATCCCGCGGTTGTTCCAGGGCAAGCACACCGGCGACAGCCTGCGCGTCTGGGTGCTGGGCTGCTCCACCGGCGAAGAAGCCTATTCGCTGGCGATGCTGCTGCGCGAACATGCCGAAACGCTGGACACAGCGCCGCGCATCCAGATCTTCGCCAGCGATATCGACGGGCGTGCGCTGGCCACCGCGCGCGTAGGACGCTATGCCTCCAGCATCGTGGGCGAGGTAGCGCCGGAACGCCTGCGGCGCTGGTTCGTCAAGGAGGGCGACACCTATGTGGTGAGCAAGGAGTTGCGCGAGTTGTGCGTGTTCTCCCAGCACAGCATCGTCAAGGATCCGCCCTTCTCGCGGCTGGATCTGGTCTCGTGCCGCAATCTGCTGATCTATCTGGATGCCGAGCTGCAGAATCGGGTGATCCCGATCTTTCATTTCGCCATCCGGCCCGGCGGTTATCTGTTCCTGGGCAATGCGGAAAACGTGTCGCGGCACGCGCAGCTGTTTACGCCGGTAGAGCGCAGCTTCCGGGTGTTTCAGCGCATCGATGCCGACAGCAACGTGCACGCCACCTTCCCCACCATGCAATTGGCCGTAGCGGGCCAGACGCCGGCACCCCCGCAGCGGCAGCGCAATTCCAGCAATGCGCTGGTGCGCGCCGGCGAGCGCATCGCCGACCGTTACGCGCCTGCCTATGCGGTACTGGACGAGCAGTTCGACGTGTTGCACTTTTCCTCGCAGGCGGGACGCTTCATCCGTCCGGGGGGCGGCACGCCCAGCCTCAACCTGCTCAACCTGATTCATCGCGATTTGCGCCTGGATTTGCGTAGTGCGCTCAGCCGCGCCGAGGCGGACCGCTCGCCGGTGCACGTCAAGGGCATCCAGGTACACGAAGACGCCGCGACCTGGGCGGTGAACCTGTTCGTCGAGCCAACGTCCGATGCGGAAGTTCCACGCGGCTACGTGGTGCTGTTTCAGGAAGTGGAGGCGCGCGATCCAGTGGAGCTGCCGGCACCGCGCGATAGCGTGCACGACAGCGGCCACGTACAGGTGCTGGAAAACGAGTTGCGTATCACCCGTGAGCGCCTGCAGTCGATGATCGAGGAGCTGGAGAGTACCAATGAGGAGCTCAAGTCCTCCAACGAGGAATACCAGTCACTCAATGAAGAGCTGCAGAGCGCCAACGAGGAGCTGGAAACCTCCAAGGAAGAGCTGCAGTCGGTCAACGAGGAAGTGACCACCGTCAACGGCGAGCTGGCCCATCGCGTACAGGAGCTGGCGCATGCCAACAGCGATTTGAAGAACCTGCTGGAAAGCACCCAGATCGCCACCGTCTTTCTCGACAACGAATTGCGCGTGACCAACTTCACACCCGCCGTCACCGACATCCTGCCGTTGGTGGAGAGCGACATCCATCGCCCGATCAGTCATATCAAACTGCATGTGGACTACGACGACCTGCAGGACGACGCGCGCCGGGTGATCCGTACCCTGGCCGTACTCGATCGCGAGGTCGAGAATCCAAGCACGCACGCGCGCTACATGGTGCGCGTGTTGCCATACCGTACCGTGGATAATTTCATCGGCGGTGCGGTGCTGACGTTCATGGACGTGACTCCGCTCACGCGCGCCGAGCGCGCGCTGCGCAGTAGCGAGCAACGCCTGCGCACCTTGATGGAGGGCATCCCGCAGCTGGTGTGGCGCTCGCTCGATGGTGGGCGCTGGACCTGGTCCAGCCCGCAATGGTCGAGCTACACCGGCCAGAGCGATGTCGACAGCCTGGAGCTGGGTTGGTTGCAGGCGGTGCACCCGGACGAACGCCAGTCGACCATGGACGCATGGCTGGATAGTGCGGCCAGCGGCGGACTGGACATCGAGCACCGGCTGTTCAATGCGACCGAACAGGGTTACCGGTGGTTCCATACGCGTAGCGCGCCGGTACTCGACGAGCGCGGGCAGGTGCTGGAATGGCTGGGCACCTCCACCGAATCGGACAATCTGCGCCGCCTGCAGGAGCAGCAGCGCGTGCTGGTGACCGAACTGCAGCACCGCACGCGCAACCTGATCACGGTGGTGCAATCGGTGGCCAAACAAACCATGCAGACCAGCCAGGGCATGCCCGATTTCGCCATCAAGTTCGAAGACCGCCTGTCGGCGCTGTCACGCGTGCAAGGTCTGTTGTCGCAATCGGAGAACGAGCCGACCACCATCGGTGCGCTGCTGCGCATGGAGCTGGCCGCGCTCGGTGCAGAGCCGGAGCACCGGCGTATCGTGGTGGAAGGCCCCGACGTCGCCTTGCGCAAGTCCACCGTGCAGACCTTGGCCCTGGCCCTGCACGAGCTCGCAACCAACGCGCTCAAGTACGGTGCGCTGGCGGTCGATACCGGCCGCTTGACGATCCGTTGGAGCGTGGTCGCTGGCGACGATGCATCGGCGCAGCTGGCGTTGGAATGGATCGAAGAAGGCGCAAACCAGCAGCTGCGCGAGGATCGCGATGAAGCGGGAGGCTTTGGCCGGCGCCTGATCGAAAAGGCCTTGCCTTATAGCCATGGCGCACAGACCTGTTACGAACTCACCGATACACGGCTGGAATGCAGGATCCAGTTGCCGCTCCACCCGCTGCGGGGATGAGGCGCGGGTAGTGGCATACGTTCCTATGGGGTTTGCGACGGCGGGCGGACGACCTCGCTGCGCGCTGTGGTGGCACGACCGATCAATGCGCCGGACGCTGACAGCGCGTCCGCCGGCAGCCGTGCACGCGCCACGGGCTCTGCATGCCACCTCGCCTGAAGCTGCACTGTGCAGTGCATGCACGGACAGCAGGCCGCTCACCGGGCATCTGGTGCAGATTCTGACGCCGATCTGGAATTTCACGGAAAAATCTGCGCACCGGTGCAGATAACGCGACCTATTCGGCCGCCGTGTCGCAGGCATGGCATGTTCCACTGCCGGTGATCGCTGCAATGCAAGGCAGTTCACCATCGCAAAAACTTGGCTCGCATTGTGCGTACTCGATGGGTGTCATCGAGATGCATCGTGGAGCGGTCATGATTACGCGTATTCTTCAATTGTCTGCCGGTGTGACCGGTAATGCATGGATCGAAGTCGAGGTCGGTGCCGAGGCCGACGTGTTGGTTGGCGGTCGTGGCGGAAACCGCGATGAACGTGCCACGTTCGGGCGACGGTCGCCTGGTCAGCTGCGTCCGGTCCATGTCCAGGAACCGGGCCGTATGGATGGCATCGACGTCGCCATCTGGGAAACCCAACGCTGCGCAATCCCGATCTGCGGGTTCGTTTGTGCGCTTTCCTCGGACGGGACGTCGGCCACCTGGTTGAGCCAGGATGGGGAAGCAGTACATGCCGCAGGGCTGCGCAATGTGATGGACGTCGGCGGACGCCTGCAGACCGGATTCTCGATCCTGGTGGTGGCCTCTGCCGGCATGCCGACGTATCGCCCCTTGTGCATCGACGGTGACGTGCAGCAATGGCTGCAGCTGGGCGGTGGCGAGGCGCTACGTCGGCTTGATCCCTGGCGGTTGGAACGACGCACTGCAGCAGCCGTGCGGCAGCAGGAGTGGCCCGGCCGAGCGCGCGCAGCGTCTACGACTCGCTTTTAGAACGGCTGATAGCACGTAACGGGCAGTCATCGGGTGGTGTGGACAGGCGCGCCTGGAGCATGCAGTGTGCGTATGCCATTGTGCCGATTCCTCGCGTCAGCCCTGGTGACGGGCGCACGCGGTTTGTTCGTCGCTGTTGGTCAGATGGTGTCGGCACACTGAAGCTTGATGCGCAAGCACGAAAGCCCGGATCGGAGCTTGGGTGCGGTGCTGGTTGCCTTCAGGACCAGTTCGCCTTCCTCCAAGCCATCGCTATCGCCGTGGCCGCGCTGATGGTGACGTTCCGCTTGGACAATGCTCGGTGACGCGGCGGCGTCCGCGGCGTGACGGCTACGACGCGTTGCGGCTGGATCCAGCCCTGGATCCAGTCGTTGCTTTCTCGTAATGATCCTGCGACTGCATGCTAGACGTGGCTCGATTGCTCAGGCCGATCCTGCATGCGACCAAGAAAAAGCCCGGGTCTCGTAGACCCGGGCCTATGGTGCGCGCGCGACCTGTTGGTCTCAGCGTTGAATGTCCCCGGTGGTGGAGCCGGCGCCCGGGCCCGCGCCCAGGTCCGCGCCGGTCACACGATCCAGCTCCGGGTTGGACTGCAACCGCAGCGACATCGCGTCCAACGCGCCGAGCTGGCTTTTATCCAGCGCCACCGTGGCCGAACCATCTCCGCCATCCACCGCTGCCTGTTGCTCGCGGTCGGCGACGACCTCCCACTGTGCGCCCGAATTCCAGGGGCCAACCATGTCGCCCTCGCCTTGCGAGGTGTTGTAGTAGGTGTCGGTAAAACGCGGATCGCCGGGCAGCTTTCCGGGGGGAAAGTTGGGTTCGATCGAATACAACGCCTTTTCGAAGGATTTCTGATGCGCCACTTCGCGCGTCATCAAGAAGCGCAGCGCATCCACAATCCCAGGATCGTCGGTAACAGTGATCAGTCGCTCATAGACGAGCTTTGCGCGGGCTTCGGCGGCGATATTGGAACGCATGTCGGCCGTTGGGCAGCCGATGCTGTCGACGTAGGCTGACGTCCACGGTACCCCGCTGGAATTGACCAGCGCCGGCCCACCGCCATACAGGATCTGCTGGGTGTGGCTGGTGCTGTTCTGCGTCATTGAACGCATTGCCATCGCTTCTTCCATGCCTTCGGACAATACCGCCTTGGGTCCCTTGTTCAGCATGGCAATGATGGAGCCGATGATCTCCAGATGGCTCAGTTCTTCGGTGGCGATGTCGAACAGCAGATCCTTGCGGCCCGGATCGTCCTCGCCTAACGCTTGCGTGAAATAGCGCATCGCAGCGGCGAGCTCGCCCTGCGGTCCGCCAAACTGCTCGAGCATCAGCGTGGCCAGATCCGGATTTGGCTGGGCAACGCGGACGGTATACATCAACCGCTTGTTGTGCATGAACATAAAAGGTGCTCCATGGCTGGCGCCTGGCAACTACAACCGCTCAGGGAGCGGGCAGAAACTGGGGCTTTGGCTGTTGAGTGCGTCCGCACAGGCGCGGACGACGCGGGACGGGGGGCGTCCCGCTGAGGGATCAGGCCGCCTTGCTGGCCTTGGATGCCTTCTGATTGCCGCCTTGCTCGGCAAGCAGGGTCAACTTTTCGTCGGTCGCCTTTTCTTCTTCCAAGGTCGCCAACAGCAGCGGCAACGCATCGGCGTACCCAAGTTGTTTGGCGATGGCGGCGATGGTGCCGTACGAGGCGATTTCGTAATGCTCAACCTTTTGCGCGCCACCGATCAGTGCGGCATCGCGCACCGGGCCGGCCTCGATCTCGTCGATGACCTCGCGGCTTTCTTCCACCAGGCCTTCCATCGCCGCGCATTTGATGCGCTTGAGTTTGATGCCGAGCACATCGACCACCTGGTCGATCCGTTCGATCTGGCCCTGTGTTTCTTCCAGATGGGTTTCGAAGGCTTCTTTCAACTTCGGCTCGCTGGCGGCGCGCGCCAGGCGCGGCAGCGACTTGGTGAGCTGCTTTTCGGCGCTGTAGATGTCCGACAGTTCGTGGATAAACAATTCTTCGACGGTCTTGATCGCCATGGGTCACTCCTGGGTTGGTCGAAAGGGAAACACGACAACGTCGCGTGGGAGGGCGCCTCTTCGGCCGCGTTCACCACACCGCGGGCTGAGTTGCTGGCAGCACCGCAAGGCATGAGTCCGTCGCGATCGACTGCGATGGAAGCGCGTGCCCGACGAGGCGGTGCTGCGTGATCGCTACGCTAGCGGCGCGCGTGTTAGCGGGATCGGTGCATACGGTGATCCCGATGCGACAACGGCCTGTGCCGTAGCGCGGCCGCAGGTGCTTGCTGTTCAACGAACGCAAGCGTGCTGGCGATGCATGCAGGCATCACGCCATCGTGCAGGGCGGCACCCACGCAGTTGCAGTGAGCGGCTGCAAGCCAACGCGCGAATGCGCTACAACACCGCATCACCGTCAGATACGAGGCGCTGCATGACACCCCTGGATAAACCGCTACGCCGCGAGCTTCATATCGGCGACCAGGCCTACACCCTGTTGATCGACCCGCAGGGCCTGAAGCTGATGGAAAAGGGCAGGCGCAAGGGCGTGCGCCTGCGCTGGGACGACCTGGTCAGTGGCGATGCCGCAGTGGCCCACGCGCTGCAGGCCTCGCTGGAAGATCGCTAGGCGTGCGCTGCCTCAGGCAGTGGGAAACAAACGCGCCAACTCGCGCACAGCCGCTTCGCTGGCGGCGCGGTCGGGCGTGGCATCGGCATTGTTGAAGTCGTTGGCACCTTGCGATTGCACCAGCAATCCATCGCGGCGCGGCACCACATTGAGGTTATGCCCGCGCCAGACCAGCCCGTAGCTGACCTCCGGTTGCGGGATCAGGCGTGCGGTCTGCCCGCGCACCGGGATCACGCTCGTATCGCCCAGCAGGGCGCGCGCGCCGTAGCCGGTGGCATTGACCAGGATCTTTTCGTGCAACTGGCCGAACTGACGCGGGTCTTCGAAACTGCGCGTGTACAGCTCGCCGCCGGCCCGCAGAAAGTCGTCCATCAGCAGGCGCGCGTAGGCGCTGATGTTGAAGGTCAGCTGGCCATAGCGGCGCACGAACGGCACCGGGAACGGATGGCTGCCGGCCGCCAGTGGCTGCGAACGGGGGCCAAGGTCGCGCAGCAGCGTGCGTTCCAGCGGGGGATAGTCCGGTTCGTGCGCTTCGGCCGATGCGATTGGTTGGTCGAACGGCAGGTCCGACAACACGTAGCCGTCGCGCCATTCGATCGGCTCGCCGGGCAGACCGAGCAGGGTCTGGTACCGGCGAAAGGAGATCCGCGCCATCTCTTCCCAGCGGGTCTTGAAATCGGCGTCGGCGTACGCGCTGGTGCAAACCCGCGAATCAGGCGACCACACCCCGGTGGCATAGAACGAGCGCACGTCCGGCAGGCGCTCGCGCGCATAGATGCGCACGCGCAGGCCCGCACGTTGCGCCACCACCGCGGTGGTTAGCCCGATTGCGCCACAGCCGATCACCGCCAGTTCGCGTGCGTTCGCATCGGCGCCGCGCACCAGCCGCAGGGCATGCTCTGCAGCGCCCCAGGACAGCGACCAGCCGCTGCCGCCATGCCCGTAGTTGTGCACCACCGTCTTGCGGCCGATACGTTCGGCTTCGATGCGCGGGCCTTGCGCGCGGAACGGCCGGGTGCAGCCGTCGATGGCGATGATGCGATCGACCGACGCACGCATCGGCAGCAGCGGCGGTGCGGCGGCAAACGGTAGAGGCACGGCTGTCGGCGCCTGGGGTGCGGGCACGGCCGCAGACGGCGCGATGCCCGTCTTGCCGGTGGCCGCCCAGCTGCCCGTCGAAGCAGCCGCGAGCGCAAGCCCGGCGCTGTGCAGGAAATGACGTCGGTGCATGCGATTTTCCGGGAGTGAGGATGGAGGTGGCCAAGGCAGCTGGTGCGCAGCGGCGCTTCCACGCAGGCCCCGATGGTAACGCCTGGAGTGCGGTACGGTTGCGCCGGGCAGGCGCGCCGGCAACCGCGACGCGGCCACGCCCGCAGGTTGCCGGGGGTGCCCGATTTCGTCCGCCGAATCCGGCGTTTGAGGTCACTTGGGCGGCCATTCGTCGCCTGGGGCTGTCGTCGCCACGCGCGGCGGCTATGCTCGCTCCCGTCCACTCAACGAGCGCCTTGTCCGTGTCTGCCAGCGTCTTTCTGATCGTGCGTCTCGTGTTCGCCTGGGCTGGCGCATTGGTAGTGGCGGCGATCATGTGGGCGCAGCTGTTCGGCTCGACCGGCGCGTTCTTCGGGCTGGCCTGCATCGTGTTGCTGACGCTGGCCTTGATGAGCGCGATCACCCATGTGCGGCGCGTGCGCCTGATCGCCGGGCGGCTGGATCACGACACCTTGTCCACGCGCCAGCGGCGTCAGATCGAAGTGCCGCTGGAAGCGCGGGCCAGTTTCGCGGTGGTGGAAGAGGCGGTGCGCGCGCTGCCGCGCGTGCAGGACATCGAGTGCGCGCCGGGCAGCCTGCTGATCCGCGCACGGGTGCGTCGCATCGACCCGTACGAAGGCCGCAAGCCCTCGCGCTGGAATCTGTTCGCGCGCTTTGCCATCACCCACAACCAGGTGCTGGCGACGATCACCCCGGGGCAGGGCACCAGCAGCGTCACCGTGTTGTGCGAGCCGGATGCCGGTGCGTGGGTGGACCTGTTTGCGGTCGACGAAGGCAGCAACTACGAGAACGCCGAGGCGATCAACCGCGCAGTGGTACGCCGGGTTGGCGAGCAACGCCGCGACGAGCAGGCGGCGGTGGAGCAATCGGTGATGGAAAAGGAGCTGGCGGTGGCGCGGCTGAACCTGCTGCATGCCCAGGTGGAGCCGCATTTCCTCTACAACACGCTGGCCAGCGCGCAGGTGCTGGCGCGGACCGATCCGCCGCGCGCCGACATCATGATCGGGCACCTGATCCAGTACCTGCGCCGCTCGCTGCCCAGCGCCGACGATGCCACCTCCACCCTGGGCGAAGAACTCGAACGCACCCAGGCCTACCTGGAGATCCTGCGCATCCGCATGGGCGCGCGGCTGGCGCTGCAGGTGGAAGTGCCTTACGAGCTGCGCAGCCTGGCGCTGCCGTCGATGATGCTGCAGACGCTGGTGGAGAACGCCATCAAGCACGGGCTGGAACCCAAGCCCGGCGGCGGCACCGTGTGGATCCTGGCACGCCGTCTCGACAACCAGGCCACGCTGACGGTGGCCGATGACGGCCAGGGTTTCAACACGCACAGCCATGGCACCGGCATCGGCCTGAAGAATCTGCGCGAGCGCCTGCAGCTGATCTACGCCGACCAGGCGAGCTTTGCCATCGTCTCCAATTTTCCCAGCGGCGTGGCGGCCACCATCACCCTGCCGCTGCCGGCCGCGCTTGTGGGCGGCGTGCGGCAACCGCCGCCGTTGCCCGAGGCTGCGGTTTCCATCGCAAAGGTGCAGGCATGAGCGCGCTGCGTGCAGTGATTGCCGAAGACGAGGCGCTGCTGCGGCAGTCGCTGCTGGCGCTGCTGGCCGAGGTGTGCCCGCAGCTGCAGGTGGTGGGCGAGTGCGAAGACGGCGCCAGCGCACTGGAGGCCATCGCCACCCAGCAACCGGATGTGGTGTTCCTGGACATCCGCATGCCCGGGCTGACCGGCATCGAGGTGGCACGCGCGATGCGCGAGGTCAGTCCGCGCACCCAGGTGGTGTTCGTCACCGCTTACGACCAGTACGCCATCGATGCCTTCGAACACGGCGCGGTGGACTACCTGCTCAAACCGATCAGCCGGCAGCGCCTGCGGGCCACTTGGCAGCGCGTGCAGCAGCGCGCCGCCGCCGGCCAGCCCGATGGCGGCCTGCTGGATGCCTTGCTGCAGCGCCTGTCCGCACGCCCGGCCGCCGCCAATGCGCCGGCGCCGCTGGCCTGGCTGACCGCCAGCAGCGGCCGCGAGACGCGCCTGATCGCACTGGAGGAGGTGGCCTATTTCCAGGCCGACCAGAAATACACCACGGTGATGACCGCCGCCGGCGAAGCGGTGCTGCGCACCCCGCTGCGCGAGTTGCTCGACGCACTCGACCCGCAGGTGTTCAAGCAGATCCATCGCTCGACCATCGTCAACATGAAGGCAGTGGCCTCGGTGATCCGCGACGACACCGGCAAGGGCCGGCTGCAGCTGCGCGGCCGCAGCGAGACGCTCACCGTCAGCCAGCCCTTCATGAGCCTGTTCCGCGGCATGTAATTCCCCCGTTCGCATCGACTGAAAGGACTGCCTCCATGCGCCTGCTCGCCTCCCTGGTCTATTGCCTGCTTGCCCTGGCCGGCTGCCACGAACGCACCGGCACCACCTCGATCACCCGCGCCATCAGCGATGGCCGCGACGTGATCTTCAGCAAGACCCTGGTCACCGACACCGAGACCAACGTGCATTGCCTGGCCAGCAGCAGCGGCCAATGCCATTACCTGGTGTACGAAGAACACTGCCCGGCTGCCGCCTCGGGCAGCAGGACGCCGGCACCGGGCTGCGCACGCCGGACCCTGGACCAGTTCGCGCTGCTGCCGGGCCAGATCCGCGCCCTGCGCGGGATCACCAAGGCCGCACATACCTGCGTGGATGCCACGGCACCCGGCGCCGACTGTCACGGCTAGCAGGCGCCCATGGTGTGGGGGGCGGCCGGTGCTTGCAGGTGTATGCACCGCGAGTGCGGGCGGCAGCGGTGTCTTGCGTGTGCTTCCTGCACGTTTCGGCGAGCGCCGTAGCGCCGCACCCGTGTGATCCAGGTCTGCCAGGGCTTTGGAGCGCGGCGCTGGACGGGTGGGCGCCTGAATACGCACTGCCGGCAAGCGGCCGCTTCTGCGATCATTGCCGGCTCGTGCCGATTCACGGCGCCATCACTGTCAGGCTTCTCATGTCGGAACATTCGTTGCGCCGCGACGTCGGCCCCTTTGCGCTCATGCTCACCGGCCTGGGCTCGATCATTGGTTCTGGCTGGCTGTTCGGCGCCTGGCGCGCAGCCGGGCTGGCCGGTCCGGGTGCGATCTGGGCCTGGATGCTGGGCGCGGCGATCATCACCACCATCGCGCTGTCCTACGCTGAGCTGGGCGCCATGTTTCCCGAATCCGGCGGCATGGTGCGCTACAGCCATTACTCGCACGGCTCGCTGGTGGGCTTCATCGCCGGCTGGGCCAACTGGATCGCCATCGTCTCGGTGATCCCGGTCGAAGCCGAAGCCTCGGTGCAGTACATGGCCTCCTGGCCCTGGGCCTGGGCGCAAGGGCTGTACGTGCAGGCGCCGGGCGGCGCCGGCGAACTGTCGGTGCCCGGGCTGCTGATTTCCGCGGTGCTGGTGCTGGTCTACTTCTTCCTGAATTTCTGGAGCGTCAAGCTGTTCGCGCGTTCCAATACCTTGATCACCGTGTTCAAGCTGGTGGTGCCGGCGGCGACCGGCGTTGCCTTGATCGCCAGCGGCTTCCACAGCGAAAACTTCGGCGTCGGCATCCACGGCGATGCGCACGTGCTCGATCTGGCCGCGGTGCTCACCGCGGTGGCCACCGCCGGCATCGTCTTCAGCTTCAACGGGTTCCAGAGCCCGGTGAACCTGGCCGGCGAAGCGCGCAACCCGGGCCGCAGCATCCCGTTCGCGGTGCTCGGTTCGATCGCGCTGGCCACGCTGGTCTACGTGATCCTGCAGGTGGCCTACATCGGCGCGGTGCCGCCGGACCTGTTGGCAAAGGCCGGCTGGCACGGCATCGATTTCCGCTCGCCGTTCGCCGAGCTGGCCATCATCGTCAACCTGCACTGGCTGGCGATGCTGCTGTACATCGATGCGTTCGTCAGCCCCAGCGGCACCGGCATCACCTACACCGCCACCACCGCGCGCATGGTCTACGGCATGGAAAAGAACGGCACCATGCCGGCCGTGCTGGGCAAGCTGCACCCGGTGTGGGGCGTGCCGCGCATGGCGATGTTCTTCAACCTGGCGGTGTCGTTCGTGTTCCTGTTCTTCTTCCGCGGCTGGGGCACATTGGCTGCGGTGATCTCGGTGGCCACCATCATTTCCTACCTCACCGGCCCGATCAGCGCGATGGCGCTGCGTCGCCACGCACCGGAGCTGCATCGCCCGTTGCGCATCGCCGCATTGCCGGTACTGGCTGGCGTGGCGTTCGTGATGGCCACCGAGCTGCTGTACTGGGCGCGCTGGCCGCTGACCGGCGAGATCATCTTGTTGATGGTCGTGGCGCTGCCGGTGTACTGCTACTACCAGGCCAAGCAGGGCTGGCCGGACCTGCGCCGCAACCTCAAGGGCGCGGCCTGGATGATCTGCTACCTGCCGACGATCGCGCTGCTGTCCTGGGCCGGCAGCACCGACTTCGGCGGCCATGGCTACCTGAACTACGGTACCGACCTGGCGGTGGTCGCGGCAGTTGGCGCGGCGTTCTACATCTGGGGCGTGCGCAGCGGCTGGCGTACCCCGTCGGTGGAACAGGCGGTGGCGCGGGCTTGAGTGGTTTGGGCATCCCTGTCTGCAGGCGTGCAGTTGTGCCGTGCGCGCCTGGTGCGACGCTGCATCCACTGACCTGGGTAGTTCGGATGTAGCGACAGCGGCCTCTCCAGGCTCTGATCAAGACGCGAACAAGAACGGCCGGCGCGTGTGCACCGGCCGTTCTTGTGTATCTGACCCGCTGTTCAACGCACATCCCGCCTGACTGCAGACCTTGGGCGTGGTGCGTCGTCTACCCCGCGTTGGCCACCAGGCGCGGCGCGCCATCGAAACGTTCCAGATCGCGCAGCAATTCGGTATAGCGGCGCAGCCGGCCCATCTCGCGCATGTTGACGATGTCCTCGTGGCGCAGCTCGCGCCTGGAGGTCACCTCCTGCTTGTAGCGCAGTATCTCCGGATAGCGACGCGTCATGTCCAATGCGTCGGCAACGCATTCGACCGAGTCGGCATCCGGCGTCACGCGTGCGCGGCTGTTGAAGGCGCGCAGCCAGCGCTCGAAGCCTGCGCTGTGATCGAACAGGTCGGCGATGTACCACATGATGAACAGGATCGACACCCACGAGGTAAAGATGATGACGATGCGACTGAAGGTGAGGTGGTAGTCGTTCTGCCACAGCTGATGGGTGATGACACCGAGCAGGACCAGCGAGATCGCCTGCCAGCCGATGATCGAGGCGATGACCCACTGTTTCTTGGCCACCTTGAGCAGATCGAGCTCTTCGTCGAGCTGCTCATCGGTCTTGTCGCGCCAGAAGGCGACCTGCTCGTCGAAGGAGCGCCGATGGAGTGCGTTGTCCTGCAATAGCAGGCCCAAACCCTGGAACAAAGCGATCATGACAAGCTCCTGACGGATGGCTGGTACGAGCGGCTTGCTGCACCGGTGCTGGCTGGTGCCCTGGAGCGACCGACGCGCCGCCGGACGATGCGGGGCGGATATCGGACGCCCCTAGTTCTAGCACTTTCGCTGTGCATGGCAATGCCTGGAGCGAACCGCTGGCCGCGCAATCCTGCGCAGTCGCGCACAAAACGCTGAATTCAGGCGGTTTGGCGGCCGCAGCGCAACGCCGGGCGTCGCCTGGGCGGGCGATCTTGCTGCACTGCACACCGGACGGTGCGGCGGGTACGCCATCTCGACCGGCTCCGCCAGGCGCGGTACGCCTGGTCGGCGAGACGACATGAGACCTGACGACAGGCAAGCCGGTACCATCGCGGCATGTCTTCGGTTCTACGCACGCTCACCGCCCCCGCCGCCGAACAGATCCGCCGCTGGGTGCTGGGCGCGTTTCCGCGTGGCCAGAGCAGCATCGAGTACGACCAGCCGCTGGGCGACCCCGGCCTGTTCGGGCCCGATAGCGTCACCTGGCGCGTGCATTCGGAATTTCCGGGCATGCTGTCCGGCGGGTTGTGCGCATTGATGCTGCAGCTGCTGCACCCGCGCGCGCTGGCCGGTGTCTACGACCATTCCAACTTCCGCTCCGACCTGATCGGGCGGCTGCGCCGCACCACCAACTTCGTGGCCGGCACCACCTACGCGCCACAGGCCGAGGCCGAACAGCTCATCGCGCGCGTGCGGCGCATCCACGCGCAGATCCGTGGCCACACCGCCGACGGCGTGCCCTACGAGGCCAACGACCCTGCGCTGCTGACCTGGGTGCATGTCACCGAGGCCTATGGCTTCCTGCAGGGCTGCCGTCGCTATTGCCGCGAGGTGCCGGTGGCCATTGCCGACCGCTACTACGACGAAGCACGGCGCGTGGCCGAAGCGCTGGGCGCCAGCGCCGTGCCTGCCAGCGAGGCCCAGGTGGAGGCCTATTTCGCCTCGGTGCGCGGCGAACTCCGCCTGGACGCCCGTTCGCGCGAGGTGCTCGACATCCTCACCGGCATCCAGTTGCCGGTGCCGGCGGCTGGCTTGTCGCGCGGCGTGTTTCTTGGTGCCGGCAGCGCATTGCTACCCGACTGGGCCGGCGACATGCTCGGCCGCACCGCCACCCAGCGTGCCCAGGCACGTGTCTCGGCGCGCGTGTTGCGCAGCCTGTCGCCGCTGTTCCGCACCGCATTGCGCGATGGCCTGTCCGCGCGCGCATGCCGTCGCATGCAGCTCCCCCCGGCCATGTTGCTGGAGTGGCCCAAGCGGTCGTGACGGTGGCGGATGGCGCCTGCGGCGACCGTCACTACCAGATCCTGACCCGCTGCTCCGGTGCCAGATACAGCTGCTGGCCTTGCGTCACGTCGAAAGCCGGATACCAGGCGTCCAGGTTGCGCACGGTCTGCGCCCGGAAGCGTCCGGGTGCATGCACGTCGGTGAGCACCGCATTGCGCAGCGCGGCGTCGCGGTACTTGCCGCGCCAGGCCTGCGCAAAGCCGAGGAAAAAGCGCTGGTCCGGGCTGAAGCCGTCGATGGTCTGTGGCTGCTTGCCCTGCAGCGACAACTGATAGGCGTCGTAAGCCGTTGCCAGGCCGGCGACATCGGCGATGTTCTCGCCCAGGGTCAGCTTGCCGTTGACCGATAGATCGTCGAACGGCTTGTAGGTACCAAACTGCGCGGCAAGCGCATTGCCGGCGGCTTCGAACTTCTTCAGGTCCTGTGGCGTCCACCAGTTATGGAGTTCGCCGTGCTCGTCGAACAGGGCGCCCATGTTGTCGAAGCTGTGGCTGATCTCGTGGCCGATCACCGCACCGATGGCGCCGTAGTTCACCGCATCGTCGGCGGCCGGGTCGAAGAACGGCGGTTGCAGGATCGCGGCGGGGAAGATCAGGCGATTTTCCAGCGGCACGTTCAGCGCATTGACCTCCTGCGGCAGCATGTACCACTCGCGGTGATCGACGGCCTTGCCGAGCTTGGCAAGATTGCGGCGGTACTCGAACAGGCCGGCGCGTTCCACGTTGCCCAGCGCATCGTCGCGCCGCACATCCAGCGCACTGTAGTCGCGCCAGCTGTCCGGGTAGCCCACCGCCACCGTCAAGCCGGCGATCTTGGCCTTGGCGTGCTGCTTGGTCTGCGGAGTCATCCATTCCAGCGCATCGATGCGCTTGCCGAATGCGGCGATCAGGTTCTTGACCATCTCTTCGGCGCGCGCCTTGGTCTGCGCGCTGACGTATTTCTGCACGTAGCGCTTGCCCACCGCTTCACCCAGTGCGGCGTTGGTGGCGTCGATGCCGCGCTTCCAGCGCTGGCGCTGCTGCGGCGTGCCCTCCAGGGTGCTGCCGTAGAACGCGAAGCGCTCATCGGCAAACGCCTTGGACAGGTACGGCGAGGCACGATCGAGCGCACGAAAACTCAGATAGTCCTTCCAGGTCTGCAGCGGTTCGGAGTGCACCAGCGCCGACAGCCCGCTGATCGCCTGTGGCTGCCAGACGATGAAATCCTGCTGTGCCTTGAGACCTGCGGCATCGAAGAACACGCCCCAGTCCAGGCCCGGTGCCTGTTGGGCAAAATCGGCCTGCGTCCAGGCGTTTGCACCGGCCTGGACGTTGTTGGTCTGCTCGGGGCTGGCATGCACGCGCGCCATCGCCGTTTCAAGCGCCACGATGTGCTCGGCCCTGGCCTGTGCGTCGTCGATGCCGGCCAGCTCCAGCAGCTTGACGATATGCGTGCGGTAGGCATCGCGCAGCTGCGCCATGCGCCCGCCGTCCAGGTAGAAGCTGCGCTCGGGCATGCCCAGGCCGCCCTGCACCAGATAGGGCGCGTAGCGGCCGGGGTGGTGCAGATCCTGCGAGACCCACAGGCCGAACAGACGGTCGGTATGGAAATTGGTCGCGTTGAGCAGATCCACGTCGGCGCGTAATTGCCCGCCCAGGGTGCGCGCCAGTGCCTGCTTGTCGTCCAGGTGCGCAATCGCATCCAGTTCGGGTTGGACCGGACGCACGCCCTTGGCCTCGATGCTGGCTTCGTCCATGTAGGCGGCGTAGTAATCACCGATCTGCTTGTCTTCGCCGGTGAGGCGGTCGTTGGCGGCGGCGCCTTCGATGATGTCGCGGCTGTGGCGTTCGGTGTCGATGGCGATGCTGACGAAGCTGTTGAAACTGGAGCGGTCGTCGGGAATCTGGGTGCGCTTGACCCAGCCGCCATTGGCATGGCCGAAGAAGTCGTCGCCAGCGGCCACGCTGCGGTCCATGCCTGCGGTATCGAAACCGAACTGGCCAAGCTTGGGTGCGCTGGGCGGCGGCGTGGCATGCGTATCGCCCGCAGGCGCGGCGCCCTCGCGGTGGCACGCTGCAGTGCTCAGGGCCGCGGCAGCCATGGCAGCGATCAGGACAGGGCGGTGAAAAGAAGCCATGCAGTGCAACTCGAAACCGGAACGAGAACGGCAGTGTAAGTGGCCTGCGGTGCCACGTCCCGATTCGAGGGCAGGCACCGGTGCGTGATCGCCGGCCATGGACACGCCCGGTTCAGCGCCGCCGCTGGTACCAGAAGCCCAGCGCGTCGCGGGTCTGCAGCATGCGTCGCCCGCGCCATAGAAAGCGCAGCAGCAAACCCAGGTGCTCACGCTTGGAAAAACTGCGCAACTTGCGGTCCGAGGTATGCACGGTCTGGCGCAGGATCACGAAGCGTCCGCAGCGCGCCAGCGCGCGGCTCAGTGCCACATCTTCGCCGGCGTAATAGCGCGTATCGAAGCCGCCCGCACCGATGAAGGCCACGCGGGTGCAGAACAGAAAGCACCCCGGCGCGATGCCGGCAATGCGGAACAGCCAGCCGAAGATGGCCTGCGCAGTGCGTTCGAACCACGCGCGTTCGCCATGCAGGTGGACCTGCGCGCCGCCACCCACCGCGCCGGCATCCAGCGCCTGCAGCGCTGCGCCAACCACCTGCGGGTTGACCTGGGTGTCGGCATCCAGGAACAGCAGGCGCTCGCCACGCGCGGCCTGCGCACCTGCGTTGCGGGTGGCGGCGATATGCCGTAGCTGCACGTCCAGTACCTGTGCACCGGTGGCGCGTGCGATGGCGGCGGTGTCGTCGTCGCAGGCATCGGCCACCACGATCACTTCGTAGTCCAGCTGCATTGCCTGCGCGCAGGCATGCAGGCAGTGCAGGGTGTCGCCGATCAGGGCGGCCTCGTTATGGGCGGGGATCACGAACGACAGCATGGGTGCGGCCCGTGGAAAGATGGCGGTCAGTGTGGCGGCGGTGGCGATGCGGTGGTGTGAGTGAGCAGCCACCGTGCTGATCCGCTGCCGTGATGCGGGCGCATCCTGAGCAATGGTGCAGCGCCTGCCACGTATAGACCGCTTGCAAGGCCGGGCGGTCTACTTCCCGCAGATCGCTGCCTGCATTGACCGCATGAGCCCGACTGCATGGCCGCCGCCATAAGGCGGCCATGCAGTGGTTCTCAGCGATGCACCGAGCCCATGGTCGCTTCGGGATACCGGGTGCCGGACGCGGCCTGGGGCGGAAAGATCGCATCGATGCGCGCCAGTTCGTCGGGCATCAATGCCACGTCGAGCGCGGCGAGGTTCTCTTCCAGATAGGCCAGGCGCTTGGTGCCGGGGATGGGGACCAGGTCCTGGCCCTGTGCCAGCACCCAGGCCAGGGCCAGTTGCCCGGGCGTGATGCCCTTGTCGGCGGCAATCGCCTTGACCTGCTCCACCAGCTGCAGGTTGCGGGTGAAGTTTTCGCCCTGGAAACGCGGCGAATGGCGGCGGTAGTCGTCGGCATCGAAGTCGTCGGGCGAGGAGAACGCACCGGTGAGGAAACCGCGCCCCAGCGGCGAGTACGGCACGAAGCCGATGCCCAGTTCACGCACGGTGGCGAACACGCCATTGTGTTCCGGCTCGCGCGACCACAGCGAATATTCGGTCTGTACCGCAGTGATGGGATGCACCGCATGCGCACGGCGGATGGTGGTGTCGGCCGCTTCGGACAAGCCGAGGAAGCGCACCTTGCCCTGTTCGACCAGGCGCGACATCGCCCCGACGGTGTCTTCGATCGGCACGTTGGGGTCCACGCGATGCTGGTAGTACAGGTCGATGTGCTCCACGCCCAGGCGACGCAGGCTGGCCTCGCAGGCTGATTGCACATAGGCCGGGCTGCCATCGATGCCGCGCACTTCGGGGTTGTTGGGATCGAGCTTGATGCCGAACTTCGTGGCCAGGAAGACCTCGTGCCGGCGCGTGGCAATCGCCTTGCCGACCAGCACTTCGTTTGTATGCGGGCCGTACATGTCGGCGGTATCGAGCAGGCTGACGCCACGGTCGAGTGCGCGATGGATCACCGCGATCGACGCCGCTTCATCGCTGCGATCGCCATAGAACGCGCTCATGCCCATGCAGCCCAGGCCAAGTGCGGAAACGGTGGGGCCGGAACGGCCAAGCGTGCGGGTTTGCATGAGGGGGAGAGCTCCGTGCAGCAGGGTAGGCGGGCAGGGTGATGTGGTGCGCGTTAGCGCGATGTGGTTCGAGCGCTAAGGTGCCGGGGCCAGCGCCGCACGTCATCGGCCAACCGCCTGCCTCGAACACCAGGGCCTGGTCAGCCGCGACAACGCGCGCGGTGGATCGCCGCCGGTACCGTGCCGGTGATGTGCAGGCTGCCTGGTGGTGACAAGCGCAACGATCCACCCGCACTGGCGTGCTGGTCCCGCGCATGCGGCCCGACGGTGAGCTGTCACCTGCGCGCATCCGCCTGCGCCAAGGCGGATGCGCACGGCTGCTGCTGGCTCAGCCGCTGAGCTTGTTGGCGAATTCGGCAACGCGCTTGCCGAACAGCCGGGCAGTTTCCAGATCGCCTGCGCGCGGTGCCTCGTCCGGCGAGGCGTCCGATGGCGAAATGGCCAGCGCACCGCCCCAGCCGCCGGTCCAGTTCACGTCCTGCGGCCCGTGCGCCTTGGTGTTGGACGGCGGCAGGCCGGTGCCGACCCAGACCTGCCCGTGTTGCTGGGACAGCGTCCACAGGTACTGGATGGTGGCGTACTTGTCGCCGTTCGCCGAGGCCGAGTTGGTGAAGCCGGCCGCGACCTTGTCCTTCCACGCCTGCGCAAACCACGGCTTGGAACTGTCGTCGGCAAATTTCTTGAACTGCCATGCCGGGCCGCCCATGTAGGTGGGGCTGCCATAGATGATGGCGTCGGCGGCACCGATGGCGTCCCACGCGCCGTCGGGCAGGTTGCCATCCTGGCCGATGCGGTACAGCGTCGCCTCGGCCACGCTGGCGGCGCCTGCATGCACGGCTTCGGCCTGTTTTGCGGTATGGCCGTAGCCGCTGAAGTACACGATGGCGATCTTGCTCATGGACGCTCCTGTTGAACGAAGGGACCCGATTGTGGGCGCACCCACCGCGACAGGAAAATGACCGCGCACGGGACGAACTGTTGTCGGAGCCGTTCAGCCGGGCGCCGGGTCGGCCAGGCAGTCGATCAGGTAATCGATGAAGCTGCGGACCTTCGGTGCCAGGTGGTTGCGGCTGGCGTACACGGCGAAGATCCCGACGCCGTCAAGGTCGTACTCGGGAAGAATGCGTTGCAGGCGGCCGCTGGCCAGATGCGCATCGGCCAGGAAATCCGGCTGTATCACGATGCCCTGGCCGGCCAGCGCCGCCGCATTGAGCACATGGCCGTTGTTGGCGCGCAGGCCGCCATGAATGCGTACGGCGAGCTCGCCGTCCGGCCCATGAAAGCGCACCTCATCGCCGTTCGGCGAGTAGTGGTAGAGCAGGCATTCGTGCCCGGCCAGATCCGACGGGTGCTTCGGGGTGCCGGCGCTGGTCAGGCTGACCCGGCGCGTGGTGCGGTTGAGCAGGCGGGTGCCCAGCCGTTGTTCCAGCGCGGCAACCTGCCGGGTGACGCTGGCGGTGGAGCGATCCAGCGCCTCGGCAGCGGCGCTGAAGCCGCTGCGCTCGGCCACGGCAGTGAATACACGCATCGCATCCAGGGTATCCACGGGTGTCTGATTGTTGCCTTGCTCGCAATAAATTATCTGAAGTAGATGTCTTTATCAGAAATTTGCAGGTAATACGCTGGAGCGGTTTTATGAAGCGCCCGTCATGTCCATCCCCGTGCCCCGCCTGGAACGACTGCCCATGGAGCGGCGCTGCCGCACTGCGTGCCCTGTTCCCAGTCCGCGGCCCGACCAGGCGGCGGGTATTCGCTGGGGCGATGGCGCGTGTGCGCTGACGCCGACGCACCAACCCCTGCCGTTCCTTCAAGGAGCTATCCATGCATCGCCTGCCATCGCTGTACATCTCGCACGGATCGCCGATGACTGCCCTGCAGCCGGGGCAGGTGGGGCAGCGTCTGACCGAACTGCGTGAGCTGCTGCCGCGGCCACGCGCCATCGTCGTGGCCAGTGCACACTGGCTGGGGCGCCGCCCACTGGTCAGCAGCGCGGCGCGGCCCAGCACCATCCATGACTTCGGCGGCTTCCCTGCGCCGCTGTATGAGCTGAGCTATCCGGCACCTGGCGAGCCAGCACTGGCGCAGCAGATCGCGCGGCGGCTGGAGCAGGCGGGGCTGCATCCGCAACTGGACCCGCAGCGGGGCTTCGACCATGGCGTGTGGGTGCCGTTGCGGCTGCTGTATCCGGCGGCGGAGATTGCGGTGGTATCGCTGTCGATCCAGCCAGAACTTGGCCCGGCCCATCAGTTCGCGCTGGGGCGCGCGCTGGCGCCGCTGCGCGAGGAGGGGGTGTTGGTGATCGGCTCCGGCAGCATCACCCACAACCTGCACGATTTTCGCCACGGCTACGGCACCGAGCGTGAAGCGCCGTACGTGCGGCCCTTCATCGACTGGACCGAGCGCAAGCTGCTGGACGACGACATCCCGGCATTGCTCGACTACCGTCGCCAGGCACCGTTTGCCGAGCGGGCGCATCCCAGCGACGAGCATCTGCTGCCGCTGTATGTGGCGATGGGCGCCGCCGGAAGCGACCGCCTCGGCGCACAGCGCATCGATGCCGGTATCGACCAGGGCTTTCTGGCGATGGACATCTACCGCTTCGACGGCGACACCGCGCTCGCCGCCTGAGCAGGCACGCAGCAGCTGCAGCCGTGGCTGTACCCGCATGCTCTGAAGCATTCACGATCAGCTGCATCGCAGTCTCATAGGCTGAGACGCCCAGGGTGCATGCTGCCCGCGTGAAAATCCTCGACAAGCTCGCCGTCCTCGCCGACGCCGCCAAATACGACGCGTCCTGCGCCTCCAGTGGCGCCAACAAGCGCAACTCGCTGGGCACCGGCGGTATCGGCAGTACCGAGGGCATGGGCATCTGCCACTCGTATACGCCCGATGGCCGTTGCGTGTCGCTGTTGAAGATCCTGCTGACCAATTTTTGCATCTTCGACTGCGCGTACTGCGTCAATCGCGTGTCCAGCAACGTGCGCCGCGCGCGCTTCACGCCGGAAGAAGTGGTCACGCTGACGCTGGATTTCTACAAGCGCAATTACATCGAAGGCCTGTTCCTGTCCAGCGGCATCATCCGCAACTCCGACTACACCATGGAGCAGCTGGTGGAAGTGGCGCGGCAGTTGCGCGAAGAGCATCACTTCGCCGGCTATATCCATCTCAAGACCATTCCCGAGGCCGCGCCGGACCTGCTGGCCGCGGCCGGCCGCTATGCGGACCGCCTGAGCATCAATGTGGAACTGCCCACCGAGCAGGGCCTGACGCAACTGGCGCCGGAAAAAAGCGTCGGCGGCATCCGCTCGGCCATGGGCGAGCTGCGCTGGCGCATCGAGGAAAACCAGCTCGAGCGCAAGACCCAAACCGTGCGCCGCGCCAAGCCGCCACGGTTTGCCCCGGCCGGGCAGAGCACGCAGATGATCGTTGGCGCCGACGATGCCAACGACCGCAGCATCCTGGACACCAGTCACAACCTGTACGGAAATTACCGCATGAGGCGGGTGTATTACTCGGCCTTCAGCCCGATCCCCGATGCCTCCTCCAAGCTGCCGCTGCAGGCGCCACCGCTACAGCGCGAGCATCGGCTGTACCAGGCCGACTGGTTGCTGCGGTTCTACGAGTTCAGCGTGGAAGAGATCGCGCCGGCGCAGTCCAGCGGCATGCTGGATCTGGACGTGGATCCGAAGCTGGCCTGGGCGTTGCGCAATCCCGAACGCTTTCCGGTGGATCTGAATGTGGCGCCGCGCGAGATGCTGCTGCGGGTGCCGGGCCTGGGCACGCGCAATGTGGAGCGGCTGCTGCTGTCGCGCCGGCATGCGCGCCTGCGTGTGGGCGATCTGGCGCGGTTGCGGGTGCCGATGAAGAAGCTGCTGCCGTTCGTGAGTGTGCTGGATCATCATCCGCGGCAACGCCTGGATGATCCGGTGCGGTTGCGGGCGCAGTTGGCGCCTGCGCCTCGGCAGGCGAGTCTGTTCGATTGATGCCTGTCCCTTCTCCCGTCGGGAGAAGGTGCCTGAAGGGCGGGTGAGGGTAGGGCCGCACGCAGCAGTGGAAAGTCCTGGGTGCTGCCCGTAAAGCGAAGGCGATGGCGAGAATCGTGAGGCCAGGTGTAGACGATGTTCAGCGCTGAGGTGGAACCTGCGTGGAGTTTCGAGGCGTGGCGTGCGTTGGCGCGGGCGGGGTGGTGTGCGCAGGTGGAGCCTGACCATGTGGCGTGGAATGGGGGCGCGCAGGGTGGGTTGCTGATGGGCCAGGGGTTGTTGGAATTGCCGGTGGTGGCCGCGCCGCCGCGGGTGTCGGCGGATTTCATGCAGCTGGCCGCATCGGTGCTGTGCCATCGCGATCCGCAGCGGCATGCGGTGCTGTATCGATTGTTGTGGCGGATTGCCTCGGGCGAGAAGGCGCTGCTGGAGCGTGCTACCGATGTGGATGTGCATCGCTTGCGGCAATGGCAGAAGGCGGTGCAACGCGACAGCCACAAGATGAAGGCGTTCGTGCGCTTTCGCCGGCTGCCGGGCGACGAAGAAGACTTCGTGGCCTGGTTCGAGCCGGAACATCACATCGTGGACCGCGTTGCCCCGTTCTTCGCACGGCGTTTTGCCGGCATGCGCTGGGCGATCCTCACCCCGTATCGCAGCGTGCGCTGGGATGGGCAGGCCCTGGCGTTCGGCGAGGGGGCCGTGCGTACGCAGGTGCCGGCCGACGACGCGCAGGAGGCCCTGTGGCGCACCTACTATGCGCACATCTTCAATCCGGCGCGGCTCAATCCCACCATGATGCGGCAGGAAATGCCGCAGAAATACTGGAAAAACCTGCCCGAAGCAGCCTTGCTGCCGGAGCTGATCCGCGAGGCCGGGGTGCGCGTGCGCGAGATGGCCGAGCGCGCGCCCGAGCCGGTACGCCGCCGCGTGCCGGTGGCGCCGGTACCTGCTGCCGTCGAGGCGACGCAGAGCATCGCGCAGTTGCGCGCGGCGGCGCGCGATTGCCGGCGCTGCGAGTTGTGGCAGCCGGCCACCCAGACCGTCTTCGGCGAAGGGCCGGAGGATGCAGCGGTGATGGTGATCGGCGAGCAGCCCGGCGACGAAGAAGACCTGAGCGGGCGTCCCTTTGTCGGGCCTGCCGGGCGCTTGTTCACGATGGCCCTGGGCGAGTTGGGCGTGGATCGCAGTACGTTCTACGTCACCAATGCGGTCAAGCACTTCCGCTTCGAGCAACGCGGCAAGCGCCGCCTGCATCGCAATCCCGAGCGCACGCATGTGCAGGCCTGCAGCGGGTGGTTGCAGGCCGAGCGCGCCCAAGTGCGTCCCGCGCAGATCGTGTGCCTGGGCGCCACCGCGGCACAGGCAGTGCTGGGCAGCAGGTTTCGGCTGATGCAGCAGCGCGGGCAGTGGCAGCGCCTGGACGATGGCACACCGGTGCTGGCCACGGTGCATCCATCCTGGGTGCTGCGGCAGGGATCGGAGCCGGCGCGTGAGCAGGGGTATCGCGGCTTTGTGGAGGACCTGCGTCAACTGCTGTCGGCGCCAGGCGCAGTGTCACTTTCTGGCGTCAATAACGCTTAGAGCGGCTAACAACATCCAGAAAGCATGCGTAGGCTGATGTTGCAGCATGCAAGCGACAGCAATGCCGTCGGGCACCAACAAACACGCGGAAAAATTCCAAGAATGCCTGGGCAACGCAACAACGCCTGGCCAAAAAAAATGCGCGTGCACGCGCACGGTGTCGCTGGTCGGTTGACACCAAGCGAACGCGCGGCATGCCGCGCGTTCGGTCACCGCCGCGTTGCGGTGATGGTGCAGGCTGCGACGACGCGCCTTGCGCAGGGCTCAAGGAAACGCACACCGCAGTTGCCGCGAAGGTGCAGGGGCGCCACGGCATGCGGTAAGGCATCCCAATGACGCATCGCGCGGGCCGGGGCGCCCCTGCATGACACGTTGCTCGAAGACTGCACTGCATGGCCGCCCGCTCGTGCCGGCCGGCCGACTGCATGCAGCGCTTACGGCATCAAGACCTTGTCGATCACGTGGATCACGCCATTGCTCTGCATGACATCGGCAGTGGTGACGGTGGCGGTATTGCCCTTGGCGTCGGTCAGGGTGACTTTCTTGCCGTTGAGCCTTGCGGTGAGCGATTCACCCTGCACGGTGGTCAGCATGGCGCTGCCACCGCCGGCCTTGATCTTGGCGATCAGCGAGGCCGCATCCACCTTGCCCGGCACCACGTGATAGGTGAGCACCTTGGTCAGGGTGGGCCTGGATTCGGGCTTCAACAGCGTATCGACGGTGCCGGCCGGCAAGGCGGCGAAGGCGGCGTTGGTGGGGGCGAAGACGGTGAACGGGCCCGGACCTTTCAGGGTTTCGACCAGGCCGGCCGCCTTGACCGCCGCGACCAGGGTGGTGTGATCCTTGGAGTTGGCCGCGTTGTCGACGATGTCCTTGGTGGCCAGCATCGGCGCACCGCCCACCATCGGGTTGGAGGCGGCGTACACCGGCGCCGTTGCGGTGGTGAGGGCAATGGCGGCGGCAATGGCAAGCGACTTCAATGAGGTCTTCATGAGGCAGCGATCCTTTGGCTAAGCGGGCACCGGCTGGCGACCGTAGACCCTGATACGCCGCAAGATGCCGGCCGTATGCATCACGCGATTTTTACATTATGGAAATTCTTATCCGGGTTCGCGGCTGACGGTGGCATGACATCGCGACAGCCATTGGCAACGCGATGAACGTGGTAGCGAGTTGCCACGGCTGTTGGCATCGCGCGTGATGTTGCGCTGCATCCGTCGCGCACGCTGCAGCCTGCGAAGGCACGGCGCCGCAGTGCAGGTGACGGCACGCGATGCATGCAATGGCGTACAGATGGCACCCGGGCTCCCAGGCGCACTGCAGTCCCAGGCGCGGCGCGTGCGGCAATGGTGGTTTCATCACCGGTTGCAAACCGGTATGTTCCCGTAGCTGCGTTGCCTGGCGTCGCCATGGACGGTGCGGCGCACGGCCATCTTTGTCTTCCGGGTTTTGCATGCATTCGATCGATGTCGTCCTCGCCATGTTGCTGGCGGTCGCGGCCAGCGGTTACCTGATCCGCATCCTGCCGTTCTCGCTGCCGTTGCCGTTGGTCCAGATCGCGCTGGGCGCGGTGGTCTCCGGCGTGTTCGATGCAGGGCACGAGCTGGAGCCGGAACTGTTCTTTCTGTTGTTCCTGCCGCCGCTGCTGTTCCTGGACGGGTGGCGCATTCCCAAGCAGGGCCTGTTCCGCGACAAGGCGGCGATCCTGGAATTGGCACTGGGGCTGGTCATCTTCACCGTGGTCGGCGCCGGCTTCCTGATCCACTGGTTGATCCCGGCGATGCCACTGGCGGTGGCGTTTGCGCTGGCGGCGATCATTTCGCCCACCGATCCGGTGGCAGTGTCCTCGATCGCCTCCAAGGTGCCGATTCCCAAGCGCCTGATGCACATCCTGGAGGGCGAGTCGCTGCTCAACGATGCGTCGGGCCTGGTGTGCTTCCAGTTCGCGGTGGCCGCCGTGCTCACCGGCACCTTCTCGCTTGCCAACGCCTCGCTGACCTTCCTGTGGGTGGCGCTGGCCGGGCTGGGGCTGGGCGTGGCCACCACCTTCGGGCTGAGCCGAATCCAGGCCTGGATCTGGCGGCATTTCGGCGAGGAGCCCGGCTCGGCGATCCTGGTCAACCTGCTCACCCCGTTTGCGGCCTACCTGCTGGCCGAAGCCTTCCATGCCTCCGGCATCCTGGCCGCGGTCGCCGCCGGCATCACCATGAGCTACGTGGAAATGGCCGGCAATGCGCCGGGCAACATGCGCCTGCAGCGTTCGGCGGTGTGGGATACGGTGCACTTCACCTTCAACGGCGTCATCTTCGTGCTGCTGGGCGAGCAGCTGCCGGGCATCCTGGATGGCGCGGTGCGCAGCGTGCAGGAGGCCGGGCACCTCAATCCCTGGTGGCTGGCGGTCTACGTGGCCACCATCAGCGCCAGCCTGATGGCGCTGCGCTTCGTGTGGGTGTTCCTGTCGCTGCGCTGGAACCTCTTCAAGGCGCAGCGACGCGGCGAGGCGCACGTGAGCCCGCCGTGGCGCATCGTGGTGGCGGTGTCGCTGGCCGGCGTGCGCGGGGCGATCACCCTGGCCGGCGTGTTGACGCTGCCCTTGGTGTTGAACGATGGCTCGCCATTCCCGGCCCGCCAGCTGGCGATCTTCCTGGCCGCTGCGGTGATCCTGGTGTCGTTGCTGGTGGCCAGCGTGGCCTTGCCGCGGCTGTTGCGCGGGCTGGAATTGCCGGAAGAGGAAGACGAGCAGCAGAAGGAGGACCTGGCGGTGAAGGCGGCCTCGCAGGCCGCGCTGGAGGCGGTGGAAAAGCTGCGCCAGCGGCTGGTGGAAGACAGCGCGCATGCCGAGCGCTACAACGCCGCCGCCAACCAGGTCAGCCAGCGCTATCAGCGCAAGCTGGGCGCGGTGGACATGGCCGAGACCGATCCGGAAGAAGCCGGCGCCTACGAACAGGCATTGCGCCAGTTCCGCCACGCGGCCCTGGTGGCCGAACGCAATGAGCTGTTCAAGCTGGCCCGGCGGCGCGAGATTTCCGACGACCTGTCGCGGCGGCTGGTGCGCAATCTGGATCTGATCGAGTCGCGCAAGCGCGCTTGAGCGCGCTGACGCGCGGGGGAATCGGGATTCGGGATTCGGGAATCGTAAAAGCAAAAAGCAAAAGCAAAAGCCCGGGCGATGACAGCGGCTGTCGTAGGAGCGCGCCTGGGCGCGACCGGGCTGTCTCGATACACGTCCGGCGGGCTCGGGAGTCGGAAATCGCAGCGGCTGGGGCGATGACTACCACGGCCGCGGTAGCGGCTGGTTCAGGCGCGAGAGGTGTTCTGTGCACAGCCCCGTTGCGCTGCTACGACACCGCGCGCGACGCAAAGATGGAAGCAGCGGGGTCCCTGGCGGACGCAATGCCTCCATCCATCCCCCCTCCCCATCGTCACGGCGCAGCGCCTACCCTGTGGCGCTCATCGTTCCCGTGCCAGACCCATGACTTCGATCGTGTCCATCCAGGGATTGAGCAAGACCTATGTTGGCGGTTTTCAGGCGCTAAGACAGGTGGATCTCGAGATCCAGCGCGGCGAGATCTTCGCGCTGCTCGGCCCCAACGGTGCGGGCAAGACCACCTTGATCAGCATCGTCTGCGGGCTGGTCAACCCCAGCACCGGTACCGTGCTGGCCGACGGGCACGACATCGTGCGCGACTACCGCGCCGCGCGCGCCAGCATCGGGCTGGTGCCGCAGGAGCTGGCCACCGATGCGTTCGAAACGGTGTGGGCCACGGTGCGTTTCAGCCGCGGCCTGTTCGGCAAGCCGGCCAACCCGCAGTACCTGGAAACCATCCTGCGCGAGCTGTCGCTGTGGGACAAACGCAACAACAAGATCTCCACGCTCTCCGGCGGCATGAAGCGGCGCGTGCTGATCGCCAAGGCGCTGGCGCACGAGCCGCGCATCCTGTTCCTGGACGAACCCACCGCCGGGGTGGACGTGGAGCTGCGCCACGACATGTGGCAGATGGTGCGTCGGCTGCGCGAACAGGGCACCACCATCATCCTGACCACCCATTACATCGAAGAGGCCGAAGACATGGCCGACCGCGTCGGTGTCATCAACCGCGGCGAGCTGGTGCTGGTGGAAGACAAGCACACCCTGATGCGCAAGCTCGGCAAGAAGCAGCTGACGCTGAGCCTGCAATCGCCGCTGCAGGCAGTGCCCGCCACGCTGGCGGACCTGCCGCTGGAACCCTCGGCCGATGGCAGCAGCCTGATCTACACCTTCGATACGCAGGCCGAGCAGACCGGCATCGGCACATTGCTGCGCCGGCTCAACGAGCACGGCATCGACTTCAAGGACCTGCATTCCAGCGAGAGTTCGCTGGAAGAGATCTTCGTCAATCTCGTGCATGGCGCACGCAACGCGCAGGTGCGCGCATGAACCTGCATGCGATCGCTGCGATCTACCGTTTCGAAATGGCGCGTGCCTTCCGCACGCTCACCCAGTCGATCGCCTCGCCGGTATTGTCGACCTCGTTGTACTTCGTGGTGTTCGGCGCGGCGATCGGCTCGCGCATGGGCGATATCGACGGCATCAGCTACGGCGCCTTCATCATCCCCGGCCTGGTGATGTTGTCGCTGCTCAACGAGAGCATCTCCAATGCCTCGTTCGGCATCTACATGCCGCGCTGGGCCGGCACCATCTACGAGGTGCTGTCCGCGCCGGTGGCATGGTGGGAAATCGTGATCGGCTACGTGGGCGCAGCGGCCACCAAGTCGGTGATGCTGGGGCTGTTGATCCTGCTCACCGCGCGGCTGTTCGTGCCGTACGAGATCGCCCACCCGGTGTGGATGCTGGGCTTTCTGGTACTCACCGCGCTGACCTTCAGCCTGTTCGGTTTCATCATCGGCATCTGGGCCGATGGCTTCGAGAAACTGCAGGTGATTCCGCTGATGGTGGTGACGCCGCTGACCTTCCTGGGTGGCAGCTTCTATTCGATCGACATGCTGCCGCCGCTGTGGCAGAAGGTCACCCTGTTCAATCCGGTGGTGTACCTGATCAGCGGGTTCCGCTGGAGTTTCTACGGCAAGGCCGACGTGCATATCGCGGTGAGTACCGGCATGACCTTCCTGTTCCTGCTGGTGTGCCTGGGCGTGGTGGCGGCGATCTTCCGCAGCGGCTATCGGCTCAAGGCGTGAGTGGGGCGCGTGTGCGGTGTCCTCACTGCTTGCTGGCTGTCTGATCGAAAGCCATGCGCACCGACCAACGTGACTGGTCCTTGCCCGCTCACCGTCGCGGGACCTTACGCGGCATGGATGCCGCGTAAGAGCTTACAAGGACGTACTTGCAGCGTGTCCTGCGATGGTGGGCGGGCAAGGGCCCTGCAGCACACGCAACGACGTCGAGTGCGCGGTGCCCTCACCGCTCACGGGACACGCCACAAGTACGTCCATGTAGGCTCGGTGGCGGCATCCATGCCGCCACACGGTCCCGCAAGCGGCGAGGGCGCCGCGCTGGAAAATTGGTCGATTGCTTTGCTTGAACCCTGCGGACCGACACGCTCGGCAGGTGCTTGCCCGCCTGCCGTAGCGGGCCCTTGCGCGGCATGGATGCCGCGTAAGAGCTTACAACGACGTACTTGCAGCGTATCCCGCGATGGTGGGCGGGCAAGCACCCTGCAGCAAACTCGCCGCTCAGCAGCTCTGCAATGGAACAGTGTGAAGTCGTTTGGTCCCCCGCTCTTAGTCGGCAGCAGGCTCGGCGTCGTGCTTGGTGTCCAGGAAGTAGGCCACGACCTCGCCCTTG
The DNA here is from genome assembly GCF_012848175.1 of Xanthomonas campestris pv. badrii. NCBI lineage: Bacteria > Pseudomonadati > Pseudomonadota > Gammaproteobacteria > Lysobacterales > Lysobacteraceae > Xanthomonas > Xanthomonas campestris. The sequence goes on along the minus strand of NZ_CP051651.1, from coordinate 3,694,103 downwards.
ACCTTCATCGTCATCGGGTTGCCGCGGCGGTCGCGGGACTTGCCGACCTGCACCTTGATCCAGCCTTCGCTCATCGAATACTCCTCCACGTTGTCGCGTTCGACACCGTTGAAGCGCACGCCGATGCCGCGGTTGAGGGCGTCGGCATCGTGGAACGGGCTGCGTGGGTCGATGGCCAGGTGATCGGGAGGGGTATCGCTCATGGGAAAGGCGTCATGACCGGCCGGGATGGTGGTCTTCGGCCGCACAGGATACGGGCCTGCGCCGGGAAGACCAGCCCCGCCCTCGCAGATGCACGCGGTGGCCGGTTTGCTTGCGCGGCGTCAGGCCTCACACTTCGCACCTGCAATCCTTGAGCGAGACCGCCATGCCCGACAACAGTGCCGATTACGAAGACGACGAAGGCCTGCAGCCCGAAGGCGACGAAGACGATGTCGACGACCATCCGGCGCGGGTCTGGAACCTGCTGGTGCTGATCAACCCCGGCGACGAAGACACCGCCCTGGGCCAGTTCGATGCCTGGCGCGAGGCGCAGGCCGACGCAGACGACGACGGCGATGACGCCTGGCTGTGGACGCTGAAGGACGTGATCGACTGGCGCTCTGGCTTCTATGTCGACTGGAAGGACACCGATTCGTTCATCGCCGCCATCGACGAGCTCAGCGCGCGCTGGAACCTGCGCATCGACTGGGGCGGCGACCTGGACGACGAAGACTTCGCCAGCAACCTCGACGTGCCCGACCTGATGGCCGTGGCGTTCGACCGCCTGCGCGAGCACGGCTATTCGCTGTGGAACTGGAACACCGGCGGCGACGCCTACGCCGGCTGGGTCGCCCTCAGCCGCGACGACGACGCCATGCTGGCACTGACCTCGTTGCTGGGGGTCGAGGTGCGGCTGGGGAACGAGGCGTTCTGAGCCAGCCGCACGCCTGGTGCCGGAGGAGGCAAAGAGCGCCCCGGCACGCTTGCCGCTTACTGGCGCGCCATCAACGACACGTTGTTGAAACCGCCCGCGCCGCCGATCAGTTTGATGTAGTAGGTACCGGTTTGCGGCGCCGTCAGCCGCAGCGTCTGTGCGCTGCCGGTGCGTACCGACTTCAGCAGGTAGCTGCTGGTGCTCGGCTCGGCCTCAAAGCCGATATAGAGCCCGACATTCCCGCCGCCGCCATAGCTGAGGACATTCAATGCGCTACCGGCGGCTGCAGCGAAGCGATAGGTTTTCTCTTCGCTTTGGCCGCCGCTCTGGCCGGTCAAGGCGACCCGGTTGGTCAGGCTCACCGTGACCGGCGTGCAGGTGCTGCCGCTGCAGCTGTTGCGCACATACTCCAATGCCGCAGTCGCGTCGACGATGCCGGTGCCGATCGCTCGGCCCGCCGGTGGCCTGACCGGGAAGGCACGCGCGGTCTGACGCAGCATCGCTTCCATCTGCGCCGGGGCCAGCGGCGTCTTGCCGGATGCGGCCAGCGCGCTCTGCACCAGCGCTGCGACCGCCGCCACGTGCGGGGTGGCCATCGAGGTGCCGGCCATGCCGACATATTCGTAGTCGCCGGACGTCGGCGTGGTCGTGCCGCTATAGCCGGTGGACAGCACCACGCCATCCCAGCCGTTGTTGCCGGTGTCGTCGCTGGCGCCACCGCCCGGCCCTGCCAGATCCACGCTGCTGCCGAAGTTGGAGTAGAACGCAATGCCGCCGGTGATGCGGGTGGCGCCGACGTTGATCACATTGCCGCAGCTCGATGGGCTGAACAGCGAGGAATTGCTTGCCTCGTTGCCGGCCACCACCACCACCACCGCACCGTTGGCCACCGCGGTGTCGATGGCGCTCTGGGTGTTGCTGTCGCACGTGCCCGGGCCGCCCAGACTCAGGCTGATGACCTCGGCCGGATGGATGTTGTCTGGCACGCCGTCGACATGGCCGCCGGAGGCCCACACGATGGCATCGGCGATGTCCGAGCCGGTGCCGCCGCATTGGCCGAGCACGCGCACCGGCAGGATTTGCGCATCGTGGGCCACGCCGGCGCCGCCGATGGTGTTGTTGGTGAGTTCGCCGACGGTGCCGGCCGTATGCGTGCCGTGCCAGCTGCTGGATTGCGCCGGCAGACCGCAAAAGTTGCCTTCTTCGGTCCAGTCGCCGTAGTCCAGCGCGCCTGGCACACGCGCATCGCTGTCGCGCCGCGACATTGTTGCATTACTGATGAAGTCGTAGCCGGGCAGGATGTGGTCGTTGTCTTTCAGGTCCGGATGGTCGGGCAGGATGCCGGTGTCCAGCACGGCTACCACCACGCCGGCACCGGTGGAGGTTTCCCAGGCTTGCGGCACGCGGATGCCGCCAGTGCTGTCCTGCAGGTGCCATTGAAATCCGGCATACAGCCGATCGTTGGGGGTGACGGCCGCAGCCGTGGCCTGTGGCGTCACCGCACTGGTGCCGGCCGTGAGTGCGGGCCCGGCGAAGTCGTCGACCGGGCGCAGCATGCGGTCGAACTCGGCGTATTGCACCTGTGGATCGGCACGCAGCTCGGCCAGCAGCTTGTCCCGGTCTGCGCTGCTGAGCGTGCGCGTTACGTCCAGCAGGCTGGCGCCGGTGCCGGTGCGGCGCAGCACGCGTGCGTTCAGCGGTGTCGCGCGCGCAGCGTCGCTGGCGCGCGTCACCCCGGCGCGGGTGGCGGCTGCAGACAGGATCGACAGGCGCGAGCCGTCGGACGGCACGCTGTTGTGGTATTTGACGATCAGGCGGGTGGGAAGCGTGGTGGGGGTGCCAGCTGTGGGCAGGCTGCGCAGGCTGAGTTGATCGTTAGCCGCATGGGCCTGAAACGTGGCCGTGGCCAGGATTGCGCTCAACAGCAGTGACTTGAGCGGCAGCGAAGCATTGTTCATGGAATGTGTCTCGCAAGGATCGATGGAGTTGGGGGGAAGACGTGCACGGCGCGGAGCAGGCGCTACAAGTCCAGGCCGAAGCCCAGGCCGGCCGAAGATTCGCTGCCGCTGAAGGCGCCACCCAGGCTGAACGAGGCGCGCTCGCCCACTTTCTTGGCATAGCCGATGGAGAGCGCGCGTTCGCCGCTCTGGAACCCTGCACCGACTGCCACGCGACCGCGTGCGCTCTGGGTGCCAGCCGCATTGATGCCCATGTTGAGCATCGCCGAGCTCATCGCCCCAATGCGGTCGATGCGACGATCCATGCTCTGGAAACGCCGCTCGCTGCCATCGCGTAGTTGGGTGAAGCTGTCGCTCAGCGCAGACACCCGGCTGTCGGTGTAGCTGTTGGCCGAACTCAGCGTGCGGCTGTTGCCGGCGTTGAGCTGGGCCACATTGGCGGCGTCGGTGTCGCTGGTGCCGGCGGCGACGTTGGTGACCTGGCGCGCGTTGCCGGCACTGCCGACCGAGACGCTGTTGGCGCGATCGGCTACCGCACCGCGTCCCAGCGCTACCGCGTTGTCGGCGTCCACGCGCGCACCCTGGCCAAGTGCGGTGCCCGAGGCCGCAGAAACGCTGGCGCTTTCGCCCACCGCCACCGCGTTTGTGGCGGCGCTGGCAATCGTCGTATTGGCGCCGACCGCGGTGCTGCCGTCGGCGTTGACCTTGGCATTGGCGCCGAGCGCAGTGTCCTGCGGGCCGTAGGCCAGCGCGTCGGCGCCGACCGCCAGACCGTTTTCGCCGTTGGCGGTGGCGGACGAACCGATCGCCACGGCATTGGTGCCGCGACCGACCACCGGCGCCAGGCTGCCGCCGCCGACCGCCACATTACCCGCAGTGACGTTCTGCAAGGCACCGATGCGCCTATCGACACCGGTCAAGGCCGCATCGATGGCGCCCATCGCCTCGCCGATGTTGCCGTAGCTGCTGCCCTGCACCAGATAGCTGCCGCTGATCAGGTTGCCGCCGGGATCGAAGGCGCTGCCGGCACCCAGGGCGGTGGCCACGCTGCGCAGCTGGGCCAGGTTGACCGCATCGGTGGCCTCGCTGCCGGCGGCCACGCTGGTGATCTGGCGGGTCAGGCCGGAGGCGACATCGCCGACGGCCACGCTATTGCTGCGCGTGGCATGCGAATGCGCACCCAGTGCCACCGCACTGCTGGCCGAGCGGTTCCAGCCATCGTCGACCCAGTCGCCGACCTTGGCGCCATAGCCGATGGCGGTGGCATCGACGCCATTGACTTCGGAGTCGGCCCCGATCGTCGTGCTATTGGGGTTGAACCACGAGGTTTCGGCATTGGCACCGATCGCAATGCTGTTGGGGGTGTAGGTCACGGCGCGATGACCGATGGCCACCGAGCCGGTGTCTTGCGTCAGTGCGAATCCACCCACCGCCACCGAGTTGGCGCCGAACGATCCGGCGCTATGGCCGATCGCCACCGCATCGGTGTTGCCGGGCAGGTTGGGGAACACGTTGGCGTTGTAGCCAATCGCAATGGCGTAGTCGGACAGTGTTTGCGCGCCGGCACCTACGGCAATCGCGCCGGTGCCGGTGGCCGCAGCAATGCCGACACTGTTGCCGGCGCTTTCGGCAGCGGTGCTGATGCCACCGACCACCACGCTGTCGGTCCCGCTGGCGAACGCGTTGAGCCCCACCGCCACGGTGCTGTTGGCGAGCGCACGGGCGCCGTTGCCGAGCGCGCTGCTGCCAAAGCCAAGCGCCTGCGAGCGGGTACCCACGGACGTGGCGCCTTGCGCCAGTGCACGCGCACGATGCCCCAGCGCAGTGGCCTCGAAGACGCTGGCTTCGGCACCGCTGCCCACGGCGGTGGTCATTGCATCCAGCGCCTTGGCGCCGCCGCCCAGCGCAGTGGACACGAAGCCGGTGGCTTCGGTGGATTCGGCATGGACGGCGAGAATGTTGCCGCCATCGTCGTAGTCAAAAACATCGGTGGTGCCGCCCACCGCCACCGCCGATTCGCCGGTCGCCGCTGCCGCGTAGCCGGCGGCGAAGGCGAACTTTTCGGTGACCGTGGCACCGGCGCCCAGCGCGATGCCGCCTTCGCCCAGCGCATTGCTTGCCTCGCCGATCGCCACTGCATAGGGCTCGCCGGCGAATGCACCGACGTCGCTGGAGGCATCGGCGCCGCCCACGATATGGAAATGCCTTCCGGTGTCGTCGGGATCGTCCTGCGCGGCATCGGCCGGAGCGCCGGTGTCGTCGCTGACCGCTGCAACTACATCGGTTGCAGCGGGAACCGTTGCCGCAGGCGTCGCGGCGTGGGCAAGGGCGCTGCCGCCAGTCAACAGTAGCGCGGCCAGCACCGCACGGTGCAGCAGCACGGGCTGCGGTCGATTGCCGGCGTGGGGATGCGCGGCAGCGGTGGCGTGGCGAAGGCAGGCCCGGTTCGAAAGGTCGTCGAAAAACGCAGTGCTCATGGAGATTCCCTGGCGCATGGATGGAAGTGGTCGACCGCCGCATGCCGACCTCCAGACATCCCCACGTGTCTTGGAGTTCGGTAATTTTCATGATGCGGGACGACGCACCATAGGCAGCGCCTGTGCGGCGTGTCACCAAGCGTCGATTGCATCCACTCACCAGGAATGTGAGGATTCGAACAACCTCTCAAGAAGCGCTGACGTGATCCTGTCTGCCGCAAAGTCCGTGTTCGTTCCGCGCTGGCTGGAGATGCGCTGGAACAAGCATCCGATCGACCGACGCCAGATCGCTTTCCTGCAGGTGCTGCTGATTGCGATCGCGCTGTACAACCTGGGCGATGTCGGGTTCTTTCTGTACGTTGCCGGGCCGAATCGGTTGCATGCCCGGCCCGATCTTGCCTGCGCGTTGGTCGGCACCGTGCTCACGGCGCTGGGCGCGTTGGCGAGTGTGCCGCTGATCCGGAGCGGCCGCAGTGCGATCGGGGTCAAGGTCTTCATTACGGCGGCATTGATCGGCACATTCGTCACCTATGTACGGGTCGATGTCTACGATCTGATCACCAATCCGATGCCGGTGATCGCATTGGTGCTGGCCGGCATGGTGCTGGGACGCGACGGCCTGTGGCGCGTGTTTGCGATGTTGGCGGCGGTGTGTCTGCTGGCGCTTGCCGTGCAGGTAGTGTGGTTCCCGCCGCCGCGTTCGACCTGGGGCAACGTCGGCCTGGGTGTCGTTACCGTCGCGGTCTATCTGTTGATCACCCTGGTGCTCGATCGCACCATCGCCGCGCTGCGCGACAGTCTGGTGCAGTCGGAGCGGCGCAGGTGCGAGCTGGAGGCGGTCAATCGCAAGTTGCTGCGCGAAATGGCCGAGCGCGAGCGTGTCCAGGAACAGCTGCTGCACACGCAGAAGATGGAGGCGCTGGGCCGCCTTGCCTCCGGCGTCGCACACGACTTCGACAACCTCATCAACGTCATCATCGGGTTTGCGCAACGCCGCGATGCCTTGGAAGGCTACGGCGAGGCCCCGCTGCTCAAGACCCTGGAAAACATCGAGGCTGCCTCGCGGCGCGCGTTGACCGTCAGCCGCAGGATCCTCAACTTCGGCCGCGCCGAACCCGGCATCGCGCGGTTATTCGACGCGCGCAATGCATTGCTGGAGATGGAGCCCACGCTGCGGCAATTGTTCGGGCACGAGGTGAGGTTGCACAGCATCGCGCCTGGCCCGCCGCTGTGGATCGCAATGGACCTGGACGAACTGGAGTTGGCGCTGCTCAACATCGCCGCCAACGCACGCGATGCGATGGACGGCCCCGGGGTTTTCCGTATCGATGGCGACCAACACGACGGCATGGTCATGCTGGCGCTGTCGGACACCGGCCCGGGTATTCCCGAAGCGTTGCTCGGGCGTATTCTGGAGCCGTTCTACACCACCAAATCGCCTGGCAAAGGCACCGGCCTGGGGCTGTCGGTGGTCAACGAAATCGTCATTGCGGCGGGTGGGCGCGTTGAGGTCGGCAACACGCAAGGCGGCGCTTGCATCCGGCTGCTGCTACCAGCGGCGGCAGCGCCGCTGCGATCCGATCAGTTGGCCAGCAGATAACCCATTCCGCGCGAGGACAGCAGCGGGAATGGTGGCGCATCTATAGCGGTAATGCGGGCGGCCTTGCGCCGCAGGCGATGGATGAGCATTTCCAGACGGTGCAGATCGAAATCGCTGGCGTGCTTTTCCAGCGCCGCCACCAGTGCGTTGCGCTCCACCGCCTGGCCTCGCTGTGCATCCAGGCAGCGCATCAGGCAGCGTTCGAGCGAGGTCAGCACGACAATCCGCGCATCCGGCGCCACCAGGCACCAACCGTCCGATTCCAGTCGCCATGCCGGCTTCGCCGCCGTGCTGGCGTCGTTGGGCCGCAAGCGCCGCGCCAGGTTGCGCAGGGTCAGCGCCAGGATCTCCGGGTCGGCCGGCTTGCGCAGGAACGCATCGGCACCGCTGCTGAGCGCATGCACATGATCGGCGCGCCCACGGTTGCCGGTGAGTACCACGATACCCAGAGCGTTGAATAGCGACCGCAGATGCGCCACCACGCTCAGGCCGCTCTCGTCCGGAAGCCCGAGGTCGAGCACGACCATGTCGAAGGTCTGCTCCAGCATCAGCCGATACAACGCCCCGGCCGTGCCGGCACCACTGACCGAAAAGCCGAATTCCTGCAATCCCGGAATCAGGATGTCGTCGCGCAGCACGTCGTCGTCCTCGAGTACGGCGATGCGCAACAGGCAGAGGGTGTCGTCGGACGGCGAGACACGGACAGGCACTGCAACGGCTCCAAGAAGGTAGGTCGTTTGGATAGTGACAGGCCGATAGCCCTTGCTCAAAAGGCACCTGCGCCAGTCCCGTCGGTGAGTGCGTCGCCAGCGTCATCGCGTTGCAGCGATGCGGCTGTCGGGTGCGGCGTTACGGCACCTCGCCCCGCGCCTGCGCTCGCGCGTTGGCGATCAAGGCCTTGAGCAGTGTACGGTCGGTGTGGCGGGAAATGGGAATGGCGCCCAGGGCGATCGCCTCGGCGCGCAGCGGAGAGGGTACGTCGTAGTGCGCGCCGCTGAGTTTGTTCTGGAAGGCGCGGCGGGGGATGCCCAACCGCGCCGCCATGGCATGCAGCTCGTCCAGGGTGTCGCCGAGCAGGTGCGCCCAGCGCTGATCGCGCCACAGGTGCACTGCATCGTCGACGTAGACGGCCATCGGCCGGGTCAGGCCTTCTTCTTGGAGGTCTTGGACTTGTTGCCGGCGCTGTCGTCGCTTGCCTCGTCCGTGGCTTCCTCGGCGGCGTTGTCGACGGCGTCTTCGGCGTCGCTGCCTGCATCCTCGCCAGCGGCGTCGTCGGCCACGGCATCGCTGCCGTCTTCGCCTGCCTCGCTGTCGGCGTCTTCGTCGCCGTCTTCATCGGCATCGGCGTTCTGGAACTCGGACACCAGCTTGGTCAGGTATTCCTCGGCGGTCTGGCCTTCGTCGGCGGCCAGGTCGTCGATCATCTGCTGCAGCCGGGTCGAGTATTCCAGCGAGATGGTCTTGCCTTCGGCTTCCTGCAGGTTGGCCAGGTGCTTGAGCATGGCCAGCATCGGCACCGGGTTGTCGGCGCTGCCCATGGTCTGGCCGCCGATCGACAGCATCCACTCGCTGCCGCCCTGCAGGCCGATGGCGGCCACGACGCGCCCTTCGGCGTCCTGCAGCACGGCGTGGTTGGTGACCTGGGGCGCCTGGCCCAGGCGGGCGAAGGGGCGCTTGGGCTGCTGCTTCTTGCGCTTGTCGCGCTTGGCCTTGGAATTGCGGGACACGGTGTTCTCGACGCTGGGAATGGCCGGCCATTCTAGAGGGTGCGCCGCACGATGCGATGAGCGGCGCGTGGAGGTGGCGGTGCGAGGGCGGCAGCGCCCGGATCGAGGCGGCACCGGTGCGGCGGATCATCGCGGCCGCGGCATCGGTCTGGCCCGGATCTGGTCCGGTCATCCATCGGATGCGTCCGGCTGGTACGGGTCACCAGGCACGGCCGGCGAGCAAGGCCGGCGACTCACTGCCGGCGTCAGCTGCCGCGGCGGCGGCTCACTGCGTAGACGGCGCGGCTTCCACTGCCACTCGCGGTGCGGCGACGGCCGCTTCGGCCGCCCTGGCGAGCGCGGCGGCCGAGGCCACCTGGGCACTGGAGGACACCCGCGGTGCGCCAGCGCGCGGCGCGGCGGCGGCGGTCGCTGCCGGTGCTGGTGCCGGTGCGGTCGTGGTCGGCGCGGCGCCGTCTGCGGGCTTGCCCACGGTTGCGGTGCCGGTGGCCGCCGCGCCGCTCAGGTCGGGCACATGGGTGTCCGCATCCGGAATCGGCTTGCCCAGTGCCACGCCCTGGCCGGCACCGGCGAGCGCGGCCTGCTCGGCGTCCTGGGTCATCACCACGATGCTGATGCGGCGGTTCACCGGGTTCTGCGGGTCGGTCTTGTCGAACAGCACCGACGAGGACAAGCCCACCACGCGCGTGACCTTGGCATCGGACATGCCCCCGCCCACCAGCGCGCGGCGCGCGGCGTTGGCGCGGTCTGCGCTGAGTTCCCAGTTGGTGTAGCCGGCATCGCTGCTGTAGGCGGTGGTGTCGGTATGGCCGGTGATGCTGATGCGGTTGGGCACCTGATTGATGAAGCTGGCCAGCTCGCGCAGGATGTCCACCGTGTACGGCTTGAGCTGGTCGCGGCCGATGTCGAACATCGGGCGGTTCTGTTTGTCCACGATCTGGATGCGCAGGCCATCGGGCGTGAGGTCCAGCAGCAACTGGTCCTTGAACGGCTCCAGCGCCTGGCTCTTGTCGATGGCTTCCTTCAGGTCCTGCATCAGCGCTTCCAGGCGCCGCTTGTCCTTGGCACGGCTGTCCACGTCGGTGTCGGCCGCGTTGTCGCGCTTGCGGCCCATTTCGTCCTTCTGCCCCTTGGCCATGTCGGCGGTGCCGCCGAGCTTGATCATCGAGGTGCTGGCGCCGCCGGGGCCGTTCATGCCGGGCGAGGGCGCCGGCGACTTGCCGGACAGCGGGCTGGGATTGCGGAAGTATTCGGAGATCGCCGCGCGCTGTTCCTTGGTGGTGGCCGCCATCAGCCACAGCACCAGGAAGAAGGCCATCATCGCGGTTACGAAGTCGGCAAAGGCCACCTTCCAGGCGCCGCCATGGTGGCCGCCGCCCTGCACCTTCTTGACCCGTCGGATGATGACGGTGGATTTGGCCTCGGCCATGACGGTGGCCCTACTTGATCGTCTTCAGGTGCGTTTCGAAATCACCGAAGCTCGGGCGCACGTTGGAGGGCAGGGTCTTGCGCGCGAATTCCAGCGCAATCTTCGGGTTGTAGCCACGCAGGCAGGCCAGCAACGCGGTCTTGACCGCTTCGTAGATGCGCCCGTCCTGTTCGGCGCGCGCTTCCATCGCCGCCGACAATGGCGACACGAAGCCATACGCCAGCAGGATGCCGAGGAAGGTGCCGACCAGCGCGGCACCGACGTGGTGGCCGATCTCTTCGATCGGCCCGCCGATCGAGCCCATGGTGATCACGATGCCCAGCACCGCGGCCACGATGCCGAAGCCGGGCAGGCCGTCGGACACCTTGCTCAGCGCATGCGATGGCGCCAGGGCTTCGTGATGGTGTTTTTCCAGTTCCAGTTCGAGCAGCGGTTCCAGCTCGTGCGGCTCGATGTTGCTGCCGATCATCAGGCGCAGGCAGTCGGTGATGAAGTCCAGCAGGTGATGGTCGGCCACCACCTTGGGGTAGTTGCCAAAGATGGTGCTGTCCTGCGGTTTCTCGACGTGGTCTTCCAGCGCCATGAAGCCGTCGCGGCGGGCCTTGTTCAACAGCTCGTAGATCAGGCTCAAGGTGTCCTTGTAGTCGTCGGACTTGTATTGCGGGCCCTTGAACACGCCCATGATGCCGCTGAGGGTTTCCTTGACGATCTTGCCCGGCGTGCTGACCAGGAACGCGCCCAGCGCCGCGCCACCGATGATCATCAGCTCGTAGGGTTGCCACAACGCGCCCAGCTTTCCGTGCGACAGCACATAGCCGCCGAGGACGCTGACGATGACGACGATGAAGCCAACGATGATGAGCATGGCGCAGCCGGAAGCAAACTGGGGTTGCTAGTGGTTTCGGCTTGCGCGGCCGATTCTTGAAGCGCGCGGCGTGAAGATGTGCGCTGTAACTGAACGTTCAGCCGATTGTCGTGGCGGCCTCATGCACGCAGTCGATGGCCTTGCACCGGCCAGCGGCGGCGTCGCTCCGCCGGCACGTTCCCGGGACGGGTTGCCCTGGGCACGGCACACCGCGCCGGGGCCAGGGCCAGCCCGTGCAGCGGTCAGGCCGGCTGTGCCTCGGCGCCTGCGCGCTGTAGCGGGTTGGGCAGCGGCTGGCCGTTTTCGGTGAAACCCAGCGACACCGAGTTGAGGCAATGGCGCTCCCCGGTCGGCGGCGGGCCATCCGGGAACACATGCCCTAGGTGACTGTCGCAGCGCGCGCAGACGATCTCGGTGCGGATCATGCCGTAGCTGGTATCGCGGATCTCGCGCACATGCGCGGCATCGTAGGGCGCGAAGAAGCTCGGCCAACCGGTGCCGGAATCGAACTTGGCGCTGGAGCGGAACAGCGGCAACCCGCACAGGCGGCAGGTATAGACGCCCTCCAGTTTGTTGTCCAGGAACACCCCGCAGAACGGCGCCTCGGTGCCGTGGTGCAGCAGTACGCGCTGTTCCTCGTCGCTGAGCCCGGCGATCAGGGCGTCGCGCTGGGCGGGGGAGGGCGGGGTGAGATCGAACTGGCTCATGGGGCTCTCGCATACGCGCGCTGGCGGCGTGCCGGCGTCTGCCCCTGTGATGTGGGCGCCGGGTGGGTGGTTCAACCGGTGGACCTGTTCAACAAGTCAAACGTGCTACTGGAGAGCCCGCTGCTTCGCACGCACCCTCATCCGGCGCTGCGCGCCACCTTGTCCCCCATGGAGGAGGAGGATGTCCCGGCGGGAGAAGGAAGCGGCCTGCGGGTAGGTTGGCGTCTTCGCACTGCAACGACCTGACGAAAGCGTTCATCCCCTGGCGGGTTGCGTGCATTGCCGCAACCTATCTGCGCCCCAATTGATGAATCACCCCCGATCACTCACGGTGCCTGTCATGGCGATCCATTCTTCAATGCGCGGCGTGGTGTTGTGCGGCCTGCTCGGCATGGCCGGTGCGGCGCTGGCGCAGTCGGCGACCAGTACGCGCTCGTCCAATACCCTGCAGCCTATCGCCACCCCGGCACCGGCGCAGCCCAAGGTGGCGCCGCCGCGTGCACTGCAGCCGTCCAATGCCTTGCCCCCGGTGCCTTCCCAGTTGAGCCAGCGCCCGGCCGCACCCAGCATTCCCACCCGCGGCCCGGCGGCCACACCGGTTGCCCCGGCGGGCAGCGAGGTGCCCACGGCCACGCCGATGGTCTATGACCGCAATGGCCGGCTGCTGCAGGGCATGCAGCCGGCCGGTCCCAACCGGGTGCTGGATACCAAGACCGGCCGCTACTACGACGCGGTACCGGCCGGCGACGGCATGCGCGTGGTGCGCTGACTGGCAGCAGGCATCGCAACCGCCGCGACCTGCAACGCACCATCCGCCAATCCCCAATCCCCAATCCCCAATCCCCAATCCCGAATCTCAGCCCTCAATCGGCAACGCCAGGGTCTCCTTGACCTCTTCCATCACGATGTAGCTCTTGGATTCGCGCACATGCGGCAAGGTCAGCAAGGTGCTGCCGAGCAACTTGCGGTAGGACGCCATTTCGCTGATACGCGCCTTGAGCAGGTAGTCGAAATCGCCGGAGACCAGATGGCATTCCAGCACGTTGGGCAGCTTCAGCGCGGCGCGGCGGAATTCTTCGAAGATGTCGCCGGACTTGTAGGCCAGGCTGATCTCCACGAACACCAGCAGGCTGGCCTTGAGGTAGTGCGGGTCCAGCCGCGCGTAGTAGCCGGTGATGGCGCCGTCGCGCTCCAGCCGGCGCACGCGCTCGGTGCACGGGGTGGTCGACAGACCGACGCGTTCGCCCAGTTCGGTGAACGAAATCCGCCCCTCCTGCTGCAGGATGCGCAGGATCTTGCGGTCGATCTTGTCCAGTTCGCGCGCGCGGGTAGCCATGGGGTTTGTCTCCACAAGGTTTGGCAGGAAGTTTCACTGCAAAGGCGGTCTGATTCCAGAAATCGCACTGCCTGGCTCGCAATATACTGCGGCTAACTGTCTCCCTCAGCGTCTGGTTGTGGGGGAATACCCTTTCAGGAGAGCGACATGCGGGTGCTCATTCTCGGTAGCGGCGTCATCGGCACCACCAGCGCGTGGTATCTGGCTCAGGCCGGCTGCGAGGTCACCGTGGTCGATCGCCAACCGGCAGCGGCGCTGGAGACCAGCTACGCCAATGCCGGCCAGCTGTCGTTCGGCTACACCTCGCCGTGGGCCGCACCCGGCGTGCCCGGCAAGGCGGTGAAGTGGCTGTTCGAACAGCATGCGCCGCTGTCGATCCGCCCCACCCGCGACCTGCGCCAGTTGGCGTGGCTGAGCCAGATGCTGCGCAACTGCACCGCCGAGCGGTATGCGGTGAACAAGGCGCGCATGGTGCGCATGTCCGACTACAGCCGCGACTGCCTCAATGCATTGCGTGCCGACACCGGCATCGAATTCGAAGGTCGCCAGCTTGGCACTACCCAACTGTTCCGCACCCAGCAGCAGCTCGATGCGGCCGCGCAGGACATCGAGGTGCTGGCCCAGTACGGCGTGCCGTACGAGCTGCTGAGCCCTGCGCAGATCTCCCAGTACGAACCCGGGCTGGCCGGCGGCGGCGCGCAGATGGCCGGCGCGCTGCGCCTGCCCGAAGACCAGACCGGCGACTGCCGGCTGTTCACCCAGCGCCTGGCCGAGCTGGCCGCGCAGGCCGGGGTGCAGTTCCGCTATGGGCAGCAGATCGAGCGGCTGCAGCATGCCGGCGGTGAGATCACCGGCGTGCAGATCGATGGCCGCATCGAGACCGCCGACCGCTACGTGCTGGCGCTGGGCAGCTATTCGGCCGACCTGCTGCTCTCGCTCGGCCTGCATCTGCCTGTGTATCCGCTCAAGGGCTATTCGCTCACCATCCCGATCGTCGATGCGCAACGCGCGCCGACCTCCACCGTGCTGGACGAGAGCTACAAGATCGCGCTCACCCGTTTCGACGACCGCATCCGCGTCGGCGGCATGGCCGAGGTGGCCGGCTTCGATCTGTCGTTGAATCCGCGTCGTCGCGCCACCCTGGAGATGGTGGTCAACGAGCTGTTCCCCGGCGGCGGCGATCTGGCCCAGGCCGAGTTCTGGACCGGCCTGCGCCCGGCCACCCCGGATGGCACCCCGGTGGTGGGCGCCACCCCGTTCGCCAACCTGTTCCTCAATACCGGCCACGGCACGCTGGGCTGGACCATGGCCTGCGGCTCCGGACGCTACCTGGCCGACCTGATGCAGGGCCGCACGCCCGAGATCGATACCGAGGGGCTGGACGTGTTCCGCTACCTGTCCCCACGCAGCGCGCGCCCGCAACGGGAGGCCGCGTAGTGCGTCCTGCGCAAGCGTTGATCGACCTGGACGCGTTGCGTCACAACTACCGCCTGGCCAAGCAGTTGGGCGGCAGCAAGGCGCTGGCGGTGGTGAAGGCCGATGCCTATGGCCACGGTGCGGTGCGCTGTGCGCAGGCACTGGAGCCGGAAGCCGACGGCTTTGCGGTAGCCTGCATCGAAGAAGCGCTGGAACTGCGCCAGGCCGGCATCCGTGCGCCGATCCTGCTGCTGGAAGGCTTCTTCGAACAGGACGAACTGCGCCTGATCGCCGAGCACGATCTTTGGACGGTGGCGGCCACCCCGCAGCAGGTGCGCGCGCTGGCCGGGTTCCAGAGCCCGCGGCCGCTGCGCATCTGGCTGAAGCTGGATAGCGGCATGCACCGGCTCGGCCTGTCGCCGGAGGATTTTCGCGCCGCCTGGCTGCGCCTGCACGGGCTGCCGCAGATCGCCTCGGTGGTGTTGATGACCCACCTGGCGCGCGCCGACGAACTGGAGTGCAGCCGCACCGACGAACAGGCGGTGGCCTTCGCGCTCACCGCAGGCGGCATGCGCGCGGAAACCAGCATCCGCAATTCGCCCGGCCTGCTCGGCTGGCCGGCGCTGCGCAACGATTGGTCGCGCCCGGGACTGATGCTGTACGGCGCCAACCCCTTTCCGCACGACACCGAGCTGACCGCGCAGCTGCGCCCGGTGATGACGCTGCGCTCGCGCATCATCTCGGTGCGCGAGCTGCCGGTTGGCGAGCCGGTGGGCTACGGCGCCCGCTTCGTGGCGCAGCGGCCAACCCGCGTGGGCGTGGTGGCGATGGGCTATGCCGACGGCTACCCGCAGTTCGCGCCCAATGGCACCCCGGTGCTGGTGGACGGCCAGGTCTGCCCGCTGATCGGGCGGGTCTCCATGGACATGCTTACGGTGGATCTGACCGATCATCCGCACGCCGATATCGGGACGCCGGTGCAGCTGTGGGGCGACGCCCCACGGCCTGGCACCCTGGCCGCGCACTGCAATGTCAGCGCGTATCAGCTGTTGTGCGGGCTCAAGCGCGTACCGCGCGTGTATGCGGGCGAGGCGGCGGTGGGCGAAATTTCGGCCCAGATGCATTCCCTTCTCCCACCGGGACAGTGTCCCCCTTCATGGGGAGAAGGGCCCGGAAGGGGGCGTGATCGGTAGCTGCTGATCGGTAGCTGCGGCGTTCTTCCCTTCTCCCACCGGGACATTGTCCTCCTTCATGGGGGGAGAAGGTGGCGCGTAGCGCCGGATGAGGGTACGGGCGCAGCCTCGTGCGGTTGGACGTAGCGAGGGCTTCGCCCCGTACCCTCACCCCAACCCCTCTCCCGGCGGGAGAGGGGCTAGAGCCCGGCTTCGAGAGCTTCCCTTCTCCCACCGGGACATTGTCCTCCTTCATGGGGGAGAAGGTGGCGCGTAGCGCCGGATGAGGGTACGGGCGCAGCCTCGTGCAGTTGGAACGCCACGATGGCTTCCCAACGTATCTCACCCCAACCCCCGCTCCGCGCCCGGCCTGCGCGCGCTCCGAGGCACACGCGCCTGTGGCGCGCAAGCCATGCCTTCTCGTCCCGCAGGGAGCGGGCTTTAGGACGCAATCTCATGGTGTGGATGCGTCACTGCTGTCGCGCGTCCATAAACAAAAACGGCGCGTTGGCACGCGCCGTTACCTTTCGAGGTCTAGCTGGTTTGGCGGCGATATCCGCACCAAACCATCACAACCCAGCCGTACTGCGATCGCCACGAAACTGTTTACGCAGCCAGTCGTCGATCATCGCTTTCTCAAAGCGCAGCGGATCGCTGTCGGTCAGCCGCGGGCCGCTCATCAGGAACGCGGAATCCACCAGTTTCCGCTCGCCCTGGTCGATCACCCGGCCATCGGCGGTGGTGAGCGTGTAGGTGAAACTCAGGCGCGGCGGATAGATGTCCTTGACCACGCGCACATCCTGCAGGCGCGGGCCATGCCAGGGCTCGTACTGGCCAGCGCGGCGGATGTCGGTGATGGTCACGCTCAAATGCTGGCCCTCGGGCAGCTGGCGCGCGGCGCTTTGCTGGAAATGGGTCGCCAGCTGGGTGACCCAATCGCCGCGCTGCGCTTCCCAGCGATTGCCGCTGAAACGGATATCGGAAAACTCGGCCGGGTCGGTCCAGCGCACATCCACCTTGCCATCGCTGGCCAGCGCCCGTGGCGCCTGCGGGTCGGTGACGGTGCGGACGCGGGCCTGAACGCCGGTAGCGGCAAGCAACCCTGCCAGCAACAGGCCGGCGCCGGAAACACTGGAACGTTTCATGGAAAGCCTCCAAGCGTGCGGTACGTCGCGTACCGTGCGTTCGTGCAATGTGGGGGCGCACCGGAAGGCCTGCAATACGCGCAGTGCCGCGGCTGGCAGGGCGTTGCCGCCCGGTTAATCCGCGCGCTGGACGCCGTGACGGTGGGTTCACCGCGCCTGCGCCTGTGCTTCACGGGTCAGCCCGGAAGATCAACGACATGGACACCCACTCTTACCGCACAAAGTCAGCTTCTTCGGCGCCGGCGCATATGCCGGCGGACGTGCGCCTGCAGTTCATCGACTGGGCAAAGCAGCATGGGCACAACCCTGTGACCGGGGCTGCCGCCTTTGTTGCGCTGCAGAGCGAGGTGGACCTGGACCTGGCCACCCGCACGCTGCGGCTGGACCCAGGTACCGACCCGCGGGATGCCTTGCGCAATCACCTGGCCGCGCTGGCACGCCAGGTCGATGTAGCGGTGCAGTTTCCGCCAGTCTATGCCTACACCGCCGCCAACGGCCTGGAATACCGCTATTCGTTGATGCTGGTCATCGCCGAGGACTGCGTCGAGTGGACCGGGCGGGTCTGGCAGGACCTGGACTACCAGGGCATGCTCACCGGCCGCGGGCAGGGACCGCGCGCCAACTACACCCAACTGGCGCGCATGGCGCTGGAACACGAGCTTGATCAGGAGCGTCCCCGTTATGTCCAGGCATGAACTCGAGCTCGAGTTGCCCCTCGCCGCGCAGGTCGCCACGGCCGGGGATGGCTTCAGCCAGCGCTGCCGCAGCGAATGCGCCGAATTGGGCTTGTCGCGGGTACGGTTGCTGCTGCTGGATGCCGACTATGCCCGCTCCACCGCCTGGCGCGAGGAAGCGCAGCGCTGGATGGACGAGCAGCTGCGCCGCGAGGGGGAATGGGTGTTTCGCGGTGTGATCGTCGGCATCGTGGTGCTGGCGAGCTGTATCGCCCTGGCTGCCGCCACCCTGTGGTGATGATCCGCAAGCCCGTCGCTGCCGGGCCGCAGGTAACCGATCCGTGATCGCTGGTGGCCGCCTGTGCACCCGCTGACGACATCGGGCATGGTTTCATCTGCCCGTCATCCGCTCCGGCAGCATCCGTGGTTTCCGATTTGAGCACTTCCAGCCCCAGCCCCGATCTGGCCGCCGCGTTGCCGGCCGCCATCGCCGAGCCCTTCCTCGACCCGGGGATGTATCACGAGATCTTTCACAATATCGATGCCGGCTTCTGCGTCATCGATCTGGTGTTTGATGGTGACCATGCGGTTGACTACATCATCCGGATGACCAATGGCGCCTTCGAGCGCTACACGGGGCTGTCGAACGCATTGAATGTGTCCATCCGCAACATGCTGCCCGAGCATGAGCAGGAATGGTTCGACCGCTACGGGCAGGTGGCCCGCACCGGCAACCGCATCCACTTCGAAATGCAGGCCAAGGCGTTGCGCCGCTGGTACTCGGTGGACGCGTTCCGGGTGGGGCAGCCGGAACAGGCACGGGTGGCGGTGTTGTTCATGGACATCACCGAGCGCAAGCGCGTGGAGCGCGAGCTGGCCGAAAGCGAGGCGCGCTTCAGCGCGTTGGCCGACGGGCTGCCGATGCCGGTCTGGGTGCTGGATGCGCAGGGCGTGGTGCGCTTCGTCAACAGCGCCTACGGCGAATTCTTCGGCCTGGATATCTCCAGCGGCACGGTGTCGGCGTGGAGCGAGCTGCTGCATCCGGACGACCTGCCGATCTTCCAGTTCGAGCTGTCTGCCGCACTGGAGGATCAGCGCGGGCTGCGTGCGCTGGTGCGCGCGCGCCGTCACGACGGCCAGTGGCGCTGGATCGAAATGACCGCCACCCCGCGCTATTCGGCCGACGGGCGCTTCATTGGCCTGGCCGGCAGCAGCCCGGACGTGACCGAGCAGCGCGAGATCGAACTGGCGCGTGAGCAGCTGCTCGAATCCGAGCGCAGCGCACGTAACGAAGCCGAAAGCATGGCGCGGCTCAAGGACGAGTTCCTGGCCACCTTGTCGCACGAGCTGCGCACGCCGCTGACCACCATCCTGGGCTGGAGCGAGTTGCTGCTGCAGCGGGTCGAGGAAGGGCACGCCAACTACAAGGGCCTGTCGGTGATCGCCAGCAGCGCACGCGCGCAGAAGCGGCTGATCTCGGACATGCTCGATCTGAGCAGCATGTTGCTGGGCAAGGTGCAGCTGGAAGTCGAATCGCTGGATCTGGCCGAGCAGGTGCGCGAAGCGCTCAATACCCAGGAATTGGCCGCCGAGGGCAAGGACCAGGTCCTGCAACTGCATGCGCCGTCCACGCCGTGCCTGGTGCTGGGCGATGCCACGCGACTGCAGCAGGTGCTGTGGAACCTGCTCTCCAACGCGATCAAGTTCACTCCGGCACATGGCCGCATCGATGTCAGCATCGAGCGCGACGACGGCCATCTGCTGGTGGCGGTGCGCGATTCCGGCGACGGCATCGCCGCCGAATTCCTGCCGCATCTGTTCGGGCGGTTCCGTCAGGCCGACGGCACCACCACGCGGCAGCATGGCGGGCTGGGCCTGGGCCTGGCGATCGTGCAGCAGCTGGTGGAAATGCATGGTGGCCAGGTCGGCGCAAGCAGTGGCGGCCGCGGCAAGGGCGCCACCTTCACCGTGCGCCTGCCCGAACATGTGCCCGACCAGGGCAAACGGCCGCGGCGCGAGTTGCGCCGGCGCCTGATGTCCGAACAGATCGTCGAGGCGCGCGCGCTCAGTGGCTTGCGCCTGCTGGCAGTGGAAGATCAGCCGGACATGCTCGATTACCTGCGCCGGCTGCTCGAAGAGCAGGGCGCGGAGGTCGTCACCGCCGGTAGCGCCACCGATGCGCTGGCCTTGATCGATCATCGTGGCCACGCGCGCTTCGATGTGATGCTGACCGATATCGGCATGCCCGGCATGGATGGCTACGGCCTGATCCGGACCGTGCGCGAAAACCTGGGCCTGGACGCGCGTGCCTTGCCGGCGGTGGCCGTCACCGCACTGGCCCGCGATGACGACCGCAAGCGCGCGCTGGATTCGGGCTTTCAGGAGCATCTGGCCAAGCCGTATAGCGTGGCGCAGCTGGTCACTGCAGTGCGCGCGGCGCGCGAAGCGGCCGAGTAAGGCGAGGCAGGTCACGGGGTGTGCGCGGCAATCATCGGGCACCTGGGTCGGCCGTGTGGCTTCAGTGATAGTGATGCCTCTGCGCGAACTTGCCACGCGCACCAGGTATGCCGCCTTGGCGGCGAGCGTGTGAGCGAGTACGAGCAGGTTTGCTGCGCTTTTCACGCATGCTGGCCTAGCGTGATGCTCCGCGCCGATGGAGTGCCCCGATGCCCAAGTACGCCCCCCACGTGTATACCGAACAAGTGCAGATCGCCACCCTGGAGCATTGGGTCTCCCTGCTAGGGGGCCAGGAGCGGGTACGCGTCGAACTCGACGACGGCAGCCTGCTGAGCGGCACTGTTGCGGTGCGCCCCAGCATCCAGACCTATCTCGACGACAGCGATAACGAGGGCCTCAATGGCCAGCTGCGTCTGGATCAACTGGATGCGTCGCAGGAACCCCACTGGATCTGGATGGACCGTATCGTGGCCGTGCATCCGCTGCCGCCGGGTGCAGATCCACGCGGCGCCTGACGCATATGTCTTGACGATGTGTTTACTTCTTGCTGCGCTGTTGTCGGCATGATGACTAGCTGTCGCAACGGTTCAGGACTCTTTACGCAATGAATGCACCCGTGTCCACGCTGGTTCGCTGGCCGCTGTCGCTGATGGTCGTCGCCATTCTCGCCGGTTGCGGCGATACCGCCACGCTGGCCATCGAGCAGGGGACCGGACCGGACCCGCAGCTGCCCGAACCGGTGAAGCGCCTGATTCCCACGGTCAAGATCGCGCCGGTCAAGCGCTGGGCGGCCAATGCAAAGCCCATGGCTGCCGACGATCTGCAGGTCGGTGCGTTCGCGCGCGACCTGGATCACCCGCGCTGGGTGTACGTGCTGCCCAACGGCGATGTGCTGGTGGCCGAAACCGCCGAGCCGCCCAAGCCTGACAATGCCGACAGTGGTGGCGGCCTACGCAAGAAGGTGCAGGGCGCGGTGATGAAAAAGGCCGGCGCGGTCGTGCCCAGCGCCAATCGCATCACCCTGCTGCGCGACGCCGATGGCGACGGCGTGGCCGAAGTCCGCACGCAATTCATCAGTGGGCTGTACTCGCCGTTCGGCATGGCCCTGGTAGGCGACCGGTTCTACGTGGCCAATGCCGATGCGCTGGTGAGCTTTCCGTACACGCCCGGCGACACCCACATCACCGCCAAGCCCACCTTCGTGGCCAATCTGCCCGGCGGCTTGAACCATCACTGGACCAAGTCGCTGCTGGCCAGCGCCGATGGCAGCAAGCTGTATGTCGGCGTGGGGTCCAACAGCAACGTGGCCGAAAACGGCATGGAGGCCGAGCTCAATCGCGCCGCCATCCTGGAGATCGACCCGGCGACCGGCAGCAGCCGCGTGTTCGCCAGCGGCTTGCGCAATCCTGTAGGAACCGCATGGGAGCCGCAGAGCAAATCGTTGTGGGTGGTGGTCAACGAACGCGACGAAATCGGCAGCGATCTGGTGCCGGACTATCTGACGTCGGTGCGCGATGGCGGTTTCTATGGCTGGCCCTACAGCTATTACGGGCAGCATGTGGACGAGCGGGTGCAGCCGCAGAACGCCGAGCTGGTGGCCAAGGCCATCAAGCCGGACTATGCGCTGGGCCCGCACACTGCCTCGCTGGGGCTGAGCTTTGCCAGCGGCACGCTGTTGCCGGAGCGCTTTCGCCAGGGCGCCTTTATCGGCCAGCACGGCTCATGGAACCGCGACCCGCCCAGCGGCTACAAGGTGCTGTTCGTGCCGTTCGTGGGCGGCAAACCCAACGGCGCTCCGATCACCGTGCTGGATGGATTCCTGGATGCCGAGGGTAATGCGCAGGGGCGACCGGTGGGCGTGACCTCCGACAACATCGGCGCCTTGCTGGTGGCCGACGATGTGGGCAATGTGATCTGGCGCGTGACCCCGAAGACGCGCTGAACCCTCTGGCAGTTGGCCGTGCAGGCAGGCTGCTGCAATCTGCATGGTCTGGACCCTTCTCCCACTGGGAGAAGGTGCCCCGCAAGGGCGGATGAGGGCCGGTGCGCAGGCCGGAATTCAGCAGAATGCGCCTTGCTGGACCTGCTTCCTTATGCAGCACGCGCTATCTCCCAGCACCACAGGGTGCCATTCCACATATCCGCCTACCACCTTGGACGGTGCATCTGGCGCAAATGGCTGCCCCACGAGAGTCCGCGTGACGACCAGAAAAAACCGGGCAGATTCCCGGTTTTGGTTGACACCGGCATGCCGGCAATCGCTCCAACCCACGCTAGCGCGCATCGAAGGTACCGTTACATCGACACCGTTGATGCGAGACGCTTCAACGCCCGCGTCCATCATTACATCTGCTCAGCGTGGTGCTTCCGGTGATGCGCTGAACCGGCGCGCATAGCCGCGTTCTTCGGTGATACGGCTGATGTCGTCGTCGGCCATTTCCGGCGCACCGTAGACCGCATAGGCCACGCTGCCATCGTCGCGCTCGCCGATCTGGTGCAGGCGATAGCGAGGTCGACCGGCGCCGGTGTTTTCGGGGTAATGCAGCGGGGGCGGGGTGTCGTCCAGATCCATCTCGCTGTTGTCGACGACTCCACCTACGAACAGGGCTCGCATCGCATATCTCCGGTGTGGGCGTGATTCCAGCCTAGGCGGGCAGATGTTGCGTGGGCATCAATAGTCCGTATACGCATTGGAAGGGCGGCCGCGGGCGTCTGGCAGCGGTCCCTTACAATGGCGGCCCGTTCCCGACCCGATGATCCGATGGCTGGCCCGCACGATGCCCCACTTCAAGCGCTGTTCCTGCCGTTCGCCCAGGGCGCGCTGCCATGGCCGCAAGGGCCGGTGCTGTTCCTGCGCGCACGCGATGGCGTTGCGCTGCGCGAACATGCCGCGGCCGACGCGCTGATCTGCGAGCAGAGCTTTCGCCCGTTCGCGCAGGCGCTGGAGCACAGCGGCTGGCAGCTGCGCGAAGAACGCGAGATCGAGGCCGACAGCACCCGCTATGCGCTGGTGCTGGTCTTGCCGCCGCGTCAGCGCGACGAGGCGCGCGCGCTGTTTGCGCGGGCGGTGGCATTGACCGCGCCGGGTGGGCGCGTGGTGGCCTGCCAGTCCAACAACGAGGGCGCGCGCTCCGGCGAAGCCGATCTGCGCCAGCTCAGCGGCCTGGCCGGCAGCCTGACCAAGTACCACTGCCGCACCTATTGGACCGCGCCGCTGCCGGCCGCCACCGATGCCGCGCTGCAGGCGCGTTGGGCCGCGCTGGATGCACCGCGCAAGATCCTCGACGGGCGTTTCATCAGCCGCCCCGGCGTGTTCGCCTGGGATCGCATCGATCCGGCATCGGCGCTGCTGGTCGAGCATCTGCCGCCCACGCTGGCCGGGCATGGCGCCGACCTGGGCGCGGGCTTCGGTTACCTGTCGGCCGAAGTGCTGGCGCGTTGCCCCAAGGTCACCGCATTGGACCTGTACGAAGCGCAGGCGCGCGCGCTGGATCTGGCACGACGCAACCTGCAGGACAACCCGCACCCGGCGCAGCTGCACTATCACTGGCGCGACGTCACCGCCGGGCTGGCGGCCCAGTACGATTTCATCGTCAGCAACCCGCCGTTCCACACGCCCTCGCGCGCCGATCGCCCGGATATCGGGCAGCGCTTCATCGCCGTGGCCGCGCAGGCGCTGCGTCCGGGCGGGCAGTTGTTGCTGGTGGCCAACCGGCATCTGCCCTACGAACAGATCCTCAACGAGAGTTTCGGCCAGGTGCGCGTGGCCGCCGAGCGCGATGGCTTCAAGCTGATCGCCGCCACCCGCGGCCGTGGAGCGCGCGCATGAAGCTGGTCAAGCACATCGCCAACCTGGGCTATGGCAGCCGCAAGCAGGTGACCCAGCTGTTCCGCCAGGGCGCGGTCACCGACGTGCAGGGCGAGGTGCTGTATGCCGACGATCAGGTGGAGCACGACGCCATCCGCATCGATGGCGAGCCGCTCGATCCGCCGCCGGGGTTCAGCCTGCTGTTGCACAAGCCCGGCGGCTACACCTGTTCCACCAAGGACACCGGCCGGCTGATCTACGAGCTGCTGCCGCCGCGCTTCCGCCTGCGCGCACCGGTGCTGGCGCCGGTGGGCCGGCTGGACCGGCAGACCAGCGGCATGCTGCTGATGACCGACGATGGCGCGCTGCTGCACCGGATCATTTCGCCCAAGTCCGCGCTGGACAAGGTCTACGAGGTCACGCTGGCCGAGGACCTGCGTGGTGACGAGGCGGCGCTGTTTTCCAGCGGCACGCTGCTGCTGGAAGGCGAGACCAAGCCGCTGTTGCCGGCCGAACTGGAGGTGGCCGGTCCACGCCAGGCGCGGCTGACCCTGCACGAAGGCCGCTACCACCAGGTGCGTCGCATGTTCGCTGCCGCCGGCAATCACGTGGTCGCCCTGCATCGCAGCCGCATCGGCGGGTTGTCGCTGGACGCGCTGCCGTCCGGGCACTGGCGCGCGCTGGAGGCGGTGGACCTGGAAGTGCTGTTCGGCCGCGGAGCTGCCGCATGAGCCAGATCCCTCCGTTGCCGTTCCGCCCGCAGGCGGTGATCTTCGACATGGATGGTCTGATGCTCGACAGCGAGCGCGCCATCACCGCCTGTCTGGCGCAGGCCGCCGCCGACCAGGGCCTGCAGATCGAGCCGTCATTCTGGCTGCGCATGGTCGGCACCGGCGATGCGGCCTGCCGCCGGTTGCTGGGCGAGCGGGTCGGCGACACGGCTGCCGACAGCATGCTGGCGCACGCGCAAGGGCTTTATGCCGCTGCGGTCGAACGCGGTATCCCGCACCGGCCCGGCATCATCGCGTTGCTGGACTACCTGGCCGCGCAGGGCATGCCGCGTGCAGTGGCCACCTCCACCCAGCGCCCGCTTGCGCTGCGCAAGCTGGAGGCGGCCGATCTGCTGTGGCGCTTCGCGGCGGTATGCACGGCCAGCGATGTGGTCCATCCCAAGCCCGCACCGGACATCTACCTGCTGGCTGCGCACACGCTGGCGGTGGACCCTGCGCACTGCCTGGTACTGGAAGACTCGCCCACCGGCGTGCGCGCCGCATTGGCGGCCGGCATGACGCCGATCCAGATCCCGGACCTGCTCGAGCCCGATGCCGCAGTACGCGCGCTCGGCCATCGCATCCTGCCCTCGCTGGGCGATGCGCAGCGCCTGCTGGAAGCGCAACTTTCGGGCTGAACAGCGTGTGTCGGCGAGCGCCTGGACCGGCCTCCGGACCGCAGCGCTCACATCCCGGGCCCAGCCGCGTCGAGCGTGACGAACACCAAGCACCGGCAAGCAGGTGCGTCGCTGCGTGCCAGCACCGCGCTGCAGCCGCATCACCCAGGCTGCATCAGTAGCTTGCCCTTACGCGTACTGCATCTTGCGCGACATGCCGCCATCGACAACGAAGTCCTGCCCGGTAACGAAGCCGGACAGCTGTGGTGCCAGCAGATAGACCGCCAATTGCGCGATGTCTTCCGGGGTGCCCACCCGCCCGGCCGGATGCTGCGCATGATCGCGCCGCGAGAGTTTGGGTGCACGTCGACGCTGCGGGGCACGCCAGGCATCGGTGCTGATCCAGCCCGGGCTGATGCTGTTGACGCGGACCTGCGGGCCTTCGCTCACCGCCAGCGCATGAGTGAAGGCGACCAGGCCGCCCTTGGCGGCCGCATAGGCTTCGCTGTGCGGCTCCGATTGCCAGGCGCGGGTGGAGGCGATGTTGACGATCGCGCCACCACCGGGCGCCTGCGTCAGCGCAGGCAGCGCGTGTTTGCTGCACAGGAAGGCGCCGTGCAGGCTGGACAGCCGGCGGTTCCAGGTGTCCCAGTCCAGCTGCGGCAGCGCGGGGATATGCGGGTCGGGCACGCCGGCATTGTTGACCAGGCCATCGATCCGGCCGAAGCGTTTGAGCGCGGTGGCGATCAGGCGTGTGGCCTGCGTTTCACGCGCCGCATCGCACCGCACGAAGGCGCTGCGACGCGGTAGCGCCCATTCCTGCAGGCAGGCCTTGCCGGCTGCCGCGTCCAGGTCGCCGATCACCACGCTGCCGCCGGCACCCAGCACCGCCTGCGCAATGCCGCGACCGATGCCTTGCGCGCCGCCGGTGATCACCACCACGCGGTCCTGCAGCGGTGAGGGGTTCCATGTGGAAATGCCGGGAGTCAGGGCCATGGCATGCGCACCGTGCGGTAGGAGGCGGCACTGTAGCGCGCACGCTGTCAGCGCCCTGGCAACGCCGCGTGTATCCCCGCACGAACGCTGCGCGCGCTGGTGCCGCGTTCATGAGGTGGTGCCAAAAGGCGATACGTGCGATCTGCCTGCCTATGAGCGGCGTGCGCAAAGCCTCGCCGGCCTCAGTGCTCGGCCCCGTTCAACACCCGCTCCCAGCCGGCATGGCCCAGCCGTTCCAGCGTGGCGATATTGCGTTCGACGATCACATCCGGATCCGGGAACGCCGCCACCGCGCGCTCCACGCTGTCTTCGCGCAGCAGGTGCAGGGTGGGGAAGGGCGAGCGATTGGTGAAGTTGGCCACATCGTCCGGCGCAGCACCGGCGAACTGGTAATCGGGATGGAAGCTGGCCACCTGCAGCACGCCCTGCAGATCCAGCGCTTCCACCGCCGCATCGGCGTTGTCGAGAAAGTCGTTGTAATCCAGGAAGTCGGTCAGCACGTCCGGATGCACGATCAGCGTGGTGTCGATCTGCTCGGCCGGGGTGTCGCGCAACAGGACGAGCTCTTCGGCCAGTTGCTCCAGCAGCGCCTCCGGCGTGCTGGCATCGCTGAGCACCAGGCGCACCTGTGCCTTGACGTACACCGCCTTGGCGAACGGGCACAGGTTCAGCCCGATCACCGCGCGCTCGATCCAGGTGCGGGTGGCGGCCAGGGGATCGGGCAGGGTGGGCGTGGCGGTCATCGTGGCGGCGGCGTGATGGCGCGCCAGTGTATGCGATCGCTGCCGGCAGGGCCGCCGATGCCACGGCCGCCACCAATCGCAGTGCAACCCCGGCCGTGGTGGCGCAAGCGCATGGCGCCCGATCCATCGCGGCTGTCGGTACTGCCAGCTAGCTCGGGTGGTTGTCAGCGCCAAGCTGTTGACGCAGGAACTGCACCGCCGTTTGCGCCACGTGCTCGGCGATCGGGGACTTGTGCGGCGAGCCGATGGCATGTGCGCCGCTGGCGAAGGCGATCGCCTGCTTGCGCGCTGGCGCCGTGCCCAGCGCATCGAACATCGCCAGCATCGCCGGCACCGAGGAGATCGGGTCTTCATCGCCGTTGGGCGCGCGGTAGTAGCCCAGCATGACCGGGCAGCGCACCTGCGGCCACGGCGGGGAGGCTGCAAACAGCTCGAACAGACCACGCAGTGTGCGAAAGCCATCGGGATGGATGGTGTCCGACCAGCAGGCCTGCACTGCCTCGGTGCGCGGGTACGGGTCGGTGACCGGCACCTGCGCCTCGCAGAGCCGGTCCAGCAGGCCGGCGTTGACGGGCCGGATGCCGGGCGACCACGCCACCACCGCGGCAACCTGCTCGGGGCGCTGTGCGGCCAGCCATAGCGCCAGGGTGCCGCCCAGCGAGGAGCCGACAATGGTCACACGCTCGCCCATCCGCTGCGCCTGATCCAGCGCCTGCAGTGCCGAGGCCTGCATCGCGGCCGGGGTGAGCCCGGCCATGGCATCGGCTGCGCGCTGCCCATGGCCGGGCCAGCGGTGCACGTAGCCGTTGGCGTCCAGCGCATCGGCCATCTGTTCGGGCAGCGCGCCGGCTTCGCCCGGGCTTGCGGAAAACCCGTGCAGGTACAGCAACGCCAGGCCGCGGCGTGCCGGGGTTGCGGTACGCCAGTGCCAGCGCGCCGCATTGCCCGGTTTCAGAACGGGATCAGCGTTGTGCGGCATGCTGGGCAAGCAGTGCAAGCAATTCGTGCGCGTTGATCGGCTTGGACAGATACCCGGCCACGCCGGCGGCAGCGGCCTCGCGCATCGAATCGGTGCGCGTGTCGGCGGTCAGCACGATGATCGGCGGCAACCGGTCGATCGCATCGCGCGCCTGTCCCAGCGCGTCCCAGCCGGAGGTGCCGGGCATGTGCAGATCGAGAAACACGATGTCCGGGCCGGCCTGGGCGATGCGCTGCACCGCGTCGCTGCCATCGGCATGGAAGCTCACCCGGTGCCCGGCGCGGGTCAGCAGGTTGCCGATCACCAGGCGATTGGTATCCATGTCCTCGAACACCAGGCAATGCAGCGGCGGCACCGTGCGTGCGTGCTCGGCCAGCGCATCGCGCAGATCGCGCGTGCGGCTGCTGTTGGCGGCGGCGGCCGGCAGCTCGAAGATCCAGCGGAAGATGCTGCCGCCGGCAGGGTTGTCGCTCACCGTCAGGCTGCCCCCCATCGCATCGGACACCGACAAGGCGATGTACAGGCCCAGGCCGACACCGCCTTCGGCACGGCTGAAGCCGGTGCTGAGCTGGGTGAACGGGGTGAAGATGTAGGCCTTCCTGTCGTCGGGCACGCCGATGCCGGTATCGGTGACGGTGGCCTCCAGCGTCCAGCGCCCATCGGCCTGGGTCGCCTCGATCAACAACTCCACTGCGCCACCGGCCGGGGTGAACTTGATCGCGTTGATGACCAGGTTGGTGATCACCTGCTCGATGCGGCCTTCGTCGCCCAGCAGGTAGGGCGTCTGGGCCGCTTCCATGCGCACGCCCAGCGACACGCCCTTGGTGGATGCGGCGGTCGCGCAGACCGCTTTGACGGTGGTCAGCACGTCCAGCATGCTCAACGGCTTGCTGTGCAATTGCAGGCGCCCGCCGTCGATGCTGGCCACGTCCAGCACCTCGTTGACGCGGTGGCGCAGGGCGGTGGCGTTGACCGTCACCGCCTGTATCAGATCGCGCTGTTGCGCCGGCATGGCGTCGGTGTCGATCAGCTGCGCGCAGTTGATGACGGCGTTCAACGGCGTGCGCAATTCGTGGTTCATGGTGCTGATGAAGCGGCTTTGCGCATCGCGCGAGGCGAGCGCCTGCAATGCCACTTCCTGCATTGCGATCACGATGCGCGACACCAGCAGCGGCAGCACCATGCTCAACGCCACCGCGTAGACGAAATACGCCGGCCGCGACAACCAGTAGCCGGCCGGTGCGGTCACCAGCATCAACACGAAGGTGCACAGCAGCACCGGCAAGGTGGCGCGTTGCCCGTAGCGCGCCACCGCGGCGATGGTGATGAACGGCAGGAACGCGTTCAACGACATCAGCAGGATGAAGGCCTGGGTGGTCTGGATGCCGATGAACAGCAGGCTCATCGCAAAGCCCACCGCATCCAGCCATTCCCCCTGCGCAATGGTCTTGCGCCGCACCAGCACCATCCAGATCACCGAGATGACCCACAAGGTCACCGCGGTCGGAAACACCGCATGCGCATCCTTGACCAGCACCGGCTGCGGCCCGTACAGCCAGCCCAGGCACCACAGCGTCACGATGGTCTGCACCACCACGCGGCCAACGCAGACGCGGTATTCCAGAAACGACTCGAGCAGCCGCACCAGTCTGTCGTTGCGCAACTGCCTGGCCGCCGGAATCAGGCCGGGCGCTGCGCGGTGGAAAGAGCTAGGCATGAGGCTCCGCGTCGTCCAGAGGAAGGGTGCGCCGGTACTGTCTGACCAGTAGACCAGCGGCGGTTGCCACCGCAGTGAAGCGCTGCGCAAGCGTGTCGCCGAAGGCGTCGCGCTCCACCTCGCTGCGCAGCTGGTCGCAGGCCTTGAGCAATTCCTGCGAGCCGGTCAGCGAAATGGTGTTCTTCAGCGAGTGGATCTGTTCCAGCGCCTGCGCCTGGCTGCTGGCGGCATCGCCCAGCGTGCACTGCGCTATGGCGCGGTCGATCTCCGCCGCAAACGCATCGGCGAAGGCGGCTGCCTCGGTCGGATCCAGGCCCGCCATGGTGTGCAGCGTCGATCCGGCTTCGATCCGCGGCTGCGCATACGCCCGCGTGACGGGCGCAACGCCTGTGGTGCGCGTGCCTGCCTGCCGGAACGCGTGCAGGCGATGCAACAGGCTGGCAAGCCGGGCGCGCATCGCAGGCCGCTACGCCAGCCGCCCGGCGCTGGCAACCGCACAGCGCCCGCGGCCGCTGCCGCTGCCGCCGTGCGCATCACCCCAGCCTGGGCCTGGGCGCTGCACCGCCGGATCGATCACCGCCCCCACCGCCATCGTTGGGCTGCGCTCAATCGCGGAAGTTGTCGAACTGCAGCGGCAACTCGAAGTCGGCCTTCTTCAGCAGCGCGATCGCATCCTGCAGGTCGTCGCGCTTCTTGCCGGTCACGCGCAGCTTGTCGCCGTTGATCTGCGCTTCCACCTTGAGCTTGGCTTCCTTGAGCTTGGCCACCAGCTGCTTGGCCTGCTTCTGCTCGATGCCCTGCTTGACGGTGACCTTCTGCCGCGCACCGGCCAGGTTGGTTTCCACGTCGCCGAACTCCAGGCAGCGCACGTCGATGCCGCGCGCCAGCAGCCGCGCGCGCAGGATGTCGGTCATCTGCTTGAGCTGGAAGTCGCTGGGGGCGGACTGGTTGATCACCTTGCCGTCTTCCAGCTCGAACTTTGCCTCCACACCCTTGAAGTCGAAACGCGTGTCCAGTTCGCGGTTGGCCTGGTCCACCGCATTGGTCAATTCGTGCTTGTCGACTTCGGACACCACGTCGAAGGAAGGCATGCAAGGCTCCTGCTGTCTGAATACAGCGGCCATTCTAGGCCATCGGCCGCACTGCCCCGTATCGGCACATTGGCGGCCGGCGCGCTACGGCGGCGATACTACGCCCATGCCCACCCCCCGTTCTCCGCTTCCCGCCATCGCCTGGATGGTGGCCGCCGTGGCCTGCTTCTCGTTGATGGACGCGGGAATGAAGCTGCTGTCGGCGCATTACCCGCCACTGCAGGTGACCATGCTGCGTGGCGCGGCGTCGTTGCCGTTCGTGCTGGTGTGGGTGCTGGCCACCGCCGGGCCGCGCTCCATCGTGCCGGTGCGCTGGGGGCTGCACCTGCTGCGCGGGGTGCTGGGCATGGTGATGATCGGCTGCTTCGTCTATGGCCTGAAGCGGATGCCGTTGTCCACCGCCTACACGCTGTACTTCGTGGCGCCGTTGCTGGTGGCGGCCTTGTCGGTGCCGCTGCTGGGCGAGCACGTCGGGCCGCGCCGCTGGACCGCGATTGGCATTGGCCTGGTCGGGGTGGTCGTGGTGCTGCGCCCCGGCGTGGACGGGCTGATCTCGCTGCCGGGGCTGATGGTGCTGCTGGCGGCCACGGCCTACGCGGTGGCCGCGGTCACGGTGAGCCTGCTGACCCGCACCGACACCCCGCAGGCGATGGTGGTGTGGTTCCTGCTGTTCATGGCGATCGGCGCCGGGGTGCTGGCCATTCCCGGCTGGGTGCCGCTGCAGGGCGGCCATGCCTGGCTGATCGCCGGCATGGGCCTGGCCGGCGCGCTGGGCCAGATCGCGCTGACCCAGGCCTTCCTGCGCGGCGAGGCCTCGATGATCGCACCGCTGGAATACAGCGGCCTGGTCTGGGTGATCGGCTGGGACTGGCTGCTGTGGCAGACCCTGCCCGACACCTGGACCTGGACCGGCGCCGGCATCATCGTCGCCAGCGGGCTGTATTTGTTGCGCCGGGAGCGCATACGCAAGGCGGACAGGCCGTTGCCGCTCGAACGGCCGTGAGGACGGGATTCGGGATTCGGCATTTGGGATTGGCAACAGCGGGGCCGCCGTGGCCTTTGCCCCAGCTGCCGGGATTCGGGATTCGGGATTGGCAACGGCAGAGTCGCCGTGGCCTTTGCCAATCCCCAATCCCGAATCCCGACTCCCGGTGGTAGGCTTCACGACCCCCCAACCGGCCACGCGCGGTGATCCAGTTTCAGCGCCTGCACAAGTCCTACTCCGTTGACGGTCGTCAGATCGTGGCGCTGCATCCGCTCGATCTGCGGATCGGCCCCGGCGAGGTGTTCGGCATCATCGGCCATTCCGGCGCCGGCAAGTCCACCCTGATCCGGCTGATCAACCGGCTCGAAGAGCCCAGTGGCGGGCGCCTGCTGATCGGCGAGGAAGATGTGACCGCGCTGGACAGCCAGGGCCTGCGCGCCCTGCGCCGGCGCATCGGCATGATCTTCCAGCACTTCAACCTGCTGTCCTCGCGCACCGTGGCCGGCAATGTCGCCTTCCCGCTGGAACTGGCCGGTACGCCGCGCGCCGAGATCGATGTGCGCGTGGCCGAACTGCTGGCCCGGGTCGGGTTGCAGGAGCACGCCAACAAGTATCCGGCGCAACTGTCCGGTGGGCAGAAGCAGCGCGTAGGCATTGCGCGCGCGCTGGCCACCCGGCCACAGATCCTGCTGTGCGACGAGGCCACCAGCGCGCTGGATCCGCAGACCACCGCCTCGGTGCTGCAGCTGCTGGCGCAGATCAACCGCGAGCTGGGCCTGACCATCGTGCTGATCACCCACGAGATGGACGTGATCCGCCGTGTCTGCGACCGCGTGGCGGTGCTGGACGCCGGCAAGCTGGTGGAAACCGGCCCGGTCACCGAGGTCTTCCTGCATCCCAAGCACGCCACCACGCGGCGCTTCGTCTCCGAAGCCGAGCATGTGGACGAAGCCGAGCTGCACCGCGATTTCGCCGCCGTCGGGGGGCGCATCGTGCGGCTGACCTTCCTGGGCAACGGCACCTACGAGCCGGTGCTGGGCCGCATCGCTCGCGAGACCGGGGTGGACTACAACATCCTGTCCGGGCGCGTGGACCGCATCAAGGACACCCCGTACGGCCAGCTGATCGTCGCGCTGACCGGCGGCGACCAGAACGCTGCACGCGCCGGCTTCGTCGCCGCCGGCGTGCATGTGGAGGATCTGCGCGCATGATTCCGATGGTGTCTGCCGCCGCCGGCGGTTTCTTCCGCAACCTCGATGCCGCCAAATGGGGCGACATCGGCCAGGCCACCCTGGATACCTTGCTGATGCTGGCCGGCGCGCTGCCGCTGACCCTGCTGATCGGCCTGCCGCTGGGCGTGGCGCTGTTCCTGTGCGGCGCGCCGCAGCTGCGCCGCCGCCCGGTGCTGTACGGCGCGCTGGCGCTGGTGATCAACCTGCTGCGCTCGGTGCCCTTCATCATCCTGATGATCGCGATGATTCCGCTCACGCTGATGCTGATGGGCACCTCGCTGGGCGTGCGCGGCGCGATCCTGCCGCTGGTGGTGGGCGCGGCGCCGTTCTATGCGCGGCTGGTGGAAACCGCGCTGCGCGAAGTCGATCGCGGCATCATCGAAGCCAGCCAGGCGATGGGCGCCACCACCCGCCAGCTGGTGCTGCGGGTGCTGCTGCCCGAAGCGCGCCCCGGCCTGATCGCCGGCGCCACCGTCACCACCATCGCGCTGATCGGCTTCACCGCCATGGGCGGGGCGATCGGCTCCGGCGGGCTGGGCGATGTGGCCTACCGCGAGGGTTACATGCGCTCGCATGCCGATGTCGCGCTGATCACCGTGATCGCCCTGCTGGTGCTTGTGCAGCTGCTGCAGATGCTGGGCGACTGGCTGGTGGCGCACTACAGCCGGCGCTGAGCCGGCGCTGAGCCGGCGCAGGGCAGGGGCGGGCCGGCGGACGCTGGTCGTGCACCCTGGCACCGGCCGTGCTGGCCGCGGTGGGGCATCCCGCACGCCTGTCTGCATGACGCCGTGCGCCGTGGGCTGCCACGGCGCGTTGCATCGCCGCCGTCGCTGCGGTCTGCTAGGTTTGACGTCTGCGGCCTGGCCGCACTCCTCCTCCCACGGATCCCCACATGAGCACTTTTGCGTTTCGTTCCCTTCTGGCTGCCGCCACGCTGGCGCTGGCGTCCTGCGGTGGCAGCGCTGGCGGCAGTGGTGGCGACACCCTCACTGTCGCGGCCACGGCGGTGCCGCATGCCGAGATCCTGGAAGTGGTCGAACCGCTGCTGGCCAAGCAGGGCGTCAAGCTCGATGTGCGCGTGTTCAACGATTACGTGCAGCCCAACGACCAGGTCGTGCAGAAACAGATCGACGTCAATTATTTCCAGACCGAGCCCTACCTGGACGCCTACAACCGCGACCGCAAGAGCCAGCTGGTGACGGTGGTCGGCGTGCATATCGAGCCATTCGGTGCGTACTCGCGCCGGTTCAAGGCGCTGGCCGACCTGCCCACGGGCGCCGATGTGGTCATTCCCAATGATCCGAGCAACAACAGCCGCGCGCTGATCCTGCTCGACAAGGCCGGGGTGATCAAGCTCAAGGATCCCGGCAATGCGCTGTCCACCCAGCGCGACATCGTCGACAACCCCAAGCAGCTGAAATTCCGCGAGCTCGACTCGGCAATGCTGCCGCGCGTGCTGGATCAGGTCGACCTGGCCCTGATCAACACCAACTACGCGCTCGATGCCGGGCTCAGTCCCACCCGCGATGCGCTGGCGATCGAAAGCAAGGACTCGCCGTACGTGAACTTCCTGGTGGCCCGTGCGGACAACAAGGACGATGCGCGCGTGCAGAAGCTGGCCAAGGCATTGACCGGCCCGGAAGTGAAGGCCTTTATCGAGCAGAAGTACAAGGGCGCGGTGCTGCCGGCGTTCTGAGCAACACGCACCACGCCTGCGCCTGCCCGCATGCGGGCGCAGCCACACATCGGCTGGCATGCGAACACGCGCATGTGACGCAGGCGTAGTAGCGTGGTCGGCTCCTTTGTCCAGGCCGTGCCTTCGATGCCCCTGCTGCTTGCCATTCCGCTGGCCGTGATCATTGCCCTGGCGGTGTTCGCGGTGCTGTTCCCGTTGTCGTTGCTGCAGCGCTTTCGGGTCGGCACCGCGCGGCGCCAGGCGCGTGGCTGGTTGCTGATGATCAACCTGGCGTCGGCGGTGGTGTCCAGCGTGTTGTTTGTCGTCTTCACCCTGATTGCGGCGGCGTTCTGGCCAGGTGCGATCAGCCATGCCGCCTTCGGCTGGGCTTGCGGGCTGGTGCTGGGAGTCGTCGCTGTGCGTCTGACCCGCTTCGAGCGCACCGCGCAGGGCCTGTTCTACCGCCCCAACCTATGGCTGGTGCTGGCACTGACGGTGCTGGTGGTGGTGCGGGTGATCGCCGGCATGGTGCAGGGCTGGCGCAGCACCTGGCAGGGTGCTGCCTGGCCCACGGAAGGGTGGCTCAGTCACGCCAGCCTGTTGGGCGCAGCCGGCGTACTGCTCGGCTATGCGCTCGCCTATGCCACCATGCTGTGGTGGCGCTGGCGCAGCGCGCGTCTGCGCGGCAGCGTCTACTGGCGGTGAGTCACCGAGTCATCCAGCCATCGAACCGCAGCGCAGGCAGGCAACAGCGCCTGCAACATCAGGTCGTCAGCGCGCCTGCCGCACAAAAAAACGGGCCTTGCGGCCCGTTCTTTCATCACGCGTCAGTTGAACGAATGGCAATCGCTTAGAAGCGGGCGCCGATACCGAAGCCGACGGTCCACGGATCCAGTTCCAGCTCGCTGCCGGTGCCCTGGCCGCCAACGCGCAGTTCCGGACGCGAACGCATGTAGCGGGCGTCGGCGCGTGCGAACCAGGTGGAGTTGATGTTCATGTCCACGCCAACGGTACCGATCACGCCCTTGGCGGTGTCCAGGCCCACGTGCTGGCCGTTCGGCGAGGCCGCGTCGATCTTCTCGTTGCTGAAGTTCGATTCGTAGTAACCCACGCCCACGAACGGACGGAACACGTTATCGGCCTGGCCGAAGTGGTACTGGCCGCTGATGGCGATCGGCTGCTGCTCGACGGTACCGACCTTGCCTACGCCATCGGCGTTGACGCGGTGGTTGAACTTGTCGGCTGCGCCCCACAGTTCAATGGCCCAGTTGTCATTGATGTAGTAGCTGGCGCTCAGCGTCGGTGCCGGGCCGCCATCGACGTCCAGGCCCGGAGCCGGATCGTTCTTGGGGTTCAGCAGCGCCACGCCGCCGACCACGGCCCAATGCTTGCCCGACGCCGTATCGTCGCTGCTGGACATCGTGCTGGAAGAAGTCGAGGAGGTATCACCGGTATAGGTGGTGTCCTGCGCGAACGCGGACGGTGCAATCGCAAGTGCGGATACAGCAGCCAGGCTCAGGATGGAAATGGAACGCATGAGGGTCTCCTCGTCTTGTTGTTGGGCCCGTGGAGTGGGCCGCGCCAAAACTATTCCCGAAAATCTGAATCCACGCCCACCTGCGGTCCGCTAAAATTTCGTTTGTTCAGGAAGTTCCCGAAGAAGGCCGTGGTTGCGCGATGCAGGCTCGAAAGACATTCACGCAAATGCGGTTGCCGTGATGAAAAACGACGCATGCGAAGGGCTGCCAGCGCACATTCGCCGCGATTGCCGTGTCCTGGTGCTGGGTTCGATGCCGGGCGTCGCCTCGTTGCAGGCAGGCCAGTACTACGCGCATCCACGCAATCGCTTCTGGCCCTTGATGCATGCCCTGCTGGGCATTGATACCGCGGCAAGCTATGCGGTGCGCCTGCAGGAATTGAATGTGCACGGTGTCGGCGTGTGGGACGTGATCGGCCAGTGCGAACGACACGGCAGCCTGGATTCGGCCATCGTCGCCGACAGCATCGTGGTCAATCCATTGCCCGCCTTGCTGGCCACGTTGCCGCAGCTGCGCCTGGTGGCCTGCAATGGCGCCGCGGCGATGCAGGCCTGGCGCCGGCATGTGCAACCGCTGCTGTCGGCCGACGCACCCGCGGTGCCGGTGCTGGCCTTGCCGTCCACCAGCCCGGCCAATGCCGCCTGGTCGCTGCCACGCCTGTGCGCGGCGTGGCAGCCATTGCGCGATGCCGTGCAGGGCTGATGCCGCCCGCAGGCGTGTTCATCATTGCCAGACAGGGTTTGCAGCCCGCGTGTTTGCCACGTGCCCAGCCATGCTTCCGGCCGCCAGAAGTCATGCCAGCCTCCGGCATATGGTGGTGTGCGGTGCCTACGCACATGCTGCACCCAGCATCCAAGGGAGTGGCGACATGACGATCAGGCAGACGCTGGCGGCAGCAATGGCCGTGTTGCTGGGCATGGCCGGTGCGATGCCGGCAGCACTGGCCGACGCGTTGCACTGCAATGTCAGCAGCGACTACGACCTCACCCTGTCTGCGCGCAGCGTCATTTTCATCCGCAGCACAGGAACGCCGCAGCGGCTGGTGCTGCGCCAGGGCGCCTTGTTCGTCGACGATGCCTGGGTGGCGCTGAGCGCCGACGATCGTGATCGCCTGATCCGTTTCGAACGCCAGACCCGCGAGGTGGTGCCGTTGGCGCAGCAGGTCGGGCGCGAGGCTGCCGATATCGCGATCACCGCACTGGGCGAGGTGGCTGCCGGCTTCAGCCGTGATCCGGAGGCCACGCGTATGCAGCTGACCGGTGTGCGCGAGAAGATCGACCTGCGTTTGCAGCAGAGCTTCCGCAAGAGCCAGCTGAGTCCCATCGACATCGATGACGATATCGGTGAACTGGTCGCCGAGCTATTGCCGCAGCTGATCGGCGATGTGGTTGCCGGCGCAGTGCAGTCGGCGCTGACCGGAAACGCACAGCGGCTGCGCTCGCTCGATGGCCTGGAACAGCGCATCGAGCGCCTGGTCGAGCCGCAGGCACGCACATTGCGGCCGCGCGCGCAGCAGCTGTGTACCCAGGTCGAGGCGCTGGATGCGTTGGACAATGCGCTGGCGTATCGTTTGCCATCGGGCGCGCCATTGCAGCTGTTGCAGGTGGATCGACGCGCGTCGAAGTGATCCTGCAACCGCGTACGCAGACACTGCATTCCGCCCGGTACGCGATCTTTTCATCGGCAATGGTTGGCGCTGCGGCCCGCAGCCGGCCACAATAGGGGTTTCCCCATCTGTTGCCGGAGTTCCCCGTATGGCCGAAATCAAGGAAGCACTTGTCCCCGATATCGGTGACTACAGCGACGTCCCGGTAATCGAGGTGCTGGTGTCGGTCGGCGATACGGTCAGCAAGGACCAGAGCCTGGTCACGCTGGAATCGGACAAGGCCACGATGGAAGTGCCGTCGTCGGTGGCTGGCGTGGTCAAGGAGATCAAGGTCAAGGTCGGCGATTCGCTGTCGCAGGGCGCGCTGGTGGCGCTGATCGAAGTGGCCGATGCAGGCGCTGACACTGCCGCCAGGCCGGCGCCTGCCGCTGCACCGGCCAAGGCCGCGCCTGCTGCCGCCCCGGCGCCGGCCGCCAAGGCCGAACCGGCCGCCGCCAAGCCCGCCGCATCCGACGGGGGCCTGGTCGAGGCGCGCGTGCCCGATATCGGCGATTACACCGACATCCCGGTGATCGAAGTGCTGGTGGCCGTGGGCGATACCGTCGCCAAGGACCAGAGCCTGGTCACGCTGGAATCGGAGAAGGCCACGATGGAAGTGCCGTCCTCGGCCGCTGGCATCGTCAAGGAACTCAAGGTCAAGGTCGGCGACACCCTCTCGCAGGGCAACGTGGTGGCGATCATCGCCGCCAGCGACGGCGGCGCCGGTGCGGCGCAGTCGCCCGCCAAGCCCACCACTGACACTGCCGAAACCGCCGGCAAGGTCGAGCCGGTCGCCGTGCCGGCCGAGCCGGACAAGCTGGCCCAGCGCGAGATCGCGCAGGTGCAGGGCGGCCGTTCCGGCGCCGGCACACAGGCAGCGCAGGGCGGCCAGCCGTCCGCGGGCAACCCGAGCAGCCCGCCGGTGACCTTCGATGCCGACAGCGTGCTGCCGTCCAAGGTGCCCTACGCCAGCCCGGTGGTGCGCGTGTTCGCGCGCGAGCTGGGCGTGGACCTGAACCAGCTCAAGGGCAGCGAAAAGGGCGGCCGCATCACCCGTGAAGACGTGCAGCGCTTCGTCAAGGCCGCACTCAGCGGTGGCGCACCTGCCGCAGCCGGCGCGGCGCCGGCCGGTGGTGGCAACGGCCTGAACCTGCTGGCCTGGCCGAAGGTGGACTTCAGCAAGTTCGGCGAGACCGAAACCCAGCCGCTGTCGCGCATCAAGAAGATTTCCGGCGCCAACCTGGCGCGCAACTGGGCCATGATTCCGCACGTCACCCAGTTCGAATCGGCCGACATCACCGACCTGGAAGCGCTGCGCGTGGCGCTGAACAAGGAGAACGAGAAGGCCGGCATCAAGCTCACCATGCTCGCCTTCCTGGTCAAGGCCAGCGCCGCGGCGCTGAAGAAGTTCCCCGAGTTCAACGCCTCGCTGGATGCGGCCGGTGAAAACCTCACCCTGAAGAAGTACTTCCACATCGGGTTTGCGGCCGATACGCCCAACGGCCTGGTGGTGCCGGTGATCCGCGACGTCGACAAGAAGGGCGTGCTGCAGATCGCCCAGGAAAGCGGCGAGCTGGCCAAGAAGGCGCGCGACGGCAAGCTGGGCCCGGCCGACATGAGCGGCGGCTGCTTCTCGATCAGCTCGCTGGGCGGCATCGGCGGCACCGCGTTCACCCCGATCATCAATGCGCCGGAAGTGGCGATCCTGGGCGTGTCCAAGTCGGCGATGCAGCCGGTGTGGAACGGCAAGGAGTTCGCGCCGAAGCTGATGCTGCCGTTGTCGCTGAGCTACGACCACCGCGTCATCGATGGCGCGCTGGCGGCCCGCTTCACCACCTACCTCAGCCAGGTGCTGGCCGACATGCGTCGCGTCCTGCTGTGAGGCGCGCGCTGCTGACGCTCGCCGTGCTCGGCATGCTGCCGTGGACCGGTGCGGTCGCACGCGAGTGCGACAGCACCCTGGGACGCGGCTGGCCGCCGGCGGTGGGCAATTACGGCACCGCCGTCACCACCTTGCTCGATGGCGGCAGCAAACCGGCGCTGGCGCTGTTGACGTTGCCTGTGCGCGGCGTGGAAAGCGGCGTCTCGCTGGTGCCGGGCAAAGACGGTGCCGACTGGACCCTGCGGCATAGCCGTGCCGACGAGCGCGTCTACAACTGGGTCAGCGAGGCTGGTCGCGGCGCCGTGCAGCTCCGCACCGAGCAAACGCCGGAAACGGTCGAGATCCCGATCCCGGCCGCGCTGGCCAAGCGCCTGGTCAGCAACTGGACCACTGCCTTGACCCAGCTGGCCCCCAATGGCCGCACCGCGCCGGTGACCGAAGGCGAAGTGCTGTCGTTCCAGGTCGACGGCGTGCGCTACAGCGGCGCCCGCCCGAGCTGCGGCGCCGGCGAGCTGCTGCTGCAGCAGGCCGCGCTGCTGATCGAAGCCAGCGAAGGCAAGGAAAACAAGCGCGACAAGCGCTGGACCCAAATCGAATCGTCGCTGGATGAACTCCAGCAGACGCTTGCCGGCACGGCCGGTTGAGCTACAGGAGAAGCAAATGGCGGTCATTGAAATCAAGGTTCCCGATATCGGCGATTACAGCGATGTCCCCGTCATCGAAGTGCTGGTCGCCGTGGGCGACAGCGTGGCCAAGGACCAGGGCTTGGTGACGCTGGAGTCGGACAAGGCCACGCTCGAAGTGCCGTCATCGGCTGCCGGCGTGGTCAAGGAACTCAAGGTCAAGATTGGCGATACCCTGTCCGAAGGGGCGGTGGTGCTGCTGCTGGAAACCGAAGGCGAGGCCGCCGCGCCTGCGCCTGCGAAGGCCGAGACCAAGGCCGCTGCGGCCCCCGCGGCCGCCGCACCCGGCAGCAAGCCGCCGGTGACGCCGTCGCACCGCGCCCCGGCCGAGCCGGCTGCGCCCAAGCCGGCGCTGGCCAGCGGCAAGACTGCCGATATCGAATGCAAGATGGTGGTGCTCGGCGCCGGCCCCGGCGGCTACACCGCTGCCTTCCGCGCCGCCGACCTGGGCCTGGACACGGTGCTGATCGAGCGCTATGCCAGCCTGGGCGGTGTCTGCCTCAACGTCGGCTGCATTCCGTCCAAGGCGCTGCTGCATGCCGCTGCGGTGATCGATGAAGTGGCCCATGCCGGCGACTTCGGCGTGGACTTTGGCCGGCCCAAGATCACCCTGGACAAGCTGCGCGAGTACAAGGAAAAAGTGGTCGGCAAGCTCACCGGCGGGCTGGCCAGCATGGCCAAGCAGCGCAAGGTGCGCACCGTCACCGGCGTGGCAACGTTCGTTTCGCCCAATGAGCTGGAGATCGTCGGCGCCGACGGCAAGACCCAGTTGCTGCGCTTCGAGCACTGCATCATCGCGGCCGGCTCGCAGGCGGTGAAGTTGCCCAACTTCCCGTGGGACGACAAGCGCGTGATGGACTCCACCGACGCGCTGGAACTGCACGACATCCCCAAGACCCTGCTGGTGGTCGGCGGCGGCATCATCGGCCTGGAAATGGCCACGGTGTACAGCGCGCTGGGCAGCAAGGTCACCGTGGTCGAGTTCATGGACCAGCTGATGCCGGGCGCCGACAAGGACCTGGTCAAGCCGCTGGCTGATCGCTTGAAGAAGCAGGGCGTGGAGGTCCATCTCAAGACCAAGGCCACCGACGTCAAGGCCGACAAGACGGGCATCACCGTTGGCTTCGAAGCGGCCGCCGAGGGCGAGAAGCCGGCGTTGGCTGCGACCACCTATGATCGCGTGCTGGTTGCGGTGGGCCGTTCGCCCAACGGCAAGAAGATCGGCGCGGACAAGGCCGGCGTCACCGTCACCGAGCGTGGCTTCATTCCGGTCGACCGGCAGATGCGCACCAACGTGCCGCACATCTTCGCCATCGGCGACATCGTCGGTAACCCGATGCTGGCGCACAAGGCCACCCATGAAGGCAAGCTGGCCGCCGAAGTGGCGGCCGGCGAGAAGAAGGAATGGGTGGCACGGGTGATTCCGTCGGTGGCGTACACCAACCCGGAAATCGCCTGGGTCGGCGTCACCGAAACCGAAGCCAAGGCCAAGGGCCTGAAGGTCGGCGTGGCCAAGTTCCCGTGGGCCGCCAGCGGCCGCGCGATCGGCATCGGTCGCACCGAAGGCTTCACCAAGCTGATCTTCGACGAAGAGACCCACCGCATCATCGGTGGCGCCATCGTCGGCGTGCATGCCGGTGACCTGCTGGCCGAGATCGGCCTGGCCATCGAGATGGGCGCCGAAGCCGAAGACATCGGCCACACCATCCACGCCCATCCGACCCTGAGCGAGTCGGTCGGCATGGCGGCCGAGGTCTACGACGGCACCATCACCGACCTGTACATCCCGAAGAAGAAGTAAGCACCGCACACGCGGCGCTGCCAACGACGCCCCGCCTTGCGCGGGGTGTCGTCGTTATGGGTCTGGGTGCGCGTCGGTGCCCAGGCCATGGGCATTGCCGTGCGGTTCGCGCCGTCTGCGACGCCCGGGTGCATGCGGTGCTTACACATGCGCGCGGATGTGTCCCGGTACTCCCGCGTGGTGCGCAGTGCCCCGTGCCCTGGCGGCTGCGCTCGATCGCATGCGTCGACAGGGCGGTCCACGGCAAGCCGATTCCGCTCGGCATCCGGCAGGGGCAGTCCGGCGCGTGGCGACGTCGCATCGGCCACACACGACAGGGCGGTGGCCGCAGTGCATTGCGGTGCCGTCGTCCGATATCCATGATCAGGCGCTTGCACAGCCTGCAGCGCGCTTGCACCATCGGTGCGCGGACACGCCGTTCGCACCTCAGGGACGACCCGTATGTCGAAGATGCGTTTGCCGGCGTTGCTCGCCGCTGCCGGCTGCCTGTGCGCGTCGTGGGCTGCGTACGCGCAGACCACCGTGATCACCGCCGCGCGCCTGCTGGACGTGCAGGCCGGCCGCTATGTGGAGTCGCCGCAGATCGAAGTGGTCGCCGGCCGCATCACCCGGGTCGGTCGGCAAGGCGATCGGCTGCCGGCGCAGGCGCAGCGGATCGATCTGGGCACGCGCACGCTGTTGCCGGGCTTGATCGACATGCATGTGCATCTCACCGTGGATCCCACCCTGGGTGGCTACAAGGGCCTGGAATTCACCGACAATTTCTGGACCGTGGTCGGCGTGGCCAATGCGGCAAAAACACTGCGTGCCGGCTTCACCAACGTGCGCAATGTCGGCTCGCTCCACTATGACGATGTCGCGCTCAAGCAGGCGATCGAGCGCGGCACCGTGCCCGGCCCGCGCATCGTGCCGGCCACCTACGGCATCGGCGCGACCGGTGGGCACTGCGACGCCACCGAATTCCCGCCGTCGGTCACCGTCACCGGCCCCGGCGTTGCCGACGGGCCGGACGCGATCCGCGCCGCGGTGCGCACGCTGCGCAAATACGGCGCGGAAGTGATCAAGTTCTGCGGCACCGGCGGCGTGTTGTCCAAGACCGACAGCGTGGGCGGGCAGCAATACAGCCTGGAAGAGATGCGCGCGCTGGTGGACGAGGCGCACCGGCTGGGCCTGAAGGTCGCCGTGCATGCGCATGGCACCTCCGGCATCAACGATGCCATCCGCGCCGGTGCCGACACCATCGAACACGCCAGCCTGGCCGATGCCGAGTCGTTCAAACTGGCCAAGGCGCATGGCACCTGGTTTTCGATGGACATCTACAACGACGACTACATCCTGGCCGAAGGCGAGAAGCACGGCCTGTTCGCCGAGTCGCTGGAGAAGGAACGGCAGGTCGGCCGCAAGCAACGCGAGACCTTTCGCGCCGCGCACGCGGCCGGCGTCAAGCTGATATTCGGCAGCGATGGCGGGGTGTATCCCAACGGCGACAACGCACGTCAATTCGCCAAGATGGTGGAGTGGGGCATGACCCCGCTGGAGGCGATTCGCGCCGCAACGGTGGACGCTGCCGAGGCACTGGGGCGCACTGCCGATGTCGGTGCCATCGTTCAGGGGCGCTACGCCGACCTGATCGCGGTCGATGGCGATCCGCTACAGGACGTGAGCGTGTTGACGCGGGTGCGGGACGTGATCAAGGGCGGCCAGCGCGTGGCGGAGTGAGGCCGCTGCATCCTACGCCTGCAGGACGCTGTGGCATCCAGCGACGCGCGCCTGATGGGACATGTCGTGGGTAGTGCGGCATGGGCACGTGCCCGCCTGCCCACGTTGTGAAGGCTAGTTGGCATCAGGCGATGCATCTAACTTGACGTGGTGACTTCAGCGAAGCGCCCCAACGACAACGCCCCGCACAAGGCGGGGCGCTGTCTGTGACGCAATGACGCGTGGATCAGAACGCGAGCGTCACGCCTGCCACCGGGCCCTTGAATTCCTGCTTCAGGCCGATCAGGCCATCGCTGCCGCGCTGGTCGACGTCCAGCTTGAACCAGTCGTAGCCGGCGAAGATGCCGAAGTTCTTGGTGAAGCGGTATTCGGCAATT
Source organism: Xanthomonas campestris pv. badrii (assembly GCF_012848175.1). NCBI lineage: Bacteria > Pseudomonadati > Pseudomonadota > Gammaproteobacteria > Lysobacterales > Lysobacteraceae > Xanthomonas > Xanthomonas campestris. Next base: position 3,649,966 of record NZ_CP051651.1, on the reverse strand, counting down.
GCATTGGCACGGCTCAGGTCGCCGTCGTAGTCGCCGAAATCGCCCCAACTGGTGTTGAGGTACTGGCCCTGCACGTTGAACAGCCAATGCTCGCTCGGTCGCGCAGTGAAGCGGATGCCGACGACCGGTGCCGCGCCGTCTTCGCTTTCGTCCACCACATCGCCACTGAACACGCTGCCCAGGTCGGCGTAGGCATTGGCCTCGACCTTGGCGTATTCGGCACCGATCTGCAGGCCCAGGCTGAACTCCGGCGAATCGATCACCGAGTAGTCGTACACCAGCGTGGCGACCTGATACTTCAGCTCACCCTTGATGAAGCTGCCGGTCGGTACGGTGACGCCACCGGCGCTCAGATCCTGGGTCAGGGTCTCGCGGCGATCCTTGTCGTACTTGAAGTAGTCGAAAATCAGGCGCTGGCGGGTGCTGATGCGGAACACGCCGTCCACGCGCGGCTCCCATTCCTTACCGCCGAGCTTGAAGTCTTCGTTGACGGAGACGTTGTTGCCAGCCAGCAGGGTGTTGCCGCGGATGGTGTTGTCGTTGTCGACGTTCATCGCACCCAGGCGGAGCTGGAAGCGATCGTCGGTGTCTTCGGCGTGGGCAGGCGCGGCGTAGGCGGCGGCCAGGACGCACGGGATCGCCAGTGCGAGGAGGTGTTTCATGGGAGCTCCGATTGCTTGGAATGGTCAGGCCGTTGAGCCAGTGGCGCGCACTATCGATAAGGCGGCGTCTGCCAAAAGTGAAGGACGCGTCGCACAGCTGTGAAGGCGGGCATAGCAATCGGACAAAACGGTCCGCATCGCCAACAGGCATGGGCATCGCACCTGGATGGCCCGGTTTTCGATGGACCGCCCGGCTCCCGCAAAGTGTGCGTCAGCGCATACCGCGCAGTACGGACTACCCTGCTGATTGCGCAACCCGGTCGGCTGAACGCGCGCGGTCACACCTGGTTCCCGGCGCCGGATGGGCGCAAACCATCGTGCACTGCAGCGGATTGGACCGTCGGTGGGAAGGTGGCAGGGTGCGACAAAAAGCGTAAAAAGCAGGAGCCCCGGTCTCCCAGGGCTCCCAGAGGCGAGCCTGCGGTGGCACCTTTCGACGAGGATGTGCAGGCCTCGCGGGTTATGACCGCCGGTTTGTGGAAAAGTTCCCGTCCGTTGCCGCCATCGCCAATTGGTGCGTCGCAGCAACTTATGACCTCTGCCGGTTGTCTCGCAATTTGTCCCATTGCTATACTTTCGCGGCTCGACGAGGCGCAACTGCGCTTCCCACTCATTCACACGTAAGGTAACCGTAGTGCTGAACTCCGTTGACGCGGGTCGGCGGTTGATGCTGCGCGCTGCGGTATATCCGCTTGCCGCCGTAGCTATAACCAGTCTGGGGTTGCTGTTGGTCGGTCCCCGTTACTCTGCCGGCCTGGCATTGACCGGGTTTGCGACGGTGCTGGGCGGTTGGGTTGCGGCACGCACCGCGCTCGGGGGCGGTATCCAGGCGGCCGGCATTGCCATGGTCCGGCTGATCCTGGCGATGGTGTTGAAGTGGGTGTTGGTATTTGCGGCGTTGTCGCTGGGCTTTGCCCTGTGGCGGCTGCCTCCTCTGGCTCTGTTGGCAGGTATCGCCATCGGGCTGATTTTTCAGGTTCTGGCTCTGGCCAGGCGTTGATCCGAACTACAAGGGCTACGTACACATGGCGGGCGAGGCAGCAACACCTACCTCCTATATCCAGCATCACCTGCAGAACCTGATCTATCCGGTTCGTGACGGTGGCGGTACGTTTTGGACCATCCACGTCGATACCCTGATCATGGCCGTGCTGATGGGCCTGATCATGGTGCTGGCCTTCTGGACCGCGACCCGCAAGGCCACCGCCGGCGTGCCGGGCAAGTGGCAGGCGTTCGTGGAAATCTGCCTGGAGTTCGTCGACCGGCAGGCCAAGGACACCTATCACGGCAGCAGCAAGCTGGTGACGCCGGTCGCGATCACGATCTTCTTCTGGATCCTGTTGATGAACCTCATCAAGATGATCCCGGCCGACTTTATCGCCATCCCGCTGGGCTGGGCAGGCATCCACGCCTGGAAGCCGGTACCGACCGCCGACGTCAATGCCACCTTGGGCATGTCGATCAGCGTGTTCTTCCTGATGATCTTCTTCTCGCTGCGCTCCAAGGGCGTGGGCGGCATGACCAAGGAATTCCTGACGGCGCCGTTCGGCAAGTGGATGATGCCGTTCAACCTGCTTTTGAACATCGTCGAGTGGCTGAGCAAGCCGATTTCGTTGGCGATGCGACTGTTCGGCAACATGTTCGGCGGCGAGATCGTCTTCCTGCTGATCTGGGTGCTGGGCGGTGCGGGCATCGCCGGCATGGTCGCTGGCGGCGTATTCGGCCTCGGCTGGATGCTGTTCCACCTGTTGGTGATTCCGCTGCAGGCCTTCATTTTCATGATGCTGTCGATCGTGTATCTGAGCCTTGCCGAAGACAGTCACTGAGTTTCGCTACACCCTTCATACGCTTCATCCCGCTTCATCCATCACCCTTAGAAACTTTCGTTCGGAGATCACCATGTACCTCGCCGTCCTGACCAACCTCGCTCAAGTCCAGAGCTCCACCGTCCTCGCCGTCGGCATCATGATCGGCCTGGCCGCGCTGGGTGCCGGCCTCGGTCTGGCCATCATGGCTGGCAAGTTCCTGGAATCGGCCGCGCGCCAGCCGGAACTGATCCCGGTGCTGCAGGTGCGTATGTTCATCACCGCCGGCCTGATCGACGCCGCGTTCATCATCAGCGTCGCCGTCGGCCTGCTGTTCGCCTTCGCCAACCCGCTGGCCCAGGTGTTCATCGAGCGTCTGTCGCAGGCTGCCGGCTGATCCAGCGGTAGCGGGATGTGGAGGCAGCCATTGCGGTTGCCTCCGCGGATGAAGGTCGGAAAGCGTTGCCCGTGCGGCGGCGCTTTCACCCCTAAACAGCGATTGAGCGACCCATGGATATCACCCTTACCATCTTTGCCCAGGCGCTGGCCTTCGCCGGTCTGATCTGGATCGTCGCGACCAAGATCTGGCCGCCGCTGCTGCAGGCGATCGAAGAGCGTCAGCAAAAGATCGCCGAAGGTCTGGCTGCTGCCGATCGTAGTCAGAAGGATCTGGCGCAGGCGCAGGAAAAGGTCAACGAAGCATTGAAGGACGCACGCACCAAGGCCAACGAGATCATCGATCAGGCCCATGCGCGTGCCAACCAGATCATCGAAGCGGCCAAGCTGGAGGCAATTGCCGAAGCCAACCGTCAGAAGGAGCTGGCCCAGACCGAAATCGACGCATCTGCCACCCGTGCCCGCGAAGAACTGCGCAAGCAGGTCTCGGTGCTGGCGGTCAGCGGCGCCGAAAAGCTGCTCAAGCGCGAAATCGATGCCAACGCCCACAAGGCGCTGCTCGACGAGCTGGCGGCGGAGATTTGATCGATGAGTCAGGCCCTCACACTTGCCCGTCCGTACGGCCGCGCCGCGTTTGCGATCGCGCGTGAGGGCGGCGGTTTCGCGCCCTGGTCCGATGCGCTGGCGTTCTCGGCGCAGGTGGCCGGCGACCCGCGCGTGGCCGCGCTGCTGCTCAATCCGGCCCTGCGCCAGGACCAGGCGGTGACGCTGCTGGCGCCGCCGCAGGCCAGCGAAGACTATCTGCGTTTCCTCGGCCTGCTGGCCGATGCGCAGCGGCTGTCGCTGCTGCCGGAAGTGGCAGGGCTGTACGAACAGCTGCGCGCCGAAGCCGAACACGTGGTCAAGGCCACGGTGACCTCGGCCAGCGAGATGACCCCGGCCGAGCTGGACACGATTGCCGCTGCACTGAAGAAACGTTTTGGCCGCGAGGTGGACATCACCACCGCGGTGGATGCTTCGCTGATCGGCGGCGCGGTGATCGACACCGGCGACGTGGTCATCGACGGCTCGCTGAAGGGCAAGCTTGCGCGTCTGCAAAGCTCGCTCGCCCACTGAATTCACATAAACGCACGGCCCTCGCGGCCGGCACCTAGGACTGAACGATGGCAACCACGCTCAACCCCTCCGAAATCAGCGACCTGATCAAGACCCGCATCGAGACGGTCAAGCTGTCCGCGGAGTCGCGCAACGAAGGCTCCGTGACCAGCGTGTCCGACGGCATCGTGCGCATCTTCGGCCTGGCCGACGTGATGCAGGGCGAAATGATCGAACTGCCGCACAACACCTTCGCCCTGGCGTTGAACCTGGAGCGCGATTCGGTTGGCGCCGTGGTGCTGGGCGATTACGAGAACCTGCGCGAAGGCGACGTGGCCAAGACCACCGGCCGCATCCTGGAAGTGCCGGTGGGTCCGGAGTTGCTGGGTCGCGTGGTCAACGCACTGGGCGAGCCGATCGACGGCAAGGGTCCACTGGGCGCGACCCAGACCGCACCGGTGGAGCGCGTTGCGCCGGGCGTGATCTGGCGCAAGTCGGTCGACCAGCCGGTGCAGACCGGTTACAAGTCGGTCGATGCGATGATCCCGATCGGCCGCGGCCAGCGCGAGCTGGTCATCGGCGACCGTCAGACCGGCAAGACCGCGCTGGCGATCGATGCGGTGATCAACCAGAAGGGTACCGGCATCAAGTGCGTGTACGTGGCGATCGGCCAGAAGGCCTCGACCGTTGCCAACATCGTGCGCAAGCTGGAAGAGAACGGCGCGCTGGCGCACACCGTGGTGGTGGCTGCGACCGCGTCCGAATCGGCCGCGATGCAGTACATCAGCCCGTACGCCGGCTGCACCATGGGCGAATACTTCATGGACCGCGGCGAAGACGCGCTGATCGTCTACGACGATCTGTCCAAGCAGGCCGTGGCCTACCGCCAGATCTCGCTGCTGCTCAAGCGCCCGCCGGGCCGCGAAGCCTACCCGGGCGACGTGTTCTACCTGCACTCCCGCCTGCTCGAGCGCGCTGCGCGCGTGTCCGAGGAATACGTGGAGAAGTTCACCAACGGTGCGGTGACCGGCAAGACCGGCTCGCTGACCGCGCTGCCGATCATCGAAACGCAGGCCGGCGACGTGTCCGCCTTCGTGCCGACCAACGTGATCTCGATCACCGACGGCCAGATCTTCCTGGAAACCGACCTGTTCAACGCAGGTATCCGTCCTGCCGTGAACGCCGGTATCTCGGTGTCGCGCGTCGGTGGTGCGGCCCAGACCAAGATCATCAAGAAGCTGTCCGGCGGTATTCGTATCTCGCTGGCGCAGTACCGCGAGCTGGCGGCATTCGCGCAGTTCGCCTCGGACCTGGACGAAGCCACCCGCAAGCAGCTCGAGCGCGGCCAGCGCGTCACCGAGCTGATGAAGCAGAAGCAGTACGCGCCGATGTCCATCGCCAACCAGGCACTGTCGATCTACGCCGTCAACGAGGGTTACCTGGACGAGGTGCCGGTCAACAAGCTGCTGGCGTTCGAAGAAGGCCTGCACGCGCACTTCGCCAACACCCAGGGCGAGCTGGTCTCCAAGATCAACAGCACCGGCGGTTGGGACAACGACATCGAAGCCGCGTTCAAGAAGGGCATCGCAGAGTTCAAGACCACGGGCACCTGGTAAGGGCGCCGGGATTTGGGATTGGGCATTCGGGATTCGTAAGAGCGGTGATTCGGGGATTGGCTAAAGCTGAATCCTCGCGCTTAAGTCCCAAACGTTAGGCATCCGGGGTTCGCGGAAGCGGTGAGGTAGGGAGGCTTAGCCAATCCCGAATCCCGATTCCCGAATCCCACTAAGCGAGCGAAGCGAGCGAGTATGGCAGGCGGACGCGAAATCAAAACCAAGATCAAGAGCGTGCAGAACACCCGCAAGGTGACGCGCGCGCTCGAAATGGTCTCGGCCTCCAAGATCCGCAAGGCGCAGGACCGCATGAAGACCTCGCGTCCGTATGCGCAGGCGATGAAGCAGGTGATCGGGCATCTGGCGCAGGCCAGCACCGATTTCCAGCATCCGTTCCTGGTCGAGCGCGAGCAGGTCAAGCGGGTCGGCTACATCGTGATCTCTTCCGACCGCGGCCTGGCCGGCGGTCTGAACAACAACCTGTTCCGCAAGATGCTGGGCGAAGTGCGTCCGTGGCAGGACACCGGCGCCGAGATCGACGTGGTGACCATCGGGCAGAAGGCTTCGGCGTTCTTCCGTCGGGTCAAGGTCAACATGGTCGGCAGCGTGACCCACCTGGGCGACAGCCCGCAGGTGGAGCAGCTGATCGGCGTGATCAAAGTGATGATCGATGCCTTCATCGAGGGCAAGGTGGACCGCGTGTATCTGGTCTACAACCGCTTCGTGAACACCATGACGCAGAAGGCCAGCTTCGACCAGCTGCTGCCGCTGCCGGCCGCCGAGCACAAGGTGGCGCACCACGACTGGGACTACCTCTACGAACCCGATGCCGCGACCGTGCTGGAGCACGTGATGACGCGTTACATCGAGTCGCTGGTGTACCAGGCCGTGCTGGAAAACGTGGCCTCCGAGCACGCAGCGCGCATGGTGGCGATGAAGGCCGCCAGCGACAACGCCAACAAGATGATCGGCACCTTGCAACTGGTCTACAACAAGGCGCGCCAGGCGGCGATCACCCAGGAAATTTCGGAAATCGTCAGCGGCGCGGCCGCTGTGTAGCCGGGAATGGAGAATCGGGAAAAGGGAATAGGCAAGGCCGTCGGTGCTCTTGATCTTCCCATTCCCCATTCTCGATTCCCCATTCCCGACACCAGAATCGAACAGACATGAGTGGAGTTATCCAAATGAGTCAGGGCAAGATCGTTCAGATCATCGGCGCGGTCGTCGACGTCGAATTCCCGCGCAATGAAGTGCCGAAGGTGTATCACGCGCTCAAGGTCGATGGCACCGACATCACCCTGGAAGTGCAGCAGCAGCTGGGCGACGGCGTCGTGCGCACGATTGCGCTGGGCTCCACCGACGGCCTGAAGCGCAACCTGGTCGCCACCAACACCGAACGCGCCATCTCGGTGCCGGTCGGCGCCGGCACGCTGGGCCGCATCATGGACGTGCTGGGTCGCCCGATCGACGAGGCCGGCGACGTGCAGGCCTCGGACCATTGGGAAATCCATCGCGGCGCACCGTCGTATGAAGACCAGTCGTCCAGCACCGAACTGCTGGAAACCGGCATCAAGGTCATCGACCTGATGTGCCCGTTCGCCAAGGGCGGCAAGGTCGGCCTGTTCGGCGGCGCCGGCGTCGGCAAGACGGTCAACATGATGGAACTGATCAACAACATCGCCAAGGCGCACTCGGGTCTGTCCGTGTTCGCCGGCGTGGGCGAGCGTACCCGTGAGGGCAACGACTTCTACCACGAGATGAAGGACTCCAACGTCCTGGACAAGGTGGCGATGGTGTACGGCCAGATGAACGAGCCGCCGGGCAACCGTCTGCGTGTGGCGCTGACCGGCCTGACTATGGCCGAGTACTTCCGTGACGAGAAGGACGCCAGCGGCAAGGGCAAGGACGTGCTGCTGTTCGTGGACAACATCTACCGCTACACGCTGGCCGGTACCGAAGTGTCCGCGCTGCTCGGCCGTATGCCGTCGGCAGTGGGTTACCAGCCGACCCTGGCTGAAGAAATGGGCGTGCTGCAGGAACGCATCACCTCGACCAAGAGCGGTTCGATCACCTCGATCCAGGCGGTGTACGTGCCTGCGGACGACCTGACCGACCCGTCGCCGGCGACCACCTTCGCCCACTTGGACTCCACCGTCACGCTGAGCCGTAACATCGCCTCGCTGGGCATCTACCCGGCCGTGGATCCGCTGGACTCCACCAGCCGCCAGATGGACCCGCTGGTGATCGGGCACGAGCATTACGACACCGCCCAGCGCGTCCAGCAGACCTTGCAGAAGTACAAGGAACTGAAGGACATCATCGCGATCCTGGGCATGGACGAGCTGAGCGAAGAAGACAAGCAGTCGGTGTCGCGCGCACGCAAGATCGAGCGCTTCTTCAGCCAGCCCTTCCACGTGGCCGAAGTGTTCACCGGCTCGCCGGGCAAGTACGTGTCGTTGAAGGACACCATCCGCGGCTTCAAGGCGATCTGCGATGGCGAGTACGACCACCTGCCGGAGCAGGCGTTCTACATGGTCGGCAGCATCGAAGAAGCCGTCGAGAAAGCCAACAAGATGAGCGCCAAGGCCTGATGCGATCCCAGCCGTTACACGGCTGGAATCGGGAATCGGGAATCGGGAATCGGGAATCGTAAAGGCGGGTTTGAGGCGAGTTGGAAGTAACGGAATCACGAAGAGTGCGCGACCAATCGCTCTTCCCATTCCCGATTCCCGACTCCCGATTCCCCGCCTCACTACAGTGAGGCACCATGAGCACTATCCGTTGCGACATCGTCAGCGCCGAGAAGGAAATCTTCCACGGTGAGGCGACGCTGGTCGTGGCCACCGGCGAGTTGGGCGAGCTGGGCATTGCGCCCAAGCACGCACCGCTGATCACCCGCCTGAAGCCGGGCAAGGTGGTGGTGACCACCGCCAGTGGCGAACAGCTGGACTTCGCCATTTCCGGCGGCATCCTGGAAGTGCAGCCGCAGGTGGTGACCGTGCTGGTCGACACCGCGGTGCGTGCGCAGGACATCGACGAAGCTGCCGTGCGCAAGGTCAAGGAAGAGGCCGAGCGTCTGCTGGCCAACCGTGGTGACACCGTGGACGTGGCCCAGGCACAGCGTCAGCTGGCCGAGGCAACGGTGCAGCTGCAGGCGCTGGAGCGCCTGCGCCGCACGCTCAAGCACTGATCGAGCGCATGCCCGTCGTCGGGCAGGTGATGCGATTGAGCAATATGGCTACACGCTGATGTGGATCCGAAACGCCGGCCTTCGTGCCGGCGTTTTCGTTTTTAGAGAGTCTGTTGCGTGGCCGGCCGCATCGGGCGGCCGGGAGCGCGCACACTGCCTGCCACGCCGCCGTGCCGCGCATCGGGCGCGCCATGGCAAACACCATCTGTGAGTCGAGGAGCACCGCATGACCCGTTTGAGCGAAGGCCTTCGCGGTTACGCACTCACTGCCACGCTGGCCGTGACGCTGCTGGGCTGCGCATTGCCGGCGCGCAGCCAGCCGTCGTTGGATCCGTTGCTGGACCGCATCGTGCAGCGCAACGCCATCGGCGATGCGGTGGCGTTGAGCAAGTGGGACAGCGGCAAGCCCGTGCTGGATCAGACGCGCGAGGCGGCGGTATTGCTGAGCGTGCGCGATCAGGCCTCCGCGCATGGCCTGCAGCCCGATGACGCGGTGCGCTTCTTTGCCGCGCAGATCGAGGCCAACAAGGCGGTGCAATACGCACTGCTCAATCATTGGCATGAGCGCGGCCGCGCGCCGGAGACCGCCCGGCCGGATCTGGCCACGTTGCGCACGCGGCTGGATCAACTGCAAGGCGAGTTGCTCGATGTACTGGCTGCCGCAGGTCCGGCACGGGCAGCCCCCGAGTGCCCGGCCAGCACCGCACGTGCGGCCGCGCGCTATGCCGCGCAATGGCAACTGGACGCGCTGCATCGCGCGGCACTGGTACGCAGCCTGGGCGACTTCTGCCAACCGGCGGGCAACAAATCCTAGCGGGCGGCTATCGATCGGGCGCGGGAGGTGCATGCGGCCAGGCGCTGCGCGCCCGGGCCTTGCGTCAGCGATACACCACATGCCGGCCCAGAAAGAACGACACAATCGCCAACCCGCCTTCCACCAGCGGTTTGGCCAGCCAGGCCTGACGCAGGCCGAGCAGATCCACGGCAGTCGACAGCAGCCAGGTGCTGATGAGGGTCAAGGTCAGCCACATCACCGCAAAGCGGCCGAAGCGCTGCCAGCCCAGGCGAGCGCCATCCTGGTGGGCGAAGGTGTAGCGGCCGTTGAGCCAGAAGCCGAGCACTGCACCGCTGACACGCCCGAGCAGGTTGGCAGGCACTGCGGGCATGCCGGCGGCGGTGGCGGCAATGAAGATGCTGCAATCCACGGCCAGCTGCAGGGCGCCGATCAGGGTGAACTGGCTGCCTTGGCGAAACAGGCTCATGCGTGCCGGACGTAGGGAAAGGGCGCCCATCCTAGCGGGGGCAACGCTTAAAAACGTGTCATCGCGTGTTGATGGCATGCAGCGACCACGCCGCGTTGCGGCACTGCGACTAGAATCCGGGTTTCTCTTGCAACCGGAACGTAGTGATGACTTTGCCCCTGCACGTTGTGATCCTGGCCGCGGGCGAGGGCAAGCGCATGCGCTCGGCGCTGCCCAAGGTGCTGCAGCCGCTGGCGGGCCAACCGATGCTGGCGCACGTGATCGCCACTGCACGGCAGCTGCAGCCGGCGGCGATCCACATCGTGTACGGGCACGGCGGCGATCAGGTGCGTGCGGCGTTTGCCGCGCAGGACGATCTGCACTGGGCCGAGCAGCGGCAGCAACTGGGCACCGGCCATGCGGTCCAGCAGGCGATGGATGCGGTGCCCGATGCGGCCACCGTGCTGGTGTTGTACGGCGATGTGCCGCTGATCCGCAGCGAAAGCCTGTTGCAGCTGCTGCATGCGCCCGGTCGCATGGCGGTACTGGTCGCCGAACTCGCCAACCCCACCGGCTACGGACGCATCCTGCGCGATGCCGAAGGCAAGGTGGCCGCGATCATCGAACAGAAGGATGCCAACGACGAGCAGCGGCGCATCCGCACCATCAATACCGGTATCGTGACCGCCGAATCCACCGCGCTGCGTCGCTGGTTGAGCGGCCTGTCCAACGACAATGCGCAGGGCGAGTTCTATCTGACCGACATTTTCGCCAGCGCGGCCGCCGACTTCACCCCGGCCGAGATGGTGCATGTGGCCGACCCGCAGGACGTGGAAGGCGCCAACGACCCATGGCAGCTCGCCCAGCTAGAGCGCGCCTGGCAGCTGCGTGCCGCACGCGCGTTGTGCCTGGAGGGCGTGCGCATGGCCGACCCCGCGCGTGTGGAGCAGCGCGGTACGGTCAAGGTGGGGCGCGATGTGCAGCTGGATATCGATGTGATCCTGGAAGGCGATGTGACACTGGGCGATGGCGTGGTGATCGGCCCGTTCGTGCGCCTGCGCCACGTCAACCTCGGCCCCGGCACGCAGGTGCGTGCGCATTGCGATCTGGAAGGGGTGGTCACTGAAGGCGCGGTGCTGGTCGGGCCGTTCGCGCGCCTGCGCCCGGGCACGGTGCTGGCCGATGGCGTGCATATCGGTAATTTCGTCGAGACCAAGAAGGTCACCATGGGCGTCGGCAGCAAGGCCAACCATTTGACCTACCTGGGTGATGCGATGATCGGCAGCAAGGTCAACATCGGTGCCGGCACCATTACCTGTAACTACGATGGCGTGAACAAGTCGCAGACCACCATCGGCGATGGCGCCTTTGTCGGGTCCAACAGTGCGCTGGTGGCACCGATCGAGATCGGCGCCATGTCCACCATCGGTGCCGGCTCGGTCATTACCCGTGATGCACCCGCAGGCCAGCTCAGCGTGACGCGCGCGCGCCAGACCGTGATCGAAGGTTGGGAGCGGCCGACCAAGAAGTAGTTCGCGCTGTTGGCGGACAATGCAGCGCAACCCCGACTGCATAGGAGCGCGCCTGAGCGCGACCGGCAATGTCGGTAAAAAACCGTCGCGCCCGGGTGCGCTCCTGTCACGCGGCCGACGGCAGTAGCAGTGTCACGCACAATCCGCCGTGTTCGCGGTTATGCAATGAAATGCGCCCGCCATGCGCTTCGGCGATTTCGCGTGTCAGTGCCAGCCCCAAGCCGGTGCCGTTGCGCTTGGTCGAGTAGAACGGCATCAATGCGTTGTGCAGCACCGCTTCGTTCATGCCGTTGCCGCGGTCGAGCACCTCGATGCGCAACCACTGCGGCACGCGCGTGACCCGCACTGCGACGTCGCTGTTGGGCGGCTGCGCCTCGCTGCAGGCTTCGTGCGCGTTCTTGAGAAGATTGAGCAGCGCCTGCTCGATCTGCGCAGCGTCGATGCGGCTGGCGACATCGCCCAGCGTGCCCTGCAGCTGGAACGGGATCTGCTGCCGCAAGCGCTCCAGGAAGGGTGCCCACTCGATGGTCTGCAATTGCGGCTGCGGCAACTTGGCAAAACGCGCATAGCCGCGGATGAAGCCTTCCAGATGGCGCGCGCGTTCTTCGATGGTTTCGAAGACCGTGCCCAGGCGGTCGGTGCGGTCGCGCCGCAACAACTCCGCGCCCGAATGCGCCAGCGAGGCGATCGGCGCCAGCGAGTTGTTCAACTCGTGGCTGATCACCCGGATGACCTTCTTCCAGGTCTGCACTTCCTGGCGGCGCAACTCGGTGGTGAGGGTGCGGATCAGCAGCAACTCGTGGCCACGGCCGTTGAGGTGGAAGCTGCGCCGCGACAGGTGGTAAATCTGCTCGTCGTCTTCGTCATCGCCGTCTTCGCGTACCGCAAACAGGCAGTCGCCGCCGCGTGCCAGGGCATCGCGCAGTTCGCCGGGCATGCGTTCGAGTACATCGTCCAGATGCTGGCCTTCTAGCTTGCGTCCGTCATGCAGCAGCTTGCGCGCGGCGTTATTGGAAAAGCCGATCCGCCGCAGGCCATCGCCGCCGGCAATGACGAGCAGCATCGCCACCGGCGTGTTCTGCAGCATGGTGTCCAGCATCAACTCGCGCTGCACCAGGTCGCGCCGCTGCGCACGCAAGACATCACCGAGTTCGGCATGCGCCTGCACCAGCTGTGCCAGTTCGTCGTTGCCGCGCCAGTAGACGCCGAAGTTGTACTCGCCATCGCGGTAACTGCTGGTGGTGCCGGCCAGGGCGCGGAACAGCGAGCGCATCGGCGCGGTGGCGCGGCGCAGGCTCCACCACATCGCCGACAACAGCACCACCGCCGAGATCGCTGCAACCTGCCAGCCGTGGTCCAGCCAATACGCGGTGAACCAGGGCAAGGCGGCCGCCAGCGCCAGCACCGGCAACAGACGAAGAAACAGCGAGAACGTAAAGGAGCGTGTCCACATACCGGGCCTCATTCCGACTTGATGCCGTAACGGTCCATGCGCCGGTATAGCGCCTGTCGGCTCAGTCCCAGTTCGGCGGCGGCCTGTGCAATGACGCCTTGCGCGCGCGCCAAGGCCTGCTCGATGCGTGCGCGATCCGGCTCGCCCGCCGCAGGCGCCAACGGGCGCGGCGCTGCGCTGCGTGGCAGGTTCAGGTCCGTGGCCTCGATGCGTGCACCCTGTGCCAGCAGCGCGGCACGTTGCAGCACGTTACGCAGCTCGCGTACGTTGCCCGGCCAGGCATGCCGTTGCAATGCGTCGCGCGCTTGCGCGGACAGCGGCTTTTCACCGGCTAAAAAATGTTCGGCCAGCGGACCGATATCGCCTGGACGCTCGGCCAGTGCGGGCAGTGCGATTTCCACCGTGTTGAGGCGGTAGTACAAATCCTCGCGGAAACTGCCGTCGCGGATCATCGCCGGCAGATCGGCGTTGGTGGCGCTGATCACGCGGACCTTCGTGTGGCGTTCGCGGTTGGACCCCAGCCGCTCGTAACGGCCGGTTTCCAGCACGCGCAGCAGTTTCATCTGCCCGGCCAGCGGCAGGTTGCCGATCTCGTCCAGGAACAGCGTGCCGCCGTCGGCGGCTTCGAACTTGCCCTCGCGTGCCTTGTTGGCGCCGGTGTAGGCGCCGGCTTCTGCACCGAACAATTCGGCTTCGATCAGTTCGCCTGGCAATGCGCCGCAGTTGAGTGCAATGAACGGCCCGTGTTTGGTTGCCGAATTGGCCTGGATGATCTCGGCGATCTTCTCCTTGCCGCTGCCGTTGGGGCCGGTGATCAGCACCGGCAAGTCCGAGCGTGCCACCTGGCAGGCCAACGCAATCGCGCGCTCGCTGGCAGGATCGGCGAACACCGCGCCGCGCAGGTCATAGCGCTGGGTAAGTTGCTCGCGGCCGCGATGCTCGCGTTCGCGGCGACGCTGCAGCTCGCGGCGTGCCTCGGACAGTTCCAGCAGATTGTTCACCGTGGTCAGCAGCTTGGTGTCGTCCCAGGGCTTGGCGATGTAATCGGCCGCACCGGCCTTGACCAGGCCGACGGCGCTGCCCAGATGCGTCCAGGCCGTGAGCAGGATGACCGGCAGGTCCGGGTGGCGCTGGCGGATCTGGGTGAACAAGGCTTCGCCCTCTTCGCCAGAGGTGGTGTCGGCGGTGAAGTTCATGTCCTGGATCACCAGGTCGAAGGCCTGCGCATCCAGGAGCGACAATCCGGCCTGCGGCGATGACGCATGCATCGATTCGATGTCGTGCAGCGAGAACAGCACCTCCAGCGCAGTGGCTACGGCGGTGTTGTCGTCGATGATCAGGATGTGCGGCATCGCGTTGCTCAAGAGGGCACGGGAGGGGATCGGCACAGAATACTGTGCAGGACGACGCTGCAACCCATTGCCGGGCAGCGAGGCGGCAGGTTGTGAGGCAGCACCGCTGGTGGACGCATATGGCCGCTGCGGCGATGCCTGGGCCCCGCTAGCGTGGCGTGGGTGGCTGCGGCGCGATGGGCGGCAGCAAGGGCGCATAGCTTGCCGCTGTCCAGGTCAGGCGCAGCTGGACGCCATCGCGCAGGACCTCCACGACGATGGGCTTGCCGGCAGCGGCACGCAGCGCATCCAGCAAGTGCGCCACCGCGGTGATCTGGGTCCGGCCTGCCGTGCGCACGCGGTCGCCGCGTTGCAACTGCAGGTCCAGCCCTACGCTGGCTTGGGTGACCAGCAAGCCATCGCCGGTGGTGACGAGCTCAAGAACCTGATCGTTCTGGTGCCAGTTGAGCCGGGTGTCTTCGACGGCGAGCACGTCGTGGCTCGAGGTGCCCGCCTTTGTTTCGGCATGGGTTTGGCCGGCGGGGATCACGCAAAGCGCTGCCAGGACGAGCAGCGCGGGTGTCGCAAACAAGGTGGCCATGGGGATATCCGGTTCGGAATGGTGGTTGCAAGATGCCGGCGGTGGCAAAACGCGCCCCTTCCTGGCCACCAGGGGACGGAAAGGGGCGCCGATCATCATGCACTGCGGGTGGCAACGGCCGGGGGGACCGCGGCCGCGCGGCGGGCCGGCCAGAACACCGCGATCTGACCCAACAGCCACAGCGTGATCGCGCCGATCGGCAGATAGATCAGCGGCAAGCGTGGCAATTCGTAGCGTGCCATCAGCCAGACGTTGATCGAGTAGGCCATCAGCATGCCGAGCACGATGCCGATCGAGGCCAAAAGAAGGTTCTCGATCTGGAAGTAACGCAGGATCTGCCCACGCGTCGCGCCTAACGCCCGACGAATGCCGATCTGTTTGGTGCGCTGTTGGACCCAGAAGCTGGCCAGCCCCACGATACCCAGTGCAGTGACGATCAGCAGCGCGATGCTCATGGTGATCAATAGCCAGGCCATGGCGCGGTCCTGGCGATAAAAACTGCGACGCATTTCCTCGAACGTCTTCGGGTTTTCGATGATGCGACTTGCGCTGTTCCTCTCCAATGCCGTCACTGCCTGGCGCAGAACTTCCGCACGGCGCGTGGGGTCGGTGCGTAATACGTAGCGGCCGCCGTCCTTGTAGGTCATCTTGACCGGGGTCAGCATCGAATCGTCGTAAACAGCTGCGCCACCATAGTTGTTGACGCGTGCCAGATGCTCCACTATTCCTACGATTTTCATGGGAGTGTCGCCGCGATAGATCGACTTTCCCAGTGCTGATTGGTTGGGGAAAAGCTTGTCAGCCGCACTCTTGGTCAGAATTGCACTTGGGATGATGGCGGCCTTGTCATCGGACCAGGTGAACTCGCCCTCCGTAAAGCGGCGCCCCTGTATCAATGTCAGGCCCATCGTGTCCAGAGTCTGGCTGTCCCCGGTGTAGTCGTTGACGTTGATCGTTGAGTTTTTCTGGTCGGCCGTCAGTTTGAGGCCGCTGACCCACATGCTGTTGCCATAAGGGACCTGACTGACGCTGGAGGCGAACTTTACGCCGGGAATGCTGCGCAGCGCAGCAAGGTCTGTTTCAGTCAGTGCCCGCGCATCTTCGTCGCGTCCGATGCCGCTGATGGTGAGCGTTACCAGTTCGTTCTCTGCCAGCCCGCTGGGACGTTGCGTGCGCTCCAGACGATTGCCGATCAGAAATAGGGCATTGGAGATGATGGCGCAGCTGAGTGCCACCTCCAGCACAATCAATGCAGCAGCCGTCTTGTGGCGGCGCAGGGTGGACAGAATAGGGCGGATTGCCATGTGCGATTCCTTGGTGAGGGCTGGCGAACGACGCAAAAAATCGCGCTGTCCGGATCTCAGTTCACTGCGCTTTGAGTTGGATGGCGGGAGGAATGGTGCATGCCCGCCAGGCGGGGAGTAGCCCGGCCACGACGCTGGCGATGAGCGCTAGCGCAAACGTGGCCAGCAACATGGTTGGATCGAGCGTTGCCAGATCGGCATATTGAGCGGGCTGTTGACGCACACCCCACAGGCCCAGCATGGCGAGGCCGAGCCCCAGGATGCCTCCAGCCAAGCCGATCGTTGCTGCCTCGACCAAGGACTGCGCGAAGATACTGCGCTTGGTGGCTCCCAGTGCCCGGCGCACTCCGATTTCTCCGCTGCGGCGCATGAACTTGGCCAGCAGCAGGCCCACGGTATTGACCAGGCAAACCAACAGGAAGCCGAATGCCAACCACGTCTGCAGGCGCACATCGCTGGGAACGACCTTCTTGAAGTCCAGCCACTGCATGACGCTGCGCAACTGAACATTGGTTGGCTGCTCGAAGCGTCCTGCGCGTCGCTGCTGATCGGAGTAGTTTTCGAGGTATCGACGGTATGCGGCGGCCTTTTGCGGGCTATCCAGCTTGACCCAATATTGAACCCAGGAACAGGCTGCATTGATGTCGTCCGGTGAACCGCTCTCACCCCAGCACGAACGCTGGCCGCTGGTCGAAAGTTTCAGCTCCATCGCAGTACCGAAGGGCAGAAAGAGTTGCTCGGGCTTGTCGTAGGTGCTGCCCCCCAGGTTGTAAAACGTCGGTGTCAAACGCCATTCGCGGTTAACGCCAACAATCCGCATGCTGTTGCGATTGACGTTTACCGTGCGGCCAACGCTATTTTCACCATTGAATAGTTTCTTGTTGAGTGCTTCGGAGATCACAACCACGCGTGAACGGCTGCTGTCATCGTCGCTGGTCCATGGACCGCCGTACAGGAAAGGCACATCGAACATCGGGAAAAAGTCGACGGACGTATAACGCGCTTCCAGCAAGAGTGGCCGCAAGGATTTATTTTCCGGCTCCAACGGAACGGTGCCGGGGGTCATCATGACCTGCTGGTCTCCGCGTTTCTCCCGCAGCAATGCTTCGGCATCGAACCGTGTCAATTGATCCAATGCATCGTCGTCTTGATAATCCAACGAGCGTGCATCCAGCTGTGGATGAAACAGCACACCGCTCTTTGCCGGGATCGGATCACCCGACAACACATAGAACACCGTCAACGTCGTCATGCTGGCGCCGATGCCCAGCGCAATGGCCAGCACCATCAATGCGGTGAGGACCTTGTTGCGGCGGAAGCTGCGCAGCGCGAGAGTGAAGTAGTAGCCGAACATGGGCAGGCTCCTTATTCGGCCAGGTTTGCAGCGGCGCTGGGCGCGCGCATCAGGCTGGGATTGCGTTCCAGATCGGTGGCCTGGCCATCGACGATGTGCACGTTGCGCTGCGCGCGTGCAGCCAGTTCCGGGTCGTGGGTGACCATGACGATGGTGGTGCCCTGGCTGTTGATCTCTTCCAGCAGTTCCATGACTCCGCGCGCCATCTGCGAGTCGAGGTTGCCGGTGGGTTCGTCGGCCAGCAGCAGGCGTGGGCTGCCGGCCAGTGCGCGCGCGATCGCCGCGCGCTGCTGCTGGCCGCCGGACAGTTCGGTGGGGTAGTGCTTCAGGCGCGAGCCCAGGCCGACCTTGGTCAGGGCCTCTTCGATGCGCTGCTTGCGCTCGGCCGCGGCCATGCCGCGGTAGCGCAGCGGTACATCGACGTTGTCGAACAGGTTGAGGTCGGGAATCAGGTTGAAGCCCTGGAAGATGAAACCGATCTTCTGGTTGCGCAGCCGCGAACGTGCGTCGTCGGAGAGGTGGCTGACGTCTTCGCCATCGAGCAGGTACTGCCCGCTGGTGAAGGTTTCCAGCAGGCCGGCCAGGTTGAGGAACGTGGTCTTGCCCGAGCCGGACGGCCCGGTCACGGCAACGAACTCGCCTTCGCGCACGTGCAGGTCCAGCGACCGCAGCGCGTGGGTTTCCACCTGTTCGGTGCGGAAGACCTTGGAGACCGCTTGCATCTTGAGCATTGCCGATTCCTTTGCGAAAAGTGAGAAGTGAAAAGGATTAGTGGACGGTGACGCGCGGTGCGTCGCCAAAGTTGTCTGCGCCGGACACCACCACGCGGTCGCCCGCCTGCAGGCCGGACAGCACCTGCACTTCGCCAAGGCTGCTGACACCGAGCTTGACCGGGCGGCGCGCGGCGGTGTTGCCATCCATCACGTAGGCATAGCTGCCGCCGGACTGCTCGACGAAGGGCCCGCGTTCGACCTTGAGCACGTTGCGGCGCGTATCCAGCAGCACGCGTGCGCTCATGCGCTGGCTCTGGCGCAGGCCGGGCGGTTGTTTGTCGGTGAAGCGGATGCGTGCGGTGACTTCGCCGTTGACCACCTCCGGCGACACCGCCGAGATGGCGCCGGGGAACGGTTCGCCGGCGCCGCTGGTGAGCTGGGCCGGCATGCCGATCGCCAGATCGCGCGCGAAGCTTTCCGGCACCTTGATCTCGACCTCGAACTTGGACAGGTCCACCACGCCCAGGATCGGCGCATTGGCGGCCACCTGGGTGTGCTGCACCGCCTGCACCTGGCCGACCTGGCCATCGAACGGCGCCAGCAGGGTGAGCGCGTCCACCTGGCGCTGCACTTCGGCCACCACGGCGCGCTGGCGATCGGCCAGCAGGCGCTTGTTGCGCGAATCCAGGTCCGCACCCTGGCTCTTCAATGCCGCATCGCGCTGGGCGTGCTGCAGGTCGATATCGGTCTTCTTCAAGGTGTCCTGGGCCTTGGCCAGTTCCACCTGCGGCACCGCGCCGCCATCAAAGCCGCGCTGGTAACGCTCCAGGTCGCGCGCGGCGGCCTGCTTGTCGATCTTGGCCTGGTCGGTGAGCTTGCTGGCAGTGGCGCGCGCCAGCGTGGCATCCAGGGCCGCGCGGCTGGATTCGGCTTCCAGCCCGGCCAGGGTGGCCTGCTCCTGTGCCAGCTTGCTGCGCAGCTCGGGGCTGTCGATGCGCGCCAGCTCCTGGCCCTGCTTGACCACGTCGCCGGCCACCACGCTCAGCGTCACGGTGCCGGCGGAGATGGCGTACAGCACCGGGCTGTTGGCGGCGATCACCCGGCCATCGGCGGCGATGTCGCGCACCAGGTCGCCCTGGGTGACGGTGGCAATGCGCACCCGGCTGGCATCGAAGGAGCGGCTGCCGGCGCTCCACGCGGTGATCGCCCAACCGATACCGGCCAGCACCGCCACGGTAGCGATGCCGGGCCACAGCCAGCGGCGCCATGGCGCGGCGTGAGCGGGTGTGCGGATGAGCTGGTCCTGGGCGGAGGTGTCACGAATCATGGAGGGCGTGCTCGGTGGCGTCACGGAGACAAAGCAGGTGCCGTGCCAACTACCAAGTAACTGAAATGGCTGGAATTTTTGGCGAAGCTGGGAGTGTCCGCAGTGTCCGCGGACACTTGGGCGGACACGCTGTCCGGCCGCGGTCATGCAGTGGACAAGAGCGGACACGCTAAAATGCCGCTCTTCTTTCCTAATGAGCTGTCCCTATGTGCGGCATTGTCGGAGCGATCGCCGGGCGCGACGTGGTCCCGGTCCTGATCGAAGGACTCAAGCGGCTGGAATATCGCGGCTATGACTCTTCCGGCATTGCGGTGCTCGATGGCGACGGCGTGCGCCGGGTGCGCCGTACCGGGCGGGTGGCCGAAATGGCCCAGGCCGCACAGGCCGAACGCTTCGGCGCCACGCTGGGCATCGGCCATACCCGCTGGGCCACGCATGGCGGCGTGACAGAAGCCAATGCGCACCCGCACATCAGTGCCGGCATTGCGCTGGTGCACAACGGCATCATCGAAAACCACGAAGAACAGCGTGAGAAGCTGCGCGCGCTCGGCTATGCCTTCGAGTCGCAGACCGACACCGAAGTCATCGCGCATCTGATCCATCACCATCTGGCCGACGCCGGCGATCTGCTCGGCGCGCTGCAGCGCACGGTCAAGGAATTGACCGGCGCCTACGCGCTGGCGGTGATGAGCCAGGCCGAGCCGGAACGCTTCGTTTGCGCACGCATGGGCTGCCCGTTGCTGATCGGCGTGGGCGAGGGCGAGACCTTCGTCGCTTCCGATGTCTCGGCCATCGTGCAGGCCACCCGCCAGGTGATCTTCCTGGAAGAGGGCGACACCGCCGAGCTGCGCCGCGATGGCGTGCGCATCTTCGATGGCGACAACGCACCGGTCGAGCGCGCGCTGCATCTGTCGGATGTGTCGCTGGCCTCGCTGGAACTGGGCCCGTTCCGCCACTTCATGCAGAAGGAAATCCACGAACAGCCGCGCGCGCTGGCCGATACCATCGAGGCCGCGATCGATGCGAATGGCTTCCCGGCATCGCTGTTCGGTGCCAATGCAGAAGCGGTGCTTCGCGACATAGAAGGCGTGCAGATCCTGGCCTGCGGCACCAGTTACTACGCCGGCATGACGGCGCGCTACTGGATCGAAGCCATCGCCGGGCTGCCGTGCAGCGTGGAGATCGCCAGCGAGTACCGTTACCGCGCCGCCTATGCCAATCCCAAACATCTGATCGTCACAATCTCCCAGTCCGGCGAAACGCTGGACACGATGGAAGCGCTGAAGTACGCCAAATCGCTGGGGCATCTGCACACGCTATCGATCTGCAACGTGCCCGAGAGCGCGATCCCGCGCGCCAGCGAGCTGGTGTGCTACACGCGCGCCGGTGCCGAGATCGGCGTGGCATCGACCAAAGCATTCACCACGCAGCTGGCGGTGCTGTTCCAGCTGACTGTGGTGCTGGGCAAGTTGCACGGGCGCGTCAGCGACAGCGAAGAAGCCGATTACCTGGAGCAGCTGCGCTTCCTGCCCGGCAGCGTGCAGCATGCCTTGAACCTGGAGCCGCAGATCATGGCCTGGGCCGAGCGGTTCTCGCCGAAAGAGAACGCCTTGTTCCTGGGACGTGGCCTGCATTATCCGATCGCCCTGGAAGGCGCGCTCAAGTTAAAGGAAATCTCCTACATCCACGCCGAAGCGTATCCGGCAGGCGAGTTGAAGCACGGCCCGTTGGCGCTGGTGGATGCGGCCATGCCGGTAGTGGTGATCGCACCGAACGACCGGCTGCTGGAGAAGGTCAAATCCAACATGCAGGAAGTGCGTGCGCGCGGCGGCGAATTGTTCGTTTTCGCCGACCAGGACAGCCATTTCAGCGAGTCCGAAGGCGTGCACGTGATCCGCACACCACGTCATGCCGGCGTGCTGTCGCCGGTGATCCACACCATCCCGGTGCAGCTGTTGGCCTACCACACCGCCCTGGCACGCGGCACCGACGTGGACAAGCCGCGCAACCTGGCCAAGTCGGTGACGGTGGAGTAGCAAGCGGCACGCGGCCAGGCACTGGGATCGGCCGCATACGGGGCGAAGCACGCGGCGGCCGGATGCCGAACCATCGTCCGGCGCCGGTATGGAGCGCATCGCTCGATTGCCAGGTGCGCGTGTAACGGAGCGCGCCTATGTAGACAGCGAGTAGGTTGCGGCTGAGCGTCTTGCTTCGCGCCAGTATCGTTGAAGCCAAGGCTCAACGGCGCCGCGCTGATGGCGCAGCGCACGTGCATCGATTTTCTTCGCCTGCCAGAGGCGCTGGCGGAACGCCGCGCACCGCTTGCCGGCGACTTGCGTCGCATTGGCAGACGGGTGCCCAGGCTGCCAGCACTTTGGCCCAGCTTATGCATACCCTTTCTGCGAGGGTCACCACCACGCAGGAGGACGTATGCACGAGTCTTTCAAACAGGGGGCGCCGGCCGAGCTGTGGCAGGCGTTGGTGCGCGAAGCAGGCGAGCGGATTGCACGTCCGCTGGACGAATCGCGCGAACACTATCTGGTCTTCGTGCTGCTGCGCTTCCAGCGCGATGCGCATCTGCTGTCACGCACCCAAGCGCTGGCCTGGCTGCATGCGCAGGAGCAGGTGGGCAGCGTGCGCGCAGACCTGCTGCGCGATGTCGGTGATGGGTGTCTGTTGATCGCAGGCCTGTTTCCCGGGCTCGCGCAACGGCGCCGGCTCAGCGTGGACTACTTCATCGATCTGGGGCGCGGCGCCTACTCCGACGTGGCCGACACCCGCTGCAGCGATGCGGGCCTGTTCGCACAACTGGCCGACAGTTATCGCGAACTGGTCCGCATTCTCGCTGCCTTGCGCACGCCGCGTCACTGGCAGCCCGGCGCTGGCGGGATCCTGCATGCCTGATGCTTGAGGTCGGGCAAGGGCCGCCCCCACACATGCGTGGGGACCGTCCCGACTGCGATCGCCAGCGGTCTCGCGCACACTATCCCGGCAGGCCGATCTGCCGGGTGAGGTGCCATTACCCGGCTGATCACGGCACTGCGCAGTTGATGACCATCGCGTCGATGCGCTGCATGGGGGACATGCAGCGCATCGCCATCATCCATATGGACGGGGATTCATGAAGACGTGTATCGCGGCGGTGCTGTTGGCACTGCCTGGGCTTGCCGTTGCACAGGACGTGCCGCCGGGCTATGCCGGCCAGGGTGGAATGACGCTGCAGGAGATCGATCCTGCCATCTATGCATATCACTACGACCACGGCTTCGTGGGCGAGGATGCGATGGGGTGGGACCCCGCACTGCAATTCACCTGGTCGCGCATCGCTGCCGCCGAGGTCTGTGCGCAGCAGTCGCCATCGGATGCATTGATCGCCAAGCTGGTGGAGCAGTACGGCAAGGATGCGGTGGTGCACCAGACCAACGGCATCGGTTTCCACGAAGCGCAGATGCGTGCCGCCGGCACGTTCTGCACGCCGACGCGTAGCGCAGAGGCCACTGCGGTGGTGCCTGCGTTTGCGGGCGGAGATTTTTCCGCGGCAACCGCCTATGCAGCGGCGGCCGAGGCGGGGACGGTGGTGGTAGCTGCGCAGCCGACGGCCATCCCTGATGGAGCAGCTGCGCCATCGCTTCCTGCAGATTGGGCCCTGCTGCTGCCGCTACAACCACGCATGGTCGTCAGCTCCAATGGTCAGCCGGCCGGCGATGAGATGTTGCACGTGATCCGTCGTAGTCATACCGGCGCGGTCATCACCGGGCAGGTTGTTGGAAATGTGATGGCTGCAGCCATCTTTGGCAGGGTGAGTGGATTCACCTTTGACAAGCGCCAGTTGAAGGGTGAAGAGATACAAAATATCGGCAACCCTGGGTATGCAATACAGCGAGACGCGATCAATGCGCAGCTGAAGCGCTATTTCACGTCCAATCCCGGTGCGATGCCGATTGACCGGTTTCCGTTGCAGGTGCTCATGTCCGAGTGGCGGCTGGTTTACCAAAGCCTGAGCGACGATAAAACCCCATACGAGCTGCGCTATCAGGTCAGTATCGGTGGGGAATCATCAAGCGGGTTCTTCAAGCGAAATGTCAGTCCGTATTCGTTGGCATGCCGTCCTACTCCCCGCACGGCGTCTATCCAGGAATGGGAAGCAAACGACTACGCGCTGGTCAAAGAGGTGGCACAAGCCTACAGCGACGAGTGCGCGGGCAAGCTTGCCGAGCAACTGCCGCAGTGGTTCCCTGATAGAGCGGCCGTTGCTGCATCCAATTGAGCGGCATGAGTGGCAGTTGGTACGGATTGCTCGGCGCTCGATAACACAAGTCCGTTCTGAAGGCCGGCACGTCACACGCGTAATGGGTGGTCCGGCTTGTACCTTGCACCCGGACCTGCCGGGTGCAAGGTCGGGCCTCACGCCAACGGGGTATTGGAAATGATTTCCACCCAGTAGCCGTCCGGGTCCTTGATGAAGGCCAGGTGCTTCATGCGGCCGTCTTCCAGGCGCTTCTGATAGGGCACTTCCAGGCTGTCGAAGCGTGCGCAGGCGGCGTGGATGTCCGGCACCGAGACGCAAATATGACCGAAGCCGCGCGGGTCGCTGTTGCCGTCGTGATAGACCGGCCCGTCCTGGGTCTCGGTGCCGTGGTTGTGGGTGAGTTCCAGCACGCCGGGGATGCCGGCCATCCACAGCCGCCGCTCGTCATCCTGATCGGGAATGGCGGTGGTGTCGGGCACCAGCGCCAGAAAATACAGGCTGAATTTCGCATCGGCGAAATGGCGGGCATCGAGCAGGCGGAAGCCGAGCACGCGGGTGTAGAAATCCAGCGAACGCTGGGCGTCCTTGACGCGCAGCATGGTGTGGTTGAACACGAAACCACGCGTCTCGGCGGGGGCGGCGCTGGCGCCGGGTACCTGTTGCAGGTCGGTCAAAGGCATTGCGGTTTCCTCGATTGATCGGGTGCGCGGGACAGGCGCGCAGGACGGGCAGTTTAGCGGGGCGCGGGTGGGCGGCATGTCTGCGGCGCGCAATAGCGTGTTGCACCAGGGCGTGGGTGGGTGTGGCATGCAGGGCATGACCTTGCATGGCAGATTGCCAGCTCGCTCGATCGATTGCGGCCCCGCTTGCCTGCAGAAACAAGCGGGGGTCGGTGCAATTAACGTCGCGATGACGCAGCCGTACACCGCGCGTCAGAACCAGAGACGGATGCCGGCAACGAACTGGTTGTCGCGTGGGCGCTCGCCTTCCAGCGCGGCGCGTCGGGCGGTATCGCCGAAGCTGCGGGTATGCACCCAGCCGATATACGGCGCGAAGCGGCGGGTGAACTCATAGCGCAGCCGTACCCCGGCTTCCACCTGTTCCAGGCCACTGCCGATCCCACGCCGGTCATCGTCGGTGAGGGCGACGTCCGCTTCCACGCGTGGCTGCAGGATCAACCGATTGGTGAGCAGCACGTCGTACTCGCCTTCCAGGCGCAGCGCAGCGCGGCCGCCATTGCCCAGGTACAGCGTGGCTTCGGTTTCGAACTTGTAGGGCGCCAGGCCCTGTACGCCAACGGCGGCCCAGCTGCGGCGATCGCCCGGAGCAAGATCCTGGCGTGCGCCGACCAGCAGATCCCACCACGGCGAGATCGCGTGACCGTAGAAGGCCTCGAGCGACGCGGATTGGCTGCGGCCGTTGTCCCGCGCGCCCTCGCTGCGCAACCACAGGCGGTCGATGTCGCCGCCGATCCAGGCGCGTGCCTCCCAGTCCTGGCCAGTGCCGCGATCGGTATCGATCGCTTCCAGGCGATCGAGCAGGATGTAGTGGTTGATGCCTGCGCCGTGCATCGCGTGTGCCTGCAGCGGCGCAAAGGCGGCGGCAATCTCTTCGGCAGTCGGTGCTGGAATCGGTTCGCGTGGCAGCGCTGTACCAACCGGCGATGCGGGCATCGGCGCGGCGTGTGCACGATGGTCCATCGAATGATGCTGCATGCCGTCATGCGCGATCGAGCGGTGCTGCATCGCGTCGTGGGTCATCGGAGCAGGCTGCGGTGCGCGGTGATCCGTCACATCGTGATCCATTGCGTGATTCGTTGCTCCCTGTGTCGCGGCGGTGTGCTCGGTTGCCTGCTGATGCACAGCGGTCTGCTCGG
Organism: Xanthomonas campestris pv. badrii; assembly: GCF_012848175.1. Taxonomy (NCBI): domain Bacteria; kingdom Pseudomonadati; phylum Pseudomonadota; class Gammaproteobacteria; order Lysobacterales; family Lysobacteraceae; genus Xanthomonas; species Xanthomonas campestris. Next base: position 3,624,224 of record NZ_CP051651.1, on the reverse strand, counting down.
CGGAATCGTTGCCCATCGCGTCCATCGCACCGTGTTCCATCTCGGCGTGATGCATGGCGCCATGGTCCATGCCGGCATGCGACATCTGCGAATGATCCATCTGCGCTGCAGTGTGGTGTTCTACCGGCTGACTGTGCTGGGCATCATGCGGGTGGTCCTGCGCGGCCAGCGATGCGCTGAACAACCAGGTGCCCACCACCAGCGGACGTAGCGCGAGCATGCTCATGCCTCCACCCGCACTTCGCGCATCATGCCTGCTTCCATGTGGTACAGCAGATGGCAGTGATAGGCCCAACGGCCCAGTGCATCGGCGCGGACGCGATAACTGCGGCGCGTGCCCGGCGGCATGTCGATGGTGTGCTTGCGGACCTGGAAATTGCCATCGGCATCTTCCAGGTCGCTCCACATGCCGTGCAGGTGGATGGGATGCTGCATCATGGTGTCGTTGACCAGCACGATGCGTAGCCGCTCACCGTAGCGCAGCCGCAAGGGCTCGGCCGAGGCGAACGCCACGCCGTCGAACGACCAGGCGAATTTTTCCATGTGCCCGGTCAGATGCAGTTCGATCTCGCGCCCGGGGTCGCGGCCATCCGGGTCGTCGAACAGGCTGTGCAGGTCGCCGTAGCGCAGCACACGACGGCCGTTGTCGCGCAGGCCCACGCCAGGGTCGTCCAGGCGTGGCGCGGTGGCACTGCTGCGCATGTCGATCAGCGGGTTGCCGTCTTCGCTGACCGGATGATGGGGGGTCTTGTCCGATGCCGTGGTGGCGCTGTGCGCATGCTGGGCCTGCATCGGCATCGGCATCGCGTGTGCTGCATGCGGGTCGCTTTGCATGGCATCGCCCGCCTGCATGGCATGAGCTGCGTGCGTCATCCCATCGCCATGCCCCATGTCCTGCATGGTCAGGATGGCGCGCGGGTCCAGCGCCGGAATCGGTGCCTGCAGGCCGTTGCGCACCGCCAGCGTGCCGCAGGCATAGCCGGTGCGTCCCATGTCCTGCGCAAATAGCGTAAAGGCGTCCTGGCCGATGGGTTCGACGAGCACGTCGAAAGTCTCGGCCGCGGCAATCCGCAGTTCGTCCACGCTGACCGGATGCACGTACTGGCCATCGGCAGCCACCACGGTCATGCGCAGGCCGGGGATGCGGATGTCGAAGTAGGTCATCGACGAGCCGTTGATGAAACGCAGCAACACCTTTTCGCCCGGCGCGAACAACCCGGTCCAGTTGCCGGCCGGCGCCACGCCGTTGAGCAGGTAGGTGTAGGTGTTGGCGTTGACGTCCGACAGGTCGGTCGGGGTCATGCGCATGCGCCCCCACATGCCGCGATCTGCCAGCGTTGCCCGCACGCCATCCTCGCGCGCATCGCGCAGGAAGTCGCCCACCGTGCGCTGGGCGTAGTTGTCGTGGCCGGGCATCTGCTTGAGCCGGCGGAACAGCGCGGCCGGGTCCAGGTCGGTCCAGTCCGAGAGCAGCACCACATGCTCGCGATCGTGGCGATACGGCGGCGGTACCAGCGGGTCGATCACGATGGCGCCGTACAGGCCGGCCTGCTCCTGGAACATGGAATGGCTGTGGTACCAGTAGGTGCCGGATTGACGCAGCACGAAGCGGTAGTGGTATTCCTGGCCCGGCGCGATGCCGTCGAAGCTCATGCCCGGCACGCCGTCCATGTTGGCCGGCAGTAGAAGTCCGTGCCAATGCAGCGAGGTGGGTTGGTCGGGCAGGGTGTTGCGCACACGCACGCTGACCGTGTCGCCCTCGCGCCAGCGCAGGATCGGCGCCGGCAGGCTCTGGTTGACGGTGATGGCAGGGCGCGTGCGCCCGGTGAAATTGACCGGCCGCTGGCCGATCTGCAGCGACTGGCTGCTGCCGCGCAGCACCGGCGTGGCCAGCGCGCCAGCAGCGCGCGCATCGCCACGCCACAGGCCGGCGGCGGCAACACCGCCCAGGGCCAGGCCCTGCACGAAACGACGCCGGCTGATTCGGTGGTTGGCGGTTGGGGTGAAGACAGGCGTATCGGACGACATGACACCTCCGGTGCGCCCACCGCACCGGCAGACGCAACGCATCGCTGAGAAATCCCGCATCCATCGATGCAGGGCGAAGAGCGATCAGGGCAGCCAACACATCCGCACGAAACGGCGCAGGGCATGGACGACGCGGCACGCGGGGGGTGAACACGCGGGGGCGGGAAGATCCCCGCGACCGCGCCACGTACCCGGCACCAAGCGCCGCCGTGGTGTCGGCTGCGCTCAGCCGATGGGAGGTCGAACCGGCTGTTCGGGCACCGGGCTGCCACGCCCGTCGGCCGGAATTGCCGGCAGTGCCGGGCGGCCGGGCAGGCCGGCAGGTAGCGCCGGCAGGGTCAGCAAGGCCAGGCTGCAGTGGTGCAGGCAGTCGCAGCTGCCCAGCTTGCAGCAGTCGGCCGCGTGCGCGTGGTGGGATGCGTGGTCGGGCTGGGTCGGGGCCGGCGGCGGCATGTCCGCATGACAGGGCATGGCATCGGCGCTTGCCGCATGCCCCGCCCCATGCGCAGCCGGTTGCGGCATGGCCATCTCCGGCATGGCCATGCCCACCGACGCCCATGCGCCGGTGGCCGTGTTGGCGACCAGGCATAGGCACAGCAGCAGGCGGAGCAGGCAATGCAGCACGGGCGCTCGCGGCGGAAACAGATGCGGCCAGCATACCATCGGCTCCCGACTGTCCGCCCGATGACCGCCTGCCGCGGGTGTGCGCCTGGCGGCGGTAGAATCGGCATCTCTTTCGCATCACGTCCGTGCCCATGTCGCAGCGCCAGTGGGTGGCCGCCGCCATCCAGAAGATCGAGGCCGATTTCAACCGTTCGGCCGATACCCATCTGATTCCCATGGACCTGCCGGGCTATCCGGGCATCGACCTGTACTTCAAGGACGAGTCCAGCCACCCCACCGGCAGCCTCAAGCACCGGCTGGCGCGGTCGTTGTTCCTGTATGCGCTGGCCAATGGCTGGCTGCGCGAGGGCCGCCCGGTGATCGAAGCCTCCAGCGGCTCCACCGCCGTGTCGGAAGCGTATTTCGCCCGTCTGCTGGGGGTGCCCTTCATCGCGGTGATGCCGGCCTCCACCTCGCCGGAAAAGATCGCCGCGATCGAGTTCCAGGGCGGGCGCTGCCACCTGGTGGAGCGTGCCTGCGACCTGGACAGCGCCTCGCACCAGCTCGCACGCGAGACCGGCGGGCACTTCATGGACCAGTTCACCTATGCCGAGCGCGCCACCGACTGGCGCGCCAACAACAACATCGCCGAATCGATCTTCAAGCAGCTGGCCGAAGAGCCGTACCCGATTCCGGAATGGATCGTCTGCAGCCCGGGCACCGGCGGCACCAGCGCCACCCTGGGGCGCTATGTGCGCTACCGGCGCCACGCCACCCGCATCCTGTGCGCCGACCCGGAAGTGTCGGTGTTCTTCGACGGCTACTGCCGCGCGGTGGACGGGCAGTGCCCCAAGGAACTGGCCATCACCGGCGGCTCGCGCATCGAAGGCATCGGCCGGCCGCGGGTGGAGTCCAGCTTCATCGCCACCTGCGTGGATGCGATGGTCAAAGTGCCCGACGCGCTGAGCCTGGCGGCCATGCGCCACGTCAGCGCCACCCTGGGCCGTCGCGTGGGCGGTTCCACCGGCACCAACTTCGTCGGCGTGCTGCAGGCCGCCCAGCGCATGCGCGAGGAAGGCCAGCAGGGCTCCATCGTCACCATCCTGTGCGATGCCGGCGAGCGTTACGCGCACAGCTACTACGACCCGGCCTGGTATGTGGCGCGCGAGATCGACACCGCCGACAGCGACGCGGCCATTGCCAGCGCAGTCAACGGCGGCGCGTTGCCGCCGCTGCCTTGTGCTGCGCTGGAATGACCGCCATATCGTTGCGGTAGCTGGTGCATGCACCTGTGCACCGCCGCGTGCCGCTTGTCCCTTCCCCTGATCCAGTCCACCGCCGGAGCGCTCCATGACCAACCCCTTGCTCGACCTCTCCGGACTGCCGTCCTTCGATGCGATCGGCCCCGAGCATGTGAGCCCGGCGATCGACCAGCTGCTGGCGCAGGCCGAGGCGGCAGTAAAGGCCGCCGAACAGGTCAGCCCGGTCAGCTGGGACAGCTTCGTGGTGCCGCTGGACGATGCCACCGAGCGGCTCTGGCGTGCCTGGGGGCAGGTGGGCCATCTGCAGGCAGTGATGAACACCCCCGAGTTGCGCGAGGCCTACAACAGCAACCTGCCCAAGGTGAGCCGCTTCGGCAGCGCGCTGGGCCAGAACCTGGCGCTGTACGCGCAGTACAAGGCACTGGCGCAGTCGCCGGATGCTGCGCGCTACGATGAAGCCCGGCGCAAGGTGCTGGACAACGCGCTGCGCGATTTCCGGCTCGGCGGTGCCGAGCTGGACGACGCCGCCAAGGCGCGCTTTGCGCAGATCCAGGAAGAACTGTCGGCACTGGCGGCGAAGTTTTCGCAGAACGTGCTCGATGCCACCGATGCCTGGTCGTACGTGACCGAAGACGACACCCAGCTGTCCGGTCTGCCGGCCGAAGTGATTGCCGCCGCGCGCGCCGCCGCAGAAAAGGACGGCGTGCCAGGGTGGAAGTTCACCCTGCAGATGCCGTGCTACCTGCCGGTGCAGACCGATGCCGACAGCCGCGAACTGCGCGCGCTGCTGTATCGTGCCAACGCCGAGCGCGCCTCCGAATTCGGCGATGCCGCGCTGGACAACAGCGCCAACATCGATCGCATTCTTGCGCTGCGCGCCGAGCTGGCGCAGCTGCTCGGTTTTGCCAGTTACGCCGAGTATTCCATCGCCACCAAGATGGCGCAGAGTCCGGATGAAGTGATGGGCTTTCTGCGCGATCTGGCGGTGCGTGCCAAGCCATACGCGCAGCGCGACCGCGCCGAACTGGAAGCCTTCGCCCGCGACGAACTCGGCCTGGATGAACTGCAGGCCTGGGATCTGGCCTATGCCAGCGAAAAGCTCAAGCAGGCCCGCTACAGCTTTTCCGAACAGGAAGTGAAGCAGTATTTCACCGAGCCGAAAGTGCTGGCCGGCCTGTTCGATGTGATCCATAGCCTGTACGGGCTGACGGTCAAGCCGGACAGCGCGCCGGTGTGGCATCCGGATGTGCGCTTTTATCGCCTGGAAGATGCGCAAGGTGTGCTGGTCGGCCAGTTCTATCTGGATCTGTACGCGCGCGAAGGCAAGCGCGGCGGTGCCTGGATGGACGACTGCCGCAATCGCCGCGACACCGCCAACGGCGTACAGACGCCGCTGGTGTATCTGGTGTGCAATTTCGGCCGCGGCAGTGGCGATGCACCGGCCACGTTCCGGCACGGCGAAGTCACCACGCTGTTCCATGAAATGGGCCACGGGCTGCACCAGTTGCTCACCCGTATCGGCGAGCTCGGCGTGGCCGGCATCAACGGCGTGGAGTGGGACGCGGTGGAGTTGCCCAGCCAGTTCATGGAGAACTTCTGCTGGGAATGGGAGCGCGTGCAGGCGATGACCGCGCATGTGCAGACCGGCGAACCGTTGCCGCGCAACCTGTTCGACCGCCTGCTGGCCGCGCGCAATTTCCAGAGTGGCATGTTCACCGTGCGCCAGCTGGAATTTGCGTTGTTCGACATGCAGCTGCACAGCAGCTTCGACCCGGTGCAGGACAGCGTGCTGCAGCTGATCGAACGCGTGCGCGACGAGGTGGCCGTCAATCGCCCGCCGGCATGGAATCGCTTCCCGCATCAGTTCAGCCATATTTTCGCAGGCGGTTACGCAGCCGGCTATTACAGCTACAAATGGGCCGAAGTGCTCAGTGCCGATGCCTACGCCGCGTTCGAAGAGGCGCCGGAACAGGTCGCTGATACGGGTGCACGTTTTCGCCATGAAGTGTTGTCGCGCGGTGGCAGCCGCAGTGCGGCCGACAACTTCCGTGCCTTCCGTGGCCGTGCGCCGAGCATCGACGCATTGCTGCGGCACAACGGGATGGCGGGGTAAGCGCAGCGGATATGCCTGCCGCCTGGTGACAGTGCGTGCGGCATTGGCAGTGCATTCAGTCGGCCTGTCCTACCAAGCACGCCAGCGCGTTCGTTGCAGCGAGCAGATCGCGCGAAGGGATCCTCACGCGAAGGGAGAAGGCAATGCGGCGAGTTCTGGCATGCAGCGTGGTGTGGTTGCTGATGGTGGCGGCCGCACCGGTCGCGGCGCAGCACACCGGGCACGTCAACAGTCTGGCCCGTTTGCGTGCAGGCCCTGGCGACGAATACCGGCTGGTGGGCGAAGCCAATGCCGGCAATCCGGTCACCATCCATGGCTGCCTGGAGAACGGCAGATGGTGCGATGTGCGCGGGCCCGATGCACGCGGCTGGATGCCTGCGCAGGCGATTGCGCTGGATCGCGGCGATCTCGCTGGCGCGGTGCCGAAGATTGCGTTTTCGCTGGACGCCTATTGGGACGCGCATTACCGCGGCCGCGAATGGACCGTGGAGAGCGAACGCGCGCTGTGGCGCAACCATGCACCGGAGAGCTCGCCGGACCTGGAAGTGCTGGCGCCTGGCGAGGGCTCTCCGCATCGCGGCGCGCCGTCCATCGCCAGGCGCGTCAAGCAGGAAACACGCGAAAACACCGAGCGGGCCAATCGCGAGCGCGCCGAGATCGACGCGGCCAGGACCGCGCAACGCAAGCGGGAGCGAGCGCAGATGGAGTGTCGCAGCAGGCAGCGCGCGCAAGAGCGACAGGCGGATACGGAGGCCAATGGCCAGCCCGCCAGCAGCGGGACCTCGATGGAGGATTGCGATCGGCTGCAGGAGTAGAGCGGAGATCACAACGTCGCGAGCAGTCGCCAGGTGGGCGTGGACGGCACGCTCGGAAGCGGAGTGGACGCGTGGTTCATGCGATTGCGAGTGTCTGCCGCGCCTCTGCCCAGCGGCTGCGCAGTCGTGTTGTTGTCCGCTTTTTGGGCAGCACGTGCAGGCACTGCTGCTCTGGGGCATCCGGTCACTTGTCCATCAATCGCGGCCGCAGGCTAAATTTTGCGCAGATGGCGCCAGCGCAGATGGTGCAAGTGCGTAGCGGCAAGCGCGGCCATGCGCCCACGGCCTATCGACTCAGGTAACCCGCACATCGAACGGGTTCGGTATGTCGCTCTGTCGGACCTGGCGTTCTCCCACCTGTGACAGCTCGCCGGGAAATCCACAGGCGTACCCGTCTACGTCGAGCCACAGCGGATTCAATGCATCAACCAGCCGCCGTTGCCACGCATGCGTCCAACGGCGGATCTCATTCGCGCGTGCTCGCGCAGCTGCGGGGTCGTCATGCACTTCGAACCACACCAGCAGCAGCGGCATCACCTGGGTTTGGGGTAGGGTCGCTTCTTGTTGTGCCACGAGATGCCTGCACTGCTTGGCCACAGCGCGCAAGTCGCTTGCCACATCGATGTAGAAGGCGTCCCGCCGTGCATGCGCCAGCAGGTACACCACATGAGGGCCATGCAGCAGGCCATGCCAGTCGGCATGTTCGAATGCGGCAAATGCCGCGTTGGCCGGAGCGATCGTGTCTGTCATTTCCATCGCCTATCTTGCGCCGGCATGCGAGTCGATATTGTCGACCACGCGTGGCGCATTGCCCTTATATGACCGGCCCCGGGGGGGAGGGCTGATCTCGGCTGGCCTGCGCAATCGCCTCCTGCTGCCGCGCGGTTTCCAGTGTCTGCGCCTGCACGTGCTGCATCGATTCCTGCACCGATGGTGCCGTACCGGCCAGGGACATATTCACGCGCTTGGTGATGTCGTCGTAGTTCTGTGCAAAGAAGGTTTCGTTGACCACATCCACCCGCCCATCCCAATTGGGCTTGAAGCCTTGCACGTACAGGGCCGCAGTGACCTGGGTGAGGTGATCTTCCGGCAGCGGCGTGCCCTTGCATCCAGCCGATGCTTGACGTCCGCGTACAACGCATGGCCTGGATGCGCAGGGTCGCTGAAGGGAAGCAGGCCCGGCGATTGCCGTGCGGGGTCGCTTCCTACGGTGGCGTGCTCGCGCTGCGCGTCGGCCTTTTCCTGCTCTGCCAGCCGCTCGCGCTCCTGCTGCACCGTCTGCTCCATGTGCAGTTGCCAATGGCGTTGCTGTTCCAGCGCCTGTTGCGGCTGCACGGCGAGGTCCGGCTGCGTGCGCTCGGGGGCGCTTGCAACCGATGCGGCCACAGGTAGCGCCTGCACCGCGGTGCCGCGCTCGCCCGGTCCGAGCGCAGCGCCTTGCGCCTGAGCCTGATCCGGCGCGGCCTGCGCGCGCGCCTTGCGTTCGACATCCTGGATGAGCGCATCCATGCTGGGCACGACTGTCTCGGTCATCAGATGCCGTTCGGTGGCCTCGTCCAGGCTCTGCCCCAGGTTGCCAGCGAACTCGCCCGTCTTGACCAGATTGAACAGGCCGTGCGGAGTGGTCGGGTTGTGCGTGGCATAGGTGGCAACCGCAGCGGTGGCCACACCGGCCTGCTTGGCGTAGATCTCGGGCGCCAACGCAGATGTCGCCTCGGTATACCGTCCCGTCGTGTCCAGCAGCGCGTTCGCCTGGACGCCCGCTGCAGTCCAGCTGGCGTGCTCGGCCTGCCCAATCTGGCTGGCGGCGGCGTCGAGCGCCTGGCCTGTTTCATGGCCACGCTGTCGGATCTGCCGGGCGTCATCGGCCGCCTCATTCAAGCGCTGTGTGGCCTGGTTCTGCCCGCGCTGTTCCGCGGCCGCACCGGCCTGCGCCAGGCGCTCGGCCTGTGCATCGAGCTGTGCGTCCAATGCCTGCGGCAGCATCCCGCCCAGCCCACGCAGCGCCGCCGCGCCCAGCGAAGCCGCTTCGCCCTGCACCTGTCCCTGCAACCGCTGCACCTGGCCCAGGGCCTGACGCCCCTGCGCGGCGAATGCACCGGCCTGCTCCACGCCTTCTCCCGCGGCCGCCCCCAGCCGCTGGGCGATACCCTGCCGGACCTGCGCCGCGGCTTGCGCCGCGCGCTGGGCCAGGTCGCCCGCGGCATCCAGCGCCTGGTCTGCCATCTGGCCCGACTCCGCGACCACCCCACCCAGGCCGCGCCCCACCCGCACACCTTGCGAGGTGGCATGGAGCGCATCCAGCGCGGGGCCGGCGAAGTTGGACACATCGCGCAGCGACAGCCTCGCAGGGCGATCAACGATGCCCTGGCCGTCGGTGGCATGCTGCTTGGCCGCCAGCAGCGGTTGCATCTGGCCGGCCGCCAACGGCAACTCCCGCAACAGTTGCGTGGTGTTGCCATGTTGCAGCCGGTCCAGGAACGCGTGGGCGGCCGGTTGCGCATGCGCCGGCAACGTCGCATCGAGCTGGCTGGCCAGCAAGGCCTTGGCTTGCGGCAACTCATCGAGCACGGTGCAGGTTTCCTTCAGCACCGCGCCGAGTTCTGCGCGCCGGAACGCATCCAGGCGATGGATATTCTGCTGGATGCCGTCGTTGAGGACCTCGCCGGTGACCTGGTAGGCGACGACGCTTTGTTTGGGGTCGTAGACCGGCAGCCCATTCTCCTGGGCAAACCGCTGGGCGGTGAGCGGATGCAGGCCGGCGGCATTGAAGGTGGTGGTTCGCATGCCTGACACTGCCGCTCCCGCCGAGGCCATGCCGCCGCCGAGGGAGTGGCCGGTGATTTCGAAGTCGAGCTGCGAGCGACTTAACTGGTACGCAAGACTCATTGCTCGATCGTAGTAATCGGTTTTCAGGCCCACCGATTGCGGGAAGTTGTTGGCGACGAAGTCCTCGCTGCCGGTGGGGCGTAGCCCATCCGGCGTCAGGACCTCGCCGGCCGAACCCTTGAAAGCCACGGTGGGTTTGTAGCCGGGGCCGAGGATGGCCGGGTCGGGGAGATAGATTTCGGCGCGGAAGCCTGAACGGTCAGGCTTCAACAAGTCTCTTATCTGATCATCCGTCAGGTTCAGCTGCGGCGCATACTCACGCAGTTTGTCCAGATGCTCGCTGGCGCGAATCCATCCGGCATCCGGCTGTCCTTCGCCTTTGGCCGAGTCGTAGACATCGTCGGAAAGCCCAGCCATTTCACGGTCGTGATATAGCGTTTGCAGTTTCTCGGCTTGCTGCCGTGCCTGTGGATCGCTGCTGGTCCGCAGCTGCGCGAGTACGGCACGCTGATGTTGATGGTCTGCGAGAGTTGGCATCTGAAAATTCCTTCTTCAGTTATCGGTCAAAGTAACGGAATATCTTTCTCTTCGGAAGGGAAGCCGAAGGCTTTGCGCATCTTTCGTAGGTAATCAGGTAGCGGTGGGCGCGTATACCCGTGCTGCAGTAGCCATTGCTGGCACTTGCGTTGCCAGGTTGGGTCATTCGGATTGCCCGGGTGCCAAAATATATCTGCGACCACGGGGTATTCATGCGAGCCATCAGGATTTCTCGTTAGATCGTTTATTTTCGGATCTGCGCCATGTTCAAGCAGCCAGAAGACCTGCTCAAATCCACCCCTGGCTGCGTAATGAAAAATTATAGGAGAGCCCTGGCTGGTGGAATTCACATCCGCTCCACGTTCCACCAAGAGCTTTACGTTCTCCCATTTATTTTGGGTAAGGAATGCCTGCAAAAGTAGGGTTTCGCCGTTGGAGTTACGGGTGTTCGGGTCGCCGCCATGATCGAGCAATAATTTCAGATAGACCGGATCTTCCTGTTTGGCGGCCCAGACCATCGCATTGTCTTCATAACGCCCTTTGAATCGCGTGGTATCTTGCTGCGGGTGTAGCTTGCGTGCATTGGGGTCTGCCCCATTCTCCAGCATCGCCCGCAACCCCTCGGGGTTCTGCGTGAGGATTGGCCACATCAGCAGCGGGTAGCCATCCTTGGAAAAGATCACATCAGGATCGACGCGCTCCTCTTTCATCAACCGCCGCACTTCCTTGACGTTGCCATGCTCGGCGGCCAGCGCCAGCGCCTGTGCCTTGGGATCGGGGAAATACGAGCGTAGTGGATACGCCGATTGCTGCGCAGGCGCAGGCAACGACACGCCGCCGCAGCTGGCACAGACCAAGAAAAACGACAGCACGACGATTCGTAGCAATCTGGGCACAGCGCATCCTTATGAAGCGGTAGAAGCGACCAGCGCTCTGTGCCGGCCGTGTATGGCCTTAGCCTAGACCTTGCGCGCGGCGCAGGCAAAGCGTCTCGCGGTCGTAATAAAGCGTTTGCAGTTTCTCGGCTTGCTGCCGGGTCTGGGACCACTGCTGGCCCGTAGTTGCTCGAGTGCGGCACGCTGCTGCTGGTGATCTGCGAGAGTGGGCATCTGAAAACCTTCTTCAGTGATCGATCAAAGCAACGGAATGTCTTTTTCTTCGGAGGGGAAGCCGAAGGCTTTGCGCATGCTTCGGAAACTTTCAGGTAAAGGGGGACGCTGGTATCCGCGCTGCAACAACCATTGCTGGCACTTGCGCTGCCAGGTTGGATCATTTGGATTGCCAGGGTGCCAAAAAATACTTTCTACAATGGAAAGGTTTTTTGGGAGCGGAGGCGGGCTTCCTTCCCCCGGATCTGCGCCGTGTTCAAGTAGCCAGTAGGCCTGCTCAAAACCCCCACGAGCAGCATAATTGAACAGGATAGGAACACCTTGACTCGTGGCATTCACATCAGCCCCGCGTTCCACCAGCAGCTTCACGTTCTCCCATTTGTTTTGCGAAAGGAATGCTTGCAAAAGCAACGTTTCATTGTTTGCATTTCTCGTGTTCGGATCGCCGCCATGGTCCAGGAGCAACTTCAAGTAGATCGGATCATCCTGCTTGGCAGCCCACACCATGGCATTGGCATGATTCGTTGGAGTGCTGCTACTCCCGGGCTCAGGTGGATACGGCTTTGCAACGTTGGGATCTGCCCCATTCTCCAGCATCGCCCGCAACCCCTCGGGGTTCTGCGTGAGAATTGGCCACATCAGCAGCGGGTAGCCGTGCTTGGAAAAGATCACATCAGGATCGACGCGCTCCTCTTTCATCAACCGCCGCACTTCCTTGACGTTGCCATGCTCGGCGGCCAGCGCCAGCGCCTGTGCCTTGGGATCGGGGAAATACGAGCGTAGTGGATACGCGGACTGCTGCGCAGGCGCAGGCAACGACACGCCACCGCAGCTTGCACAGGCCAAGAACAACGACAGCGTGACGATTTGTACCAATCTGGGCACAGCGCATCCTTATGAAGCGGTAGAAGCGATCAGCGCTCTGTGCCGACCGTGTATGGCTTAGCCTAGACCTTGCACGCGGCGTGGGCAAAGCGTCTCGCGGTCGTAATAAGACGTTTGCAGTTTTTCGGCTTGCTGCCAAGCCTGTGGATCGCTGCTGGTCCGTAGCTGCTCGAGTAAGGCGCGTTGCTGCTGGTGGTCTGCGAGAGTGGTCATCTGAAAATTCCTTCTTCAGTGGTGGATCAAAGTAACGGAATATCTTTTTCTTCGGACCGGAAGCCGAAGGCTTTGCGCATACTCCGGTAATTTTCGGGCAACGGCGGTCGTTGGATGCCATGCTGCAACAAAAATTGTTGGCACTTGCGTTGCCAGGTTGGATCAGTTGGATTGCCGGGATGCCAGAAGACTGCGGAAATTACACGTTCATCGCTGAAGCTGGCGCCGTGGTTGATGAGCCAATATGACTGTTCAAAGCCACCTCTTGCTGCATAGTCAAGAAAGATCGAGC